>NZ_JBGCCK010000038.1:0-50022 GCF_041262525.1 Streptacidiphilus sp. MAP12-20
GGATCCCGCGAATCCGACCCCATCAGGGGACGCTTGCCCACGGCCATCGGAAACTCCTTCGAGTGGTCTCACCCACCACATCCCTGACAGTCCCGCGACCGGCAAAGTCCGCACCGGCCCGATGAGCTTCTTCCAGACCAAGAGCACGTCCTTCGACTGCTCCTGACATCACGACACCGTCGAGTAATCTGACCGCCCGGTTCGACCCGTGCATTGGTGATCTTCATGCTCCGCCGCAGCTCACCCTTTCGTTCGCCCGGCCCGGCGTCGAAGCGACGGCCGCCGCCCTCGCAGTCTCGATGCTGCCGTGCACTGCACCGAATGGCACCACTGCGGGCTGGAACTGCGTAGCGCCCTGAACAACTCAACAAGGTGACTTGACAGGGAAGTGCTCTGGTGCGGCCTGGTCACGATGTGGCTGGTGGTCCCCCGCCGACCGCTGTGGCGGGACCGAAGGCGCTGCCGCGAGACGGCCGCCGCACTCGCGTCCCTGCCCGGCTCCGCTCCCTCACCCGGAACGCCTGTACTCCCGTGGCAGGCGGCGCCGTTCCACTACGGGGACCGGCGGTCCATCGAGCAGGCGGCGCGCGGCAGCCTGGGCGGCCACCCGGCGGCGAGCTTCGCCTACTGCGCCGTCCACAACGGCGTGCCGCAGTGGTCGATGGTCCTGGAGCTGCGGCTGAGCGAGCCTTCGGTCCCGGTGGAGGTGTTCCACGAGCGCCCCTACACCGCGCCGAACGTCACGCTGCCCACGGCCCTGCCGGTTCAGCCCAGCGGCGACGCGGCACTCGACCGCGCCTGGCAGGTGCGCTTCGACACCGCCGTGATGGATCCCCGCCCGTCTGCCCGCCTCGTCGCCGAAGCGCTGGCAGCAGCGCCGGAGCCGTTCTCGCTGCGCGCGGAGCGGGACGTCCTCGTGGTCTGGAAGGTGGGCGGTTTCGCGTCCGCACAGAACGCCGAGATGTGCGCCGGCGCTGCGGTCCGGGCCGTCGACGCGCTGGGCGCGAGCCTTCCGGTTGCGGTCACGACGGCAGCCGACTCGGCAGATCCATGGCGTTGAACCCGCCGGACGGGAAACCAGTCACGACCTGGTCGGGCTCCTGCGCCTCGGCCAGCTCCAGCAGGGCCCGGTGGCGGCGTAGCACGTCCTCGGCGTCGGCGGGTTCGGCCACCGAGGCACGGCAGGACGCTGCGACCAGGTCCGCCTGCTCGACCAGCAGCCGACGGCGGTCCGGGTCGTCGGTGCGTTCCAGGATCTTGTGGAGCGCGTCGAGCTGACGGATCATCACGGCGGGCATGGCGACTCCGGCCTGGCGGATCTTCTCGAAGGAACGCTGCACCAGGCGTTCGTAGGACGCCTGGTAGGCGATCAGCCGGACGTACCCCTCGGTGTCGCGGTGGACGCGCTCCGGGTGCCAGCCCGGTCCGATCCGGCACAGGCAGTCGCCGAGCCAGTCGATGCAGGTGAGCGCGGTGAAGGTGTCGTTGACCGCCGGGGACAGGGCGCGGATGGCGATCTCGACGAGTTGGTCGATGCCGAAGGAGATGTCCTGGGTGAGGGTCCGGTAGGGACCAGTGACCTGGCCGCGCTTGAGCCCGGCGGCGACCTTGGGAGCGGCTCCCGGCGGCCAGACCAGCGCGAGCGGGCTGCCCTCGACGAGGAAGTGGCCGGGCCGGTGGAGCAGGTGGATCACCGCACCGGACTCGCGGGCGATGGCGATCAGCCGGTCGTGCCGGAGGTACTGAAGGTATCCGGCGGCCGGCGTCTGCACCGCCGCCGACGCCGCCGTCATCCGGTCCAGCAGTTCGCGCGGCGACAGGCCGCGCTCGCGTCCGCCCGCGCCGGTGGCGTCCGCACAGCCCTCCTGCTCGATGGCCCGAGCCAGATCTCCGGCGATTCCCGCGATCACCTGCGGCAACTGAATGGCCCTGGCGATGTGGTGAATGAAGAAGATCAGCATGGCGAGATCGGCCAGTGTGAGGGCGAGCGCCACGGTCACCGACAGGTGCGGCACGAAGTCACCGTGCGGGCCGGGGCTGATCGCGGCCAGCACCAGCATCGAGTAGAGGAAGGTCGCGACGAAGGTGCCGAGGGTGAACTGCGTGCCCCGGTCGCGGATGAAGTTCCGCAGCATCCGGGGGCCGAACTGGGTGGAGGCGAGGGTGAGCGCCACGATCGTGATCGAGAAGACCAGACCCGCCACAGTAATGATCGCCGCCGCGATGGTGCTGAGCACCTGACGGGCCCCGTCCGCGCTGCCGCTCAGCACCCAGGAGGGAAAGCTCAGACCGCCCTGGTAGGCGGTCGAGTCCAACCCCAGGGTCCCGGCGAAGAGCACCACCACGGCCGCGGCCTCGACCGCGGGGACCAGCCACAGGTTGGTGCGCAGCCGCTCGCGGCGCCAGTCGTGGACGCGGAACCGGCACGAAGCGAACATCTCAGCCACCCCAGCGCTCGTCGCGTGACGGAGACACCCGCCACCGAAGCGGGGACCGCACGCAGCGCCGACCAGACTTCCCGGCTCACCTGCGAGTGAGCGTAGTGGAGATGGGTGACGTTGGGCGGCGGCTCGGGCATGCCGGTCGTCCGAGGGGTTCCCCGAACCGTCCGGGCAAGGGCGCATCAAGACCACGGGGCCGAGCGTTCAGGTGGCGTCAAAGTGGTGAGCGCCGAGGCGACCAATGGGTTGAAATGAAATTCGGCGGTCGAACCGACCGCCGGGAAGTGGCCCGGACAGCGGGCCACCGGCGTCGCGCCTGCGCCGTTCTTCCAGGTGAGAGTAGGTAGTGCGTCATGACCGAGCCGGGACGCATCGTCGTCGGCGTCAGTGGAACCCCGACCAGCCTGCAGGCACTGCGGGTCGCCGTCGCCGAGACGCGCCGCACCGGCGTGGCCCTGCGGGCGGTGCTCGCCTGGGCGCCGCCGGGCGGTGAGCTCTCCTACCGCCGCGCGCCCTGCCCGCCGCTGCTGCGGTTCTGGGAGGACGAGGCGGCCTGGCGGCTGCGCAACTGCTTCGACGAGGCCTTCGGCGCCGTCCCCCACGATGTGCCGGTCCAACTCGACCTCGTCCGCAGCGATCCGGGCGCGGCCCTGGTGGACTCCGCCGACCGGCCCGAGGACCTGCTGGTAGTCGGCGCGGGTGCGCGAGGCACCGTCACCCGCCTCTTCCACGGCGCGACCACGCGCTACTGCGTCGCGAACGCCGGATGTCGGGTCCTGACCGTGCCGCCGCCTGCGCTGCTCTCAGAACTGCCCCGCCGTCTGCGACACAGCGTTCCCGCCCCGCCGCAGGAGATCCTTCGCCCGCCCCTGACTGCGCCGGAGCCGGCGCCGGGCGAGTCCCGCTCACAGCACAACTCGTGATCGAGGAGCCGATGGCGTCAGGTTCGACAATCTGACGCGGACCGGCCCCCGTCAGGCGCAAATCCGGCCCATGTGCCAGGAGCGCTGCCCAGGCCCGGCCCCGCTTCCCGCTATGGTCAGCCTGACCGGCGGCGGGATGACGGGACGTGAGGTGGTTCGCGATGTCCGGGAACGCGGATGCGGCTGGCAGTGAGCGAGCAGTCACCGCAGCGGCTGCGGAGCCGGAGCGCGACCGGCTGACGGTGCCTCAGGGGCTGGCCGCGCTGTCACTCGACGCGCTGGCGTCGGTGGCCTACGGCCCCGAGGCGATCGTGGTGGTGCTCGCCGCAGCAGGCAGTCACGGGCTCGGATTCACCCTCCCGGTCACCGTCGCGATCGTGGTGCTGCTGGCTGCGCTGACCTTCTCCTACCGCCAGGTCATCGCCGCCTTCCCGAACGGAGGCGGTGCCTACGCGGTGGCGGGGCGGCATCTGGGACGGCGCGTCAGCCCTGGTCGCCGCCGCCTCGCTGATCATCGACTACGTGCTGAACGTCGCCGTCTCGGTCTCTGCCGGGGTCGCCGCGCTCACCTCCGCGTTCCCCAGCCTGTACGGAGACCGCGTGGTGTTCTGCGTGGTCGTGCTGGCGCTGATCACGGCGGTCAACCTCTACGGCGTCGCCGAGTCCGCGAAGGTGATGATCGTGCCGACCGTCGTCTTCGTGGTCGCGATCGTCGTGATCGTGGTGGCGGGGCTGCTCCGCGCCCACCCGGCCACCGAGCCGACCCACCCGGCCGCGACCGCGGCCGGCAGCGTCGGCCTCCTCCTGCTGCTGAAAGCCTTCGCGTCCGGCTGCTCCGCGCTGACCGGGGTCGAGGCCATCGCGAACGCGGTGCCCACCTTCCGCAGCCCGCGGGTCCAGCGAGCCCAGCGCACCGAGCTCGCGCTCGGTGCGCTGCTCGGCGTCATGCTGCTGGGTCTGTCGCTGCTGATCGACAAGTTCCACGTCGCCCCGGACGGCTCCAAGACGGTGCTCGCGCAGCTCACCGACGCCGCCATCGGGCACAACGTCGGCTTCTACATCGTGCAGTTCGCCACGATGCTGCTGCTCGCGCTCGCCGCGAACACCTCCTTCGGCGGCATGCCCGTGCTCACCTCGCTGCTGGCCCGCGACAACAACGTCCCGCACGTGTTCGCGCTGCGCGCGGACAGGCAGGTCTACCGGCACGGCGTCATGGTCCTGGCCGGGGCCGCACTGGTGCTGCTGGTCGGCGCGCGCGGGGACACGCAGGCGCTGGTCCCGTTCTTCGCCATCGGCGTGTTCATCGGCTTCACCATCTCCCAGATCGGCATGGTGCGGCACTGGCGTCTCGAGCAGGGGCCGGGCTGGCGCGGGCGCGCCGCGGTCAACGCGATCGGCGCACTGTTCACCACGGTCGCCCTCGCGATCGAACTGATCGCCAAGTTCACCGAGGGCGCCTGGATGGTCTTCCTCGCCGTCCTGGTCCTGGTCGCCCTGTTCGAGACCATCCACCGCACCTACGCGAAGATCGGCGCCGGCCTGCATCTGGGCGAGACCCCGTCGCCGCCGCAGGAGCGGCGTTCCCTCGTCATCGTCCCGGTCGGCGCGGTCAACCTGCTCACCCGCGAGGCCATCAGCGCGGCACTGTCGTTGGGCGACGAGGTCCGCGCCGTCACCGTCGTCCACCCCGAGGACGCCGACACGCCGAGCCCCGAGCACATCCAGGAGGCGTGGAGCGCCTGGCACCCCAATGTCCCGCTGACGATCCTGACCAGCAAGACCCGCTCGCTGACCCGCCCGATCGTCGACCACCTGCACGCGGTCGAAGCCGAGGACGCGCACGACCGCCTCGTCGTTCTCATCCCCGAGATGCAACTGCCGCGCATCTGGCTACGCCTGCTGCAGAACCAGCGCGGCGCCGTGCTCGACCGGGCGATCCGCCGCTACACCGATGCGGTGATCTGCCGCCTGCGCTTCCGCATCGACGTCCCGCGCTGAACGTGACCCGGGTCACGAACTCCGGCAGCAGGAGCGATTCGCCGACCCGTGGGCGATAAGAGCGCGTCAAGGTTCCATAAGCGGACGCCAGGAGGGCGTTAAGCACGCCGTTAAGACGACTTTTGCGCGGTTTCCTTAGCGGTGCCGCTACGGCGGCGCCCGCCGGGAGCCGTCTTCGGCGGATCAGACCTCCCTACCACTCCCGGGGTGCATCCCACATGTCCGACGTGCTGTTCGTCGGGGTCACGGTCGTCGTCTTCGTCGTCCTCGCCCTGATCGTCAAGGGGGTGGAGAAGCTGTGACCGCCTTCCAGCGCTCCGCCGCCGTCCCCACCACTTCCGCGTGTGCGGGGGTGGCCTAGTGAGTGCGGACAACATCGTCGGGCTGATCGTCTCGGTCGCCCTGATCGCCTACCTGGTCGCCGCTCTGATCCGCCCGGAGAAGTTCTAGTGAACCCAACCCTCGCGGGCTTCCTGCAAGCCCTCGCCCTCGTGCTGGCTCTGGCCCTCTCCTACCGGCCGCTCGGCGACTACATGGCCTACCTGCTCACCTCCAGAAAACACCTCAAGGTCGAGCGCGGCATATACAAGCTGATAGGCGTCAACGGCGACGCGGAGCAGACCTGGGCGGCGTACCTCCGCTCGGTGCTGGCGTTCTCGTTCGTCTCGGTGCTTTTCCTCTACGCGTTCCAGCGGCTGCAGAACGACCTGTGGCTCTCACTGGGCTTCCCGGCCGTGACTCCGGCAACCGCCTGGAACACGGCCGCGTCCTTCGTGACCAACACCAACTGGCAGTCGTACTCGGGTGAGTCGGCGATGGGCCACCTGGTGCAGATGGCCGGTCTTGCGGTGCAGAACTTCCTGTCCGCCGCCGTGGGCATCGTCGTCGTGACCGCACTGATCCGCGGGTTCATCCGCAACAAGACGGACCAGCTGGGCAACTTCTGGGTCGACCTGACCCGCCTCGTGCTGCGCGTGCTGCTGCCGATCTCGATCGTCTTCGCACTGGTCCTGGTGGCCGGTGGCGTGATTCAGAACTTCCACGGCACCCAGGTCGTGCACACGCTCACCGGCGGGGCGCAGTCGATCCCCGGTGGTCCGGTGGCCTCGCAGGAGGTCATCAAGGAGCTGGGTACCAACGGTGGTGGCTTCTACAACGCCAACTCGGCGCACCCGTTCGAGAACCCGAACCCGTTCACGAACTGGCTGGAGATCTACCTCCTGCTGGTGATCTCGTTCTCGCTGTGCCGCACTTTCGGCACGATGGTCCGTTCGCAGAAGCAGGGCTACGCGATCGTCTCGGTCATGGGCCTGTACTGGATGGCCTCGGCGGCGCTGATCACGTTCTTCGAGAACCAGCACTCCGGTATCGCCGCTCACATCGCCGGTGCGGCGATGGAGGGCAAGGAAGTCCGCTTCGGCATCCCGGGCAGCTCCCTGTTCGCTGCCTCGACGACGCTGACGTCCACGGGCGCCGTCAACGCGATGCACGACTCGTTCACGCCCCTCGGAGGCGGCGTGACGATCCTGAACATGATGTTCGGTGAGATCGCGCCCGGCGGCACCGGTTCGGGTCTCTACGGCATCCTGGTGCTCGCGATCGTCACGGTCTTCGTCGCCGGTCTGATGGTCGGCCGCACACCGGAGTACCTGGGCAAGAAACTGGGCGCGCGGGAGATGAAGTTCGCCTCCCTCTACATCCTGACCACGCCCGCGATCGTGCTCTGTGGCACCGGTCTGGCGATGTCGCTCAGCGCGGGTCACGGCGGCGGCATGGCGAACACCGGGCCGCACGGCTTCTCCGAAGTCCTCTACGCCTTCACCTCCGCTGCCAACAACAACGGCTCCGCCTTCGCCGGCATCGGCGTCACCAGCACCCACTGGGAGCTGGCGCTCGGCCTGGCGATGCTGTTCGGCCGGTTCCTGCCGATGGTGTTCGTGCTGGCGCTGGCCGGCTCGCTGGCCAAGCAGCAGTCCATTCCGGAGTCGACCGGAACCCTCAAGACCCACAGCCCTCTCTTCGTCGGCATGCTCTCGGGCGTGATCCTCATCGTCGTCGGGCTCACCTACTTCCCGGCCCTGGCGCTCGGGCCGCTCGCGGAAGGTCTCCACTGATGTCCACCCCTGTCCTCAACGACCCGGCCCCCGCGCCGGAGACCCAGCTCGCGGAGTGGAGCGAGCGGCGGATCGGCGGCGGTCTGCTGGACCCCAAGCAGCTGCTGAAGTCCCTGCCTGACGCGTGCAAGAAGCTCGACCCGCGCGTCATGTTCAAGAACCCCGTCATGTTCGTGGTCGAGGTCGGCTCGCTGCTGACCACGATCTCGGCCATCGAGAAGCCGTCGGTGTTCGCCTGGGTGATCACCGTCTGGCTCTGGCTCACCACGATCTTCGCCAACCTGGCCGAGGCCGTGGCCGAGGGCCGCGGCAAGGCGCAGGCGGACACCCTGCGCAAGACCAAGACCGACACTGCGGCCCGCCGCGTCGTCGGCTCCTGGACCCCTGGCACCCCGGTGTCCGAGGTGACGGAGGAGGAGGTCGCCGCGACGGAACTGCGCCTGGGCGACCACGTGGTGGTCGAGGCGGGTCAGGTCATCCCTGGCGACGGTGACGTGGTCGAGGGTGTCGCGTCGGTGGACGAGTCGGCGATCACGGGTGAGTCCGCGCCGGTGATCCGCGAGTCCGGTGGCGACCGCAGCGCGGTCACGGGTGGCACGAAGGTGCTGTCGGACCGGATCGTCGTCAAGATCACGTCGGAGCCCGGCAAGACCTTCATCGACCGCATGATCGCCCTCGTTGAGGGCGCTGCCCGGCAGAAGACGCCGAACGAGATCGCCCTCAACATCCTGCTGGCGTCGCTGACCATCGTCTTCCTGCTGGCGGTCGTCACGCTCCAGCCGATGGCGAAGTACGCGGGCGCCGAGCAGACGATCATCGTGCTGGTCTCGCTGCTGGTGGCGCTGATCCCGACCACGATCGGCGCGCTGCTGTCCGCGATCGGCATCGCGGGCATGGACCGCCTGGTCCAGCGCAACGTGCTGGCCATGTCCGGCCGCGCCGTCGAGGCGGCCGGCGACGTGTCCACGCTGCTGCTCGACAAGACCGGCACCATCACCTTCGGCAACCGCCAGGCCGCCGAGTTCGTGACCGTGGGTGGTGCCGACCAGGACCAGCTCGCGAACGCCGCGCAGCTCTCCTCCCTCGCGGACGAGACGCCCGAGGGCCGTTCCATCGTCGTGCTGGCGAAGGAGAAGTACGGCCTGCGCGAGCGCGCGCAGGGCGAGTTGGCGCACGCCACCTGGATCGAGTTCACCGCCCAGACCCGCATGTCGGGCGTCGATCTGGACGAGTCCGCCGGTCTGCACGCGATCCGTAAGGGCGCGGCTGCGGCCGTGGCGAACTGGGTCGCGGAGAACGGTGGCGAGACGTCCAACGAGCTGGATGTCGCGGTCGAGCGGATCTCCAACCTCGGTGGCACGCCGCTCGTGGTCGCGGAGAAGAAGGGCGATGCGCCGGCCCGCGTGCTCGGGGTGATCTACCTCAAGGACGTGGTCAAGCCGGGCATCAAGGAGCGCTTCGCTGAGATGCGGGCGATGGGCATCAAGACCGTCATGATCACCGGCGACAACCCCCTCACCGCGGCGGCCATCGCCGAGGAGGCGGGCGTGGACGACTTCCTCGCGGAGGCGACTCCCGAGGACAAGATGGCCCTGATCAAGAAGGAGCAGGAGGGCGGCCGTCTGGTCGCCATGACCGGTGACGGCACGAACGACGCGCCCGCGCTCGCGCAGGCCGACGTCGGCGTGGCGATGAACACCGGTACCTCGGCCGCCAAGGAGGCCGGGAACATGGTGGACCTGGACTCCAACCCGACCAAGCTGATCGAGATCGTCGAGATCGGCAAGCAGCTGCTCATCACGCGCGGCGCGCTCACGACATTCTCGATCGCCAACGATGTCGCGAAATACTTCGCGATCATCCCCGCGATGTTCGCCGTGGTCTACCCGGGCCTCGGGCACCTGAACATCATGGGCCTGCACAGCCCCCGGTCCGCGATCACCTCGGCGATCATCTTCAACGCGCTGATCATCATCGGCCTGATCCCGCTCGCCCTGCGCGGCGTGCGCTACCGCCCGGCGTCCGCCCAGTCGCTGCTCCGCCGCAACCTGGGGATCTACGGCGTCGGCGGCCTGATCCTGCCGTTCATCGGCATCAAGGCCATCGACCTGATCGTCCAGTTCATCCCCGGCCTGCACTGAGCAGAAGAGAAGTGACACACCATGGCTAAGCCCCTCCCCACTTCGGTGCGGAACCACCTCACCGGTCTGCGGATCCTGCTCCTGTTCACCGTGCTCTGCGGCCTCGCCTACCCGCTGCTGATCACCGGCATCTCGCAGGCCGCGTTCAGTAGTCAGGCCAATGGCTCGCTGGTGAAGGACACGAAGGGTCACGTCGTCGGCTCCTCGCTCATCGGCCAGAACTTCACGATCGTCAGCGCCGACGGCAAGACTTCCAGCCCGGACCCGAAGCTGTTCCAGTCCCGTCCCTCCGCGGCCGGCACGAACGGTTACGATCCGACCGCTTCCGGCGGCACCAACAAGGGCACCAACGACGCCGGACTCGTGACGACCTACACCCAGCTCAAGTCCGACCTCGCCAAGTTCAACGGCGTGTCCCAGAGCCAGGTCCCGGCCGACGCGATCACCTCCTCCGGCTCCGGCCTCGACCCGGACATCAGCCCGGCCTACGCCGAGATCCAGGTCAACCGCGTCGCCAAGGCCCGCGGGATCTCACCGGCCGCCGTCGAAGCACTCGTCAAGAAGTACACCCAGGACCGCACCCTCGGCTTCCTGGGCGAGCCCCGGGTCAACGTCCTGGAACTCAACATCGCCCTGACCAAGGCCGGCTGAGCCGAGGTCAGGACAGCACGGGAAAGGAACCCGGTCCGGCCGCGCCTCCGGGTGCGGCCGGACCACGGCAGTGGCACACATCGGTCCGACCGGGCCGGGAAAGCGAGAACAGGTCGTGGCAGCGCAAGCCCCCCAGCCCCCACCGCACACGCGCGGCTACGGCCGGGGCACGCTCAAGGTCTTCCTCGGCTCGGCGCCGGGCGTGGGCAAGACTTTCAAGATGCTGGACGAGGCCCACCGCCGGGCGCAGCGCGGCACGGACGTCGTCGTCGCCTACGTCGAGTGCCACGGCCGGCCCCACACCGAGCAGGTCCTCGCCGGGTTGGAGGTCGTGCCACGGCTGACCCGTGAGTACCGCGGCGCGAAATTCACCGAGCTCGACGTCGAGGCGGTCCTCGCCCGTCGGCCGGAGGTCGCGGTCGTCGACGAACTCCCCCACACCAACATCCCCGGCGGCCGCCATGCCAAGCGCTGGCAGGACATCGACGACCTCCTGGCCGCCGGCATCGACGTGCTCACCACCGTCAACGTCCAGCACCTCGAATCACTGAACGACGTCGTCCAGAAGATCACCGGCGTGCCGCAGCGCGAGACCGTCCCCGACGAGGTGGTCCGCCGCGCCGACCAGATCGAACTCGTCGACATGGCCCCCGAGGGCCTGCGCCGCCGCATGGCCCACGGCAACGTCTACGCCGCCGAGAAGGTCGACGCGGCACTGTCCAACTACTTCCGCGTCGGCAACCTCACCGCCCTACGCGAACTCGCCCTGCTCTGGCTCGCCGGCCGCGTCGACGAAGGACTCCAGCGCTACCGCGCCGAGCACGACATCTCGAAGGTCTGGGAGACCCGCGAGCGCGTCGTCGTCGCGTTGACCGGCGGTCCCGAAGGCGAGACGCTGATCCGCCGCGCCGCCCGCATCGCCGACCGGGCCGGCAGCGGCGCCCTCCTCGCCGTCCACGTCGCCCGCAGCGACGGCCTCGCCGACGCCAACCCCGCCGCACTCGCCGCCCAACGCCACCTCGTCGAATCGCTCGGCGGCAGCTACCACTCCGTCGTCGGCGACAACATCCCGCGCGCACTCCTCGACTTCGCCCGCGCGGAGAACACCACCCAGCTCGTCCTCGGCACCAGCCGACGCGGCACGCTGCGCCGCGCACTCACGGCCGGGCGCGGCATCGGCGAGACGACGGTCGAACTCTCCGGCGACATCGACGTCCACATGGTCACCCACGAACAGGCCGGTCGCGGACGCGGTCTCCCGGCTTCCGGTCGCCTGCGCCGGCCCGGACGCCGCATCACCGGCCTGCTCCTCGGTCTCGTGCTGCCCCCGCTGCTGACCCTCGTCCTGACCCAGACCCGCGACGCCATCAACCTCACCAGCGACGCGCTGCTCTACCTGGCCCTGGTGGTCGGCATCTCCCTGCTGGGCGGCATCACGTCCGCGCTGGTCGCCTCCCTTGTCGCCTCGCTGCTGCTGAACTACTACTTCATCCCGCCCATCCATCTGTTCACCATCGCCGCGCCCAACAACGTGCTGGCGCTGGCGGTGTTCGCGATCGTCGCGATCGTGGTGGCCGGGATCGTCGACACCGCGAAGAAGCTCTCCCAACGCGCGGCCCGCGCCACGGCCGAGGCCGAGACGCTGTCCGCCCTCGCGGGCAGTGTGCTCCGCGGCGACCAGGCCGTGCCCGCGCTGCTGGCCCGGCTGCGCGAGACGTTCACCATGGAGCGCGTCGACCTGGTCGCCGGCATCCCGGTCGCCCAAGGGGGCGAGGAGATCGTCCCGGTGGGCGACAACGCCGCGCTGGTCCTGCACGGTCGCCCGCTGCCCGCCTCGGACCGCCGCGTGCTGGCCGCCTTCGCCGCGCACGTCGAAGTCGCCCTGGAACGCGCCCGGCTGGCCGAGGTCGCGGCGGAGGTCGAACCCGTCAAGGCGGCCGACCGGCTGCGCACCGCGCTGCTCGCCGCCGTCAGTCACGACCTCCGTACGCCGCTCGCCGTCGCGCTCGCGTCGGTGTCCTCGCTGCGCAGCGACGACGTCGAGTTCAGCGCCACGGACCAGGCCGATCTGCTGGCCACGGCCGAGGAATCACTCGGCAAGCTCTCCCGGCTGGTGGAGAACCTCCTCGACATGAGCCGCCTTCAGGCCGGGGCTCTCACCCTGGACCTGCAGCCCACCGCCGTGGAGGACGTCCTGGCGGGCGCGGTCGGCTCGCTCACCGATCCGGGCGCGCCCATCACCGCCCAGGGACTGGACGAGATCCCCGACGTCCTGGCCGACGGGCCGCTGCTGGAGCGGGTACTGGCGAATGTGGTCGCCAACGCCCTGCGTCATCGCGGTGACTCGCCGGTCCTGGTGTCCGCGAGTTCCCTGGCCGGCCGGGTCGAGGTCCGCGTCGTCGACCGGGGCCCTGGCATCCCGGCGGCGGACCGCGACCGTGTCTTCCAGCCGTTCCAGCGCCTCGGCGACACCGACAACACCACCGGCGTCGGCCTCGGCCTCGCCCTCTCCCGGGGCCTCGCCGAGGCCATGGGCGGCAGCCTGACCCCGGAGGACACCCCGGGCGGCGGCCTCACCATGGTCCTCTCCCTGCCCGCCGATTCACTGCCCGCCGATCCGTCGGGCGAGCTACCTCCCGCCGAGGACGCCGCTCTGGCCCTCGACGCGCCTGCCCGCACTTCCCCGTCCGCTCCCGGAGAATCAGAGACGTGACCATGATCCTGGTCGTCGACGACGAGCCCCAGATGCTGCGGGCCCTGAAGATCAACCTCCAGGCCCGCCGTTACGACGTCACCACGGCCGCCGACGGTGCCCAAGCCATCCGCGAGGCCGCCCGCAGCACGCCCGACGCGATCATCCTCGACCTCGGCCTGCCCGATGTGGACGGCATCGAGGTCATAAGGACGCTGCGCGCGTGGAGCAGCGTGCCCGTCATCGTGCTGTCGGGCCGCTCCGACGCGTCGGAGAAGGTCGCCGCCCTCGACGCGGGCGCGGACGACTACGTCACCAAGCCGTTCGCGATGAACGAACTGCTCGCCCGGCTGCGCGCCGCCCTGCGCCGCCCCACTGCCGAGGGAGCCGCCGTCGCCAGCGTCGTGGTCGGCGAGTGGACCGTCGACCTGACCGCGCACACCATCCAGCGGACCGACGACTCCACCGCCGCGACCGGCTCGGCGGTGCGGCTGACGCCGACCGAGTGGAAGATTCTCTCGGTGATGCTCCAGCACCCCGGCCGCCTGGTCACTGGCGGCCACCTGCTGAACAGCGTCTGGGGCCCCGGCCATGAGCAGCACACCAACTACCTGCGCGTCTACTTCACCGGCCTGCGCCGCAAGTTGGAACCCGACCCCGCCCACCCCCGCTACCTGATCACCGAACCCGGCATGGGCTACCGCTTCCAGCCCTGAGCGGCATACCTGAGGCGTGCCTGACGGGACGGAAGCCTGCCGGGCACGGACCACGCTCAGCCCTCGCGCCAGGCGGGCAGGCCGAGCACCATGGTGAGGCCGCCGCCGGGGGTGTCCTCCGGTTCGAGGGTCGCGCCCATCGCCTCGGCGAAGCCGCGGGCCAGGGCCAGGTGGAGGGTGGGGCCGGTACGGGCGTCGGGGTCGGGAGCGCCCGTGTCGGAGGGCGGGACGAAGGGCTCGAAGAGGTGGCCGCGGTCGGCCGCGCGCAGGCTGGGGCCGTGGTCGACGACCCGCACCTCGACGCGGTCCGCCAACGCACTCGCCGCCACCACGATCTTCGCGCCCCCAGCGGAGTGCTGGAGCGCGTCGGCCACCAGGTTGGTGAGGACGCGTTCCAGCAGTGCGGGATCGGCGGCGAGCGGGGGCACCGCGTCCAGCCCGCGGGTCGTCAGCTCGGAACCCAGCTCGCCCAGTTCCGCGCGCACCGCGGCGAGCACCAGGGGCAGGTCCGTGGCCTGCGGTCGCGGCACCAGCGCGCCCGTGTGAACACGGCTCAGATCGTGCAGGTCGTCGGCGAGTTCGGCGAGCCGGTCCAGCGCCTCCTCGGCGACGGCCAGCAGTTCGTTCCGGTCCCGGGCCGGAACATCGGCCGTCAGTTCGCTGCGCAGGGAACCGATCGAGGCGCTCGCCACCGCCAGCGGATCGCGCAGGTCGTGGCTGACCGCCGCCAGCAGCGCGGCGCGGGTGCGGTTGGCCGCCTCGGTGGGGCCTGCCTCGGCGGCGGCGTGGGCGAGACGGGCGCGGTCGAGCGCGGCGCGGACGTGGGCGGCGAAGGCGGTCAGCACGCGACGGTCGGCGGCGGGAAGCGGGCGGCCGCGGAGGATCAGGGCCGCGTCGTCGGTGACGGCCACCTCCTCGTCCACGGCGCCGCGGCGCGGGGCGGCGTCGAGGTCGGCGGGGCCAGCGACGCTGTCGGTGGCGAGGATGGTCCGCCCGCCGGTCGCGCCGCGGGTGATCAGGGTGACGCTGTCCATGCCGAAGGTCTCACGCAGCCGGGTCAGCAGGGCCGGGATGGTCTCCTCGCCGCCGAGGACGTCGTGGGTCAGCAGGGACAGGGTCTCCGCCTCGGCAGTGGCCCTGGCGGCGCGGTGGGCGAGATGGCGGGCCTGGTCGACGATGGTCGCCACGACGAGCGCCACCACGACGAAGGCGACCAGAGCGAGGACGTTGTTGGCGGTGTCGATGGTGAAGCGGTGGATGGGAGGAATGAAGTAGTAGTTCAGCAGCAGTGAAGCCGCCACCGAGGCGAGCAGCGCGTTGACGACCCCGCCGAGCGTGGCGACGCCGACGACCCCGAGCAGGAGCAGCAACGACTCGCTGGTCAGATTGAGCGCGCTGCGTCCGGTGGTGAGCACCAGCGTGAGCAGCACCGGGACCGCGACGGCCGCGACGGGCGCACCGAGACGGCGCCAAGGGGGCTGCCCGGCGCGCGGGGGGTGTTGGTGGCGGCCCCGGCCGGAGGCTTCGTGGGTCACCATGTGGACGTCGATGTCGCCGGAGAGTTCGACCGTGGTCTCGCCGATGCCGGGCCCGGTCAGCGAGCGGCTCACCAGGCTGCGCCGGCTGGTGCCGAGCACGAGCTGGGTGGCGTTCTCGGCGCGCGCGAAGTCGAGCAGCGCCTGCGGGATGTTGTCGCCGACGACGGAGTGGTAGCTGCCGCCGATGCTCTCGACCAGTTGCCGCTCTACGGCGAGGGCCGCCGGTGACGCGTCGGCGAGGCCGTCGCTGCGGGCGACGTGGACGGCGAGCAGGTCGCCGCCGGCCGAGCGGGCTGCGATGCGGGCGGCTCGGCGGATCAGCGTCTCGCCCTCCGGCCCGCCGGTCAACGCGACGACGACGCGCTCCCGCGTCTCCCAGACGCCGCCGATGCCGTGCTCGGCACGGTAACGCTGCAGTCCCTCGTCGACCCGGCCGGCGACCCAGAGCAGCGCGAGTTCCCGCAGCGCGGTGAGGTTGCCGACACGGAAGTAGTTCGACAGCGCCGCGTCGACCTTCTCCGGGCCGTAGACGTTGCCGTGCACCATGCGGCGGCGCAGGCCCTCGGGCGGCATGTCGACGAGCTCGATCTGGTCGGCGCGGCGGACCACCTCGTCCGGGACGGTCTCACGCTGCGGCACCCCGGTGATCTTCTGGACGACGTCGTTCAGCGACTCCAGATGCTGCACGTTGACCGTCGTCAGCACGTCGATCCCGGCGTTGAGCAGGTCCTCGACGTCCTGCCAGCGCTTGTTGTACCTGCCGCCGGGGATGTTGGTGTGGGCGAGCTCGTCGACCAGGACGACTTCGGGTCGGCGGGCCAGGACGGCGTCAGTGTCCATCTCGGTGAACCGGGCGCCCCGGTACTCGCGGGTCAGCCGGGGGATGATCTCGAGCCCGTCCAGCCGCTCCTCGGTCAGCTTGCGACCGTGCGACTCGACGAAGCCGACGACGACGTCGGTGCCGCGGTCGCGGCGGCGCAGACCCTCGTCGAGCATGCGGAAGGTCTTGCCGACGCCCGGCGCCGCGCCCAGGTAGACCTTGAGCCGGCCAGGGACGGTCCGGACGTGCACGCGGGGCTCGGTGGCAGGCACGGCGTGCTCCCCTTCCTCGGGCGGGCTGGCGGATGCGACGCGGCGTCAGCCGAGTCGCGCGAGCGCCAGGTTGAGGGTCACCACGTCGACCCGCTGCTGACCGAGGAAGCCCAGCACGCGGCCCTGGGTGTGGTCGCGCACCAGGCGGCGGACCACGGCGGGGTCCAGGTGGCGGGCCCTCGCGACACGGTTGACCTGCTCCTCAGCGTAGGCGGGGGAAATGTCCGGGTCGAGGCCCGAGCCGCTGGCGGTGAGCGCGTCCGGCGGCACGGACGCGGGCGCGACACCGTCGACGATGGCCAGCGCGAGCCGCCGGGCCTGGACGGTCTTGGTCAGACCCGCATCATTGGGCCCGAGGTTGGAGCCGCCCGAGGCGGTGGTGTCGTACCCGGCACCGGCCGCGGAGGGGCGAGGCTGGAACCAGCGCGGGTCCGGCAGCGACGGGGCCTTGGGATCGATACGGCGCAGATCGAAGGTCTGCCCGAGCAGGCTGGACCCGACCGTCCGTCCGTCCAGCTTCACCCGGGAGCCGTTGGCCTGCCCGGGGAAGATCAGCTGGGCGATGCCGGTGATCGCGAGCGGGTAGGCGATGCCGCAGATGACGGTGAAGACCAACAGCAGGCGCAGGCCCGTCAGATGGAGCCGGACCAGCGCCGGCAGGGGCTTGGCCATGGGGTGCTCACCGCTCTCTAGTGCAGGCCGGGGATGAACTGGACGACGAGGTCGATCAGCTTGATGCCGACGAAGGGCAGGATCAGCCCGCCCACTCCGTAGACGCCGAGGTTGCGGCGGAGCAGCGAGGACGCCGAGGAGGGCTTGTAACGGACGCCGCGCAAGGCGAGCGGGATCAGGCCGATGATGATCAGCGCGTTGAAGATGATCGCTGACGTGATCGCCGACGTCGGGCTGTGCAGGTGCATGATGTTGAGCCTGCCGAGCCCCGGATAGACGCTGGCGAACATGGCCGGGATGATCGCGAAGTACTTCGCCACGTCGTTGGCGATCGAGAAGGTCGTGAGCGCGCCGCGCGTGATGAGGAGCTGCTTGCCGATCTCGACGATCTCGATCAGCTTGGTCGGGTTGGAGTCCAGGTCCACCATGTTCCCGGCCTCCTTGGCGGCCGAGGTACCCGTGTTCATCGCCACGCCGACGTCGGCCTGCGCGAGCGCGGGCGCGTCGTTGGTGCCGTCACCGGTCATCGCGACGAGCTTGCCGCCGGCCTGCTCCTGCCGGATGAGCGCCATCTTGTCCTCGGGCGTCGCCTCCGCGAGGAAGTCGTCCACCCCCGCCTCCTCGGCGATCGCGGCGGCCGTCAGCGGGTTGTCACCCGTGATCATGACGGTCTTGATGCCCATCGCCCGCAGGTCGTCGAAGCGCTCCTTGATGCCGTGCTTGACCACGTCCTTGAGGTAGATGACCCCGAGGACCCTGGCCGGGTCGGCGGCGACCTTCTCCGCGACGACGAGCGGGGTGCCGCCCAGGTTGGAGATCCGCTGGACGGCCACGTCCAGCGCCTGGTCCGCGCGGCCGCCGTGCTCACGCACCCACTCCGCCACGGAGCCTGCCGCGCCCTTGCGAGTGGCGTGCACCCCGGAGGGCTCGGCGAGGTCGACGCCGGACATCCGGGTCTGGGCGGTGAACTCGATCCAGGTGGCATGGCCGAGCTCGCCCTGGTGGCGGGCGCGCAGGCCGTACTTCTCCTTCGCCAGCACGACGATGGAGCGGCCTTCCGGTGTTTCGTCGGCGAGCGAGGAGAGCTGCGCGGCGTCGGCGAGGCGGTTCACGTCGACGTCCCCGACCGGCAGGAACTCCGCCGCCTGACGGTTGCCGAAAGTGATTGTGCCGGTCTTGTCGAGCAGCAGGGTGGACACGTCGCCGGCCGCCTCGACGGCGCGGCCGGACATGGCCAGCACGTTGCGCTGGACCAGCCGGTCCATGCCCGCGATGCCGATCGCGGACAGCAGCGCGCCGATCGTCGTCGGGATCAACGCCACCAGCAGTGCCACGAGGACGACGATCGTCTGCTCGGCCCCGGCATAGGTGGCCATGGGCTGGAGCGTGACGACCGCGAGCAGGAAGACGATGGTGAGCGACGCGAGCAGGATGTTGAGGGCGATCTCGTTCGGCGTCTTCTGCCGGGCCGCGCCCTCAACGAGGGCGATCATGCGGTCGATGAACGTCTTGCCGGGCTCCGACGTGATCTTCACGACGATCCGGTCCGACAGCACCTTCGTGCCACCCGTGACCGCGCTGCGGTCTCCACCCGACTCGCGGATCACCGGCGCGGACTCACCCGTGATCGCCGACTCGTCCACCGACGCGACACCCTCGACCACGTCACCGTCGCCAGGGATGACCTGACCCGCCTCGACCACCACGTGGTCGCCCAGGCGCAGTTCCGTCGCGGCGACCTCCTCCTCGGCGACCGCCGTGGCGCCCGGTGTCCAGGCGCCGAGGACACGGCGGGCGATGGTGTCGGTGCGGGTCTTGCGCAGCGTTTCGGCCTGGGCCTTGCCACGCCCCTCGGCGACCGCTTCCGCCAGGTTCGCAAAGACGACCGTCAGCCAGAGCCAGGCCGTGATCACCCAGGCGAAGACGCTCGGGTGACGGATCGCCGAGTAGGTGGTGAGCAGCGAGCCGACCTCGACCACGAACATGACCGGGTTCTTGAACATCACCCGCGGGTCGACCTTGCGGACCGCATCCGGCAGTGAGGCGAGGAGCTGCTTGGGGTCGAGCAGGCCGCCCGAGACGCGGTGTGCCTCGTGGTGGCCCTCGCCGTGGCCCGCGTGGGGTGCGCCCGGTCCCGGCTCGGCGGCGGGTTCGGTGACGGTCATCGGTGGAGACCTTCCGCGAGCGGCCCGAGCGCCAGGGCCGGGAAGTAGGTGAGCCCGACCACGATCAGCACCACTCCTGCCAGCATCCCGACGAAGAGCGCATTGTGCGTGGGCAGGGTCCCGGTCGTCCGTGGGACCGGCCGCTGCCGGGCCAAGGACCCCGCGAGCGCCAGCACGAACACCATCGGCAGGAAGCGGCCGAAGAGCATCACCAGCCCGAGTGCGGTGTTCCACCAGGTGCTGGTGACGGTAAGTCCGGCGAAGGCGGAGCCGTTGTTGTTGGCCGCCGAGGTGAAGGCGTAGAGGACTTCGGAGAAGCCGTGAGCGCCGCTGTTGAGCATGTCGGCACGCTCGGCTTTGAAGGACATCGCCACGCCCGTGCCGACCAGCACGATCGCGGGCGTGGTGAGGATGTAGAGGGAGGCGAACTTCATCTCCCGCGCACCCAGCTTCTTGCCCAGGTACTCCGGCGTGCGACCGACCATCAGACCCGCGACGAAGACCGTCACGATCGCCAGCACCAGGATCCCGTAGAGACCGGAGCCGGTGCCGCCGGGCGCGATCTCACCTAGCATCATGTCGAAGATCGCGATTCCGCCGCCGAGCGGCGAGAGCGAGTCGTGCGCCGCGTTGACCGCGCCGGTCGAGGTCAGCGTCGTGGAACTGGCGAAGAGCGCGGAGGCGGCGATGCCGAAGCGGACCTCCTTGCCCTCCATCGCGCCGTGCGCGGCCTGCAGCGCGGTGCCGTGGTGCTGCCACTCGAAAAGGGTCATCAGGCTCGCCGAGGCCACCCAGAACAGGCCCATCACCGCGACGATCGCGTAGCCCTGCCGGTTGTCGCCGATCATCCGCCCGAAGGTGCGCGGCAGGGCGAAGGAGATCACCAGCAGGAGGTAGATCTCCAGCCAGTTCGTGAACGGGTTCGGATTCTCGAAGGGGTGCGCCGAGTTGGCGTTGTAGAAACCACCACCGTTGGTGCCCAGCTCCTTGATGATCTCCTGCGAGGCCACCGGTCCGCCCGGGATCGACTGCGCCGCACCGGAGAGTGTGTGGACGGTCTGCGCGGCATGCAGGTTCTCGACCATGCCGGAGGCGACGAAAACGATCGCCAGCACGAAGGAGACCGGCAGCAGCAGCCGCACCACGATCCGGGTCAGGTCCACCCAGAAGTTACCGACCCGGTCGGTCTCGTCCCTGGTGAAGCCCCTGATCAGGGCCGCGACGACCGCGATGCCGACGCCCGCCGAGAGGAAGTTCTGCACCGCCAGGCCGGCCATCTGCACGAGATGGCCCATCGTCGACTCGCCCGAGTACGACTGCCAGTTGGTGTTGGTCACGAAAGACGCGGCCGTGTTCCAGGCGGTCGCCGACGGTACGGCGGAAAAGCCGAGCGAGAGCCAGAGATCGTTCTGGAACCGCTGGAAGGCGTAGAGAAAGAGCACCGAGATCGCCGAGAAGGCCAGCACGCTGCGCAGATAGACGTACCAGGTCTGGTCGCCCTCGGGGGCCACTCCGATGGCCCGGTAGAGCAGGCGTTCGGCGCGCAGATGGCGTCCGGAGGTCAGCAGGTGCGCCAGGTAGTCGCCGAGCGGCCGGTAGGACAAGGCCAGCGCCGCGACCAGGGTCAAGGCCTGAAGGGACCCCGCCAGGGTCGGATTCACTAGAAGCGCTCCGGCAGGATCAGCGCGGCGACCAGGTAGCCGACCAGGGCCACGGCCACCACCAGCCCGATGATGTTGTCGGCGCTCACAGGCGCTCCACGCCCTTCGCGATGAGCGCGAGCACTCCGAAGACGACGACGGTGACCGCGACGAACGCGACGTCGGACATGTGGGCTCCGCAGGCTTCCGGACGGTTCGAGCTCGGAGCTGAGGCATCACCGGATCCGCACGCCGCCTAACGCTTCAAGGCCGCAATGTCACCCGAAAGGTCGTCAGAAGCGCGAGGCGTCCCCGAGCCGGGTGACACGGGGACGCCTTCGACGCGAGGCTCGAGGCTCCGGTCAGGAGCCGGCGCGCTTTCCGTGGTTGCCGGCCTTCTTGCGGCGGTCGTGCTTCTTGCGGGCGCGCTTGGACATGTCGGGGTTCCTGGTGTGATCGGCGGGGTGGAAAGCGATGTGGCGCACCGTCAGAGCGCGGGCTCGAGCTGGGCGGTCAGCCGCTCGCTGAGCTTGAGCAGCCGGTCAACGGAGCGCTTCTCGGTCACCTGCGGGCCGGCCGCGACCAGCTCCAGCCGCTCGTAGTAGCCGCCGTTCACGACCTCGAAGCCGGGGTCGCAGAGCTGGATCACGTTCTCGGCGACCTCCCCGGCCGGTCGGCCGGTGGTGCCGTAGAGCGGACGGGTGGCGGTCTCGGCCACGCCCGGGTGGACCGTCAGGGCCGTGTGGCCGGCCGGGAGCCAGTGGGCCAGCGCGGTGACGAACGTGGTCAGCGCCAGCTTGGACTGTCCGTAGGCGGCGATGCGGGAGTAGCGCTTGGCGCGGGTCAGGTCGGTCCAGTCGATGTTGGCGGTCCGGTGCAGCGTCGAGCCGACCGCGACGATCCGGGAGTCGGTGCCGCGTGCGAGCGGGCGCTCCAGCAGCCGGGTGAGCAGGTAGGGGGCGAGGTAGTTGACCTGGAAGCTGAGCTCGTTGCCCTCCTCGGTGAGGGTGCGGCGCTCGGGCGCGGCGATCCCGGCGTTGAGAACCAGCAGGTCGATCCGCTCGTGGTGCTCGGTGAGCCGGTCGGCCAGCGCGCGGACCTCGTCCAGGTGGCGGAGGTCGGCGACCGCCTGCTCCAGGCGGCCCGTCGGCGCGCCCAGCTCAGCCAGCGCCTCGGTCGCGACGGCGGTGTTCTGTGCGGTCTGCCCGTGCACGATCACGCGCGCGCCGCCGAGGGCGAGGCGCAGCGCGATCTGCAGGCCGATCCCGTTGGTGGCCCCGGTGACCAGGGCGGTGCGGTCGGCAAAGGCGAAAGTGTCAGCGGACACGGCGATCCATTCAGGGGAAGAACGTCGGAAAGGTGGCCACCGAGCAGCCGCGTCGTCCCGCGCGGGGCGGGACGACGGGCAGCAGGGTGTGGTCGCGTCAGCGCTCGCAGGCGCGATGAGGCGGACGGTCCTCGTGCCGCGTCGCGGCAGGGCAGCCCGGCGCGGTGACCGCGCGGACAAGGCTGCAGACGAGGAGGTCCATGCCCACCATCTCAGCCCGCCCGGCACCCCGCCGCAAGCTCCCCCGGCCCACCCTGATGCCGCCGATATGTCCGGGATGGTTTCCTTGACCCGGGCTTAGCGCCGAGGTGCGGGAGGGCGGGAGGGCTGCCGTCACGGCTCGAAGCGGTAGCCCATGCCGGGTTCGGTGAGCAGGTGCTTGGGATGTGCGGGGTCCTCTTCCAGTTTGCGGCGCAGACCCGCGAAGTAGACGCGCAGATAGTTGGTCTTCTGCTCATGCCCCGGCCCCCAGACCTGTTGCAGGATCTGATGTCCTGTCACCAGCCGTCCGGGGTGGGCCAGCAGGACCGAGAGGATGCGCCACTCGGTCGGCGTCAACCGCACCGTAGGGCCTTCCCCTTGGGTCGGGCGCACGATGGCGGCGGCCAGATCGACGGTGTAGCGGCCGATCTCCGCCGTGGGCGCGACCGCCTCGGCCCGCGCGGGGCGGCGCAGCGCGGCCCGCAGGCGGGCCAGCAGCTCGTTCATCGCGAACGGCTTGGTCACGTAGTCGTCCGCCCCCGCGTCGAGGGCCGCCACCTTCTCGGCGAACTCGGAGCGCCCGGACAGCACGATGACCGGCACCGCGCTCCAGGCCCGCAACGCCTGGAGCACCTGAAGTCCACCGATCTGAGGCAGACCCAGGTCGAGGATGATCGCGTCCGGCGGGTTCTGCGTCGCCTCCATCAGGGCCCGTCTGCCGTCGGCGGCGACGGCCACGGTGTAGTGGCGCGCCTGGAGGTTGATCTGCAGAGCCTTCAGCATCTGCGGTTCGTCGTCAACGATGAGGATTCGGGTCACTGGGGGGCCATTTCGTCATTCACGGCAGTGTGCGATGGTTCGGTGGGGGCAGCGGCGGCAGCGGGCGCGGCCGGCAGGGAAAGGACCATGGTCAGGCCGCCGCCCGGCGTGTCCTCGGCGGCGAGCGTGCCGCCCATGGCCTCGGTCAGCCCCCGGGAGAGGGCGAGACCGAGGCCGACGCCGGTGGTGTTGTCGGTGTCGCCGAGGCGCTGGAAGGGCTGGAAGACGCGGTCACGGTCCTCGACGGGAATGCCGGGACCACGGTCGATCACCCGGACTTCGACCCGGTCCGCCAGCACGCTGGCCGCGACGAGCACGGACTGTCCCTGGCCGTGGCGCAGGGCGTTGACGGCCAGGTTGGCGATGACGCGTTCCAGCAGCGGCGGGTCGACCAGGACGGCGGGAACGTGCTCCAGTCCCTGGCTGCGGACCGGCGCGTGCTCGTCCGGGAGCGAGTCCAGGGCCAGCGGGACGACGTCCTCGAGGGCCGTCGGCTGGATGTGCAGGGCCAGCACTCCGGCCTGGAGGCGGCTCATGTCGAGCAGGTTGTCGACAAGTCGGTTCAGCTTCACCAAGGAACTCTCCGCCGTGCCCAGCAGTTCGTCGCGGTCCTCGGCGGTGAAGTCGACGTCGTGGCTGCGGAGGGAGGACACGGACGCGAGGGCGACGGCGAGAGGCGTGCGCAGGTCGTGGCTGACGGCCGCGAGCAGCGCGGTGCGCAGCCGGTCGGCGGCCTTGACCGGCTCCACCTCGGCCGCCGCCTCGGCGAGCCGTTCGCGTTCCAGCGCCACCGCGACGTGCGCGGTGAACGCCGACAGCACGCGGCGGTCAGCGGCCGGCAGCGGACGACCGCTCAGCACCAGGGTGGCATCGGCTCCGACCGCCACTTCCTCCACCGCCTGCGACGCGTTGGCCGCCGTCGGGGACACGTTCTCGCCCCCGGACGGCTCCTCGGACAGCCGCGCATCGACCACGGTGCGTTCGCCCGAGGGGTCGACGCGCACGAGCAAGACGGACTGCATCCCGAAGGTCTCGCGCAACCGAGCCAGCAGCGCGGGCACGGCCTGGTCGCCGCGGAGCACGCTGCCGGTGAGCGCGGAGAGCGTCTCGGCCTCGGCGGTGGCGCGGGCGGCACGCTGCGAGAGCCGCGTACCGGTGTCGACCACACCGGCCACGACCGTGGCCACCACCGCGAAGACCACCAGCGCCAGCACGTTGTTGGGCGCGGCGATGGTGAACTGGTGGATGGGCGGGATGAAGTAGTAGTTCAGCAGCAGCGAGGCGACGAGGGAGGCGATCAGCGCGGACGTGATGCCGCCCAGCAGTGCCACGCCCACGACCGCGACCAGGTAGATCAGGGTGTCGCTGGTCAGGTTGACGGCGGTGCGGTTGAGGCAGAGGACAGCCGTCACGAGAATCGGCAGGATGACGCCCGCGAGCAGGCCGATGATCCGGCGGGCGGTCGAGTGGAGTGGTCCCGGAAGCTGCAGTCTGCGTCCGCGACCGGCCTGTTCGTGGGTGACCATGTGGACGTCGATGTCGCCGGAGAGTTCGACCGTCGTCTCGCCGATGCCGCGCCCGGCCGTGAGTGCGCGGCGCAGCGTGCCGCGTCGGCTGGTGCCGAGGACGAGCTGGGTGGTGTTCTCCGCGCGGGCGAAGTCGAGGAGTGCGCGCGGGATGTTGTCGCCGACGACGGAGTGGTAGCTGCCGCCGAGCGATTCGACGAGGTGGCGTTGGGCGGCGAGTGCGGCGGGGTTGGCGTCGGCGAGGCCGTCGCTGCGGGCGACGTGGACGGCGAGGAGGGCGCCGCTGCCGGCGCGGTCGGCGATGCGGGCGGCGCGGCGGATCAGCGTCTCGCCTTCGGGGCCGCCGGTGAGGGCGACGACGACGCGTTCGCGGGTTTCCCAGACTTTTGAGATGTCGTGTTCGGCGCGGTAGCGCTGGAGTCCTTCGTCGACGCGGCCGGCGAGCCAGAGCAGGGCGAGTTCGCGTAGTGCGGTGAGGTTGCCGACGCGGAAGTAGTTGGACAGTGCGGCGTCGACCTTTTCGGCGGCGTAGACGTTGCCGTGGGCCATGCGGCGGCGCAGGCCCTCGGGGGCCATGTCGACGAGTTCGATCTGGTCGGCGCGGCGGACCACCTCGTCCGGGACGGTCTCGCGCTGCGGCACGCCGGTGATCTTCTGGACGACGTCGTTCAGTGATTCGAGGTGCTGGACGTTGACCGCGGTGAGCACGTCGATGCCAGCGGCGAGAAGGTCCTCGATGTCCTGCCAGCGCTTCGCATGACGGCCACCTGGCACGTTGGTGTGCGCCAACTCGTCCACGACCGCGACCTCGGGCCGGCGGGCGAGCAGGGCATCGAGGTCCATCTCCGTGAACTCACCGCCCCGGTACTCGCGGTGATTGCGGGGCACGACCTCGATGCCCTGTTGCAGCGCTTCTGTGTGCGGACGCCGATGACACTCGACGTATCCGATGACCACGTCCTGGCCGCGCTGCCGGCGGCGGTGGGCCTCGTCGAGCATTCTGTAGGTCTTGCCGACGCCCGGCGCCGAGCCGAGGAACACCTTGAGCTTTCCTGGCGGAGACGGCCCGTTTCGCGCTGACACCACGAACTCCCTTGCCCTTGCGGTGGGTGAATCCTCCGATCCGGCCGCGCGGAGCTGCTGCCCCGCGCGGCCGAACCGCTCACACGACTCCTGACCTCGGCTCAGCCGGCCTTGGTCAGGGCGATGTTGAGTTCCAGGACGTTGACCCGGGGCTCGCCCAGGAAGCCGAGGGTGCGGTCCTGGGTGTACTTCTTCACGAGTGCTTCGACGGCGGCCGGTGAGATCCCGCGGGCCTTGGCGACGCGGTTGACCTGGATCTCGGCGTAGGCCGGGCTGATGTCCGGGTCGAGGCCGGAGCCGGACGAGGTGATCGCGTCGGCCGGGACCTGGCTCTGGGACACGCCGTTGAACTTGGCGATGTCGGACTTGAGCTGGGTGTAGGTCGTCACGAGTCCGGCGTCGTTGGTGCCCTTGTTGGTGCCGCCGGAAGCGGTCGGATCGTAACCGTTCGTGCCGGCCGCGGAGGGTCGGGACTGGAACAGCTTCGGGTCCGGGCTGGAGGTCTTGCCGTCGGCGCTGACGATCGTGAAGTTCTGGCCGATCAGCGAGGAGCCGACGACGTGACCCTTCGTGTCCTTCACCAGCGAGCCGTTGGCCTGCTGGGAGAAGGCGACCTGGGACACGCCCGTGATCACCAGCGGGTACGCGAGGCCGCAGACCACGGTGAACAGGAGCAGGATCCGCAGACCGGTGAGGTGGTTCCGCACCGAAGTGGGAAGGGGCTTAGCCATGGTGTGTCACTTCTCTTCTGCTCAGTGCAGGCCGGGGATGAACTGGACGATCAGGTCGATGGCCTTGATGCCGATGAACGGCAGGATCAGGCCGCCGACGCCGTAGATCCCCAGGTTGCGGCGGAGCAGCGACTGGGAGGAGGAGGGCCGGTAGCGCACGCCGCGCAGGGCCAGCGGGATCAGGCCGATGATGATCAGCGCGTTGAAGATGATCGCCGAGGTGATCGCCGACTTCGGGCTGTGCAGGCCCATGATGTTCAGGTGCCCGAGGCCCGGGTAGACCGCCGCGAACATGGCCGGGATGATCGCGAAGTATTTCGCGACATCGTTGGCGATCGAGAAGGTGGTCAGCGCGCCGCGCGTGATGAGCAGCTGCTTGCCGATCTCGACGATCTCGATCAGCTTGGTCGGGTTGGAGTCCAGGTCCACCATGTTCCCGGCCTCCTTGGCGGCCGAGGTACCGGTGTTCATCGCCACGCCGACGTCGGCCTGCGCGAGCGCGGGCGCGTCGTTCGTGCCGTCACCGGTCATGGCGACCAGACGGCCGCCCTCCTGCTCCTTCTTGATCAGGGCCATCTTGTCCTCGGGAGTCGCCTCCGCGAGGAAGTCGTCCACGCCCGCCTCCTCGGCGATGGCCGCCGCAGTGAGAGGGTTGTCGCCGGTGATCATGACGGTCTTGATGCCCATCGCCCGCATCTCAGCGAAGCGCTCCTTGATGCCCGGCTTGACCACGTCCTTGAGGTAGATCACCCCGAGCACGCGGGCCGGCGCATCGCCCTTCTTCTCCGCGACCACGAGCGGCGTGCCACCGAGGTTGGAGATCCGCTCGACCGCGACATCCAGCTCGTTGGACGTCTCGCCACCGTTCTCCGCCACCCAGTTGGCGACCGCTGCAGCCGCACCCTTACGGATCGCGTGCAGACCGGCGGACTCGTCCAGATCGACACCCGACATGCGGGTCTGGGCGGTGAACTCGATCCAGGTGGCGTGCGCCAACTCGCCCTGTGCACGCTCGCGCAGACCGTACTTCTCCTTCGCCAGCACGACGATCGAACGGCCCTCGGGAGTCTCGTCCGCGAGGGAGGAGAGCTGCGCGGCATTCGCGAGCTGGTCCTGGTCGGCACCACCGACGGTCACGAACTCGGCAGCCTGGCGGTTGCCGAAGGTGATCGTGCCGGTCTTGTCGAGCAACAGCGTGGACACGTCGCCGGCCGCTTCGACGGCGCGGCCGGACATAGCCAGCACGTTGCGCTGGACCAGGCGGTCCATGCCCGCGATGCCGATCGCGGACAGCAGTGCGCCGATCGTCGTCGGGATCAGCGCCACCAGGAGCGAGACCAGCACGATGATCGTCTGCTCGGCGCCCGCGTACTTCGCCATCGGCTGGAGCGTGACGACCGCCAGCAGGAAGACGATGGTGAGCGACGCGAGCAGGATGTTGAGGGCGATCTCGTTCGGCGTCTTCTGCCGGGCCGCGCCCTCCACCAGGGCGATCATGCGGTCGATGAAGGTCTTGCCGGGCTCCGACGTGATCTTGACGACGATCCGGTCCGACAGCACCTTCGTGCCACCCGTGACCGCGCTGCGGTCGCCACCGGACTCGCGGATCACCGGCGCGGACTCACCCGTGATCGCCGACTCGTCGACGCTCGCGACACCCTCGACCACGTCACCGTCGCCGGGGATGACCTGACCGGCCTCGACGATGACGAAGTCACCGAGCTTGAGCTGAGTGGCCGAGACCTCTTCCTCCCGCACGCCGGAGGCTCCGGGCGCCCAGTTGCCGCTGACGCGGCGGGCAAGCGTGTCCGTGCGGGTCTTGCGCAGCGTTTCGGCCTGCGCTTTGCCACGGCCCTCGGCCACGGCCTCGGCCAGGTTCGCGAAGACGACCGTCAGCCAGAGCCAGACCGTGATGACCCAAGCGAAAACGCTGGGCTTCTCGATCGCCGAGATCGTGGTCAGCAGCGAGCCGACCTCGACCACGAACATGACCGGGTTCTTGAACATGACGCGCGGGTCGAGCTTCTTGCACGCGTCGGGGAAGGACTTGAGCAGCTGCTTGGGGTCCAGCAGACCGCCGCCGATCCGCCGCTCTGCCGGGAGCTCCGGCTGCTGGACTTCCGGCGCCGGGGCCGGAGTACGCAGGGTTGGAGTGGACATCAGTGGAGACCTTCCGCGAGCGGCCCGAGCGCCAGGGCCGGGAAGTAGGTGAGCCCGACGACGATGAGGATCACGCCCGAGAGCATGCCGACGAAGAGAGGGCTGTGGGTCTTGAGGGTTCCGGTCGACTCCGGAATGGACTGCTGCTTGGCCAGCGAGCCGGCCAGCGCCAGCACGAACACCATCGGCAGGAACCGGCCGAACAGCATCGCCAGGCCCAGGGCCTCCTGCCAGTGGTTACTGGTCACCGTGATGCCCGCGAAAGCGGAGCCGTTGTTGTTCGCGGCGGAGGTGAAGGCGTAGAGGACCTCGGAGAAGCCGTGCGGCCCGGTGTTCGCCATGCCGCCGCCGTGACCCGCGCTGAGCGACATCGCCAGACCGGTGCCACAGAGCACGATCGCGGGCGTGGTCAGGATGTAGAGGGAGGCGAACTTCATCTCCCGCGCGCCCAGTTTCTTGCCCAGGTACTCCGGTGTGCGGCCGACCATCAGACCGGCGACGAACACGGTCACGATCGCGAGCACCAGGATGCCGTAGAGACCCGAACCGGTGCCGCCGGGCGCGATCTCACCGAACATCATGTTCAGGATCGTGGTCCCGCCACCGAGCGGTGTGAACGAGTCGTGCATCGCGTTGACGGCGCCCGTGGACGTGAGCGTCGTCGAGGCAGCGAACAGGGAGCTGCCCGGGATGCCGAAGCGGACTTCCTTGCCCTCCATCGCCGCACCGGCGATGCGAGCGGCGACGCCGGAGTGCTGGTTCTCGAAGAACGTGATCAGCGCCGCCGAGGCCATCCAGTACAGGCCCATGACCGAGACGATCGCGTAGCCCTGCTTCTGCGAACGGACCATCGTGCCGAAGGTGCGGCACAGCGAGAACGAGATCACCAGCAGGAGGTAGATCTCCAGCCAGTTCGTGAACGGGTTCGGGTTCTCGAACGGGTGCGCCGAGTTCGCGTTGTAGAAACCACCACCGTTGGTACCCAGCTCCTTGATGACCTCCTGCGAGGCCACCGGACCACCGGGGATCGACTGCGCAGCCCCGGACAGACCGTGGACTGTCTGCGCCATGTGAAGGTTCTCGACCACACCGCCGGCCACGAGGACCACGGCGAAGACGATCGAGATCGGCAGCAGCACGCGCAGCACGAGGCGGGTCAGGTCGACCCAGAAGTTGCCCAGCTGGTCCGTCTTGTTGCGGATGAACCCGCGGATCAGCGCGGTCACGACGACGATGCCGACAGCGGCGGACAGGAAGTTCTGCACCGCAAGACCGGCCATCTGCACCAGGTGGCCCATCGCCGACTCACCCGAGTACGACTGCCAGTTGGTGTTGGTGACAAAGGACGCGGCCGTGTTCCAGGCGGTTGCCGGAGTCACTGCCGGGAAGCCCAGCGAGAGCCACAGGTGGTCCTGAAGCCGCTGGAACGCATACAGAAGCAGCACCGAGATGAAAGAGAAGGCCAGCACCGAGCGCAGGTACGCCGCCCAGGTCTGCTCTGCATCGCCGTCGACGCCGATCAGCTTGTATATGCCGCGCTCAACGCGCAGGTGCTTGCGCGTGGTGAGCACGTAGGCCATGTAGTCGCCCAGCGGGCGGTAGGAGAGCGCGAGCGCCCCCACCAGGGCGAGGGCCTGCAGCAGGCCCGCAACAGTTGGGTTCACTAGAACTTCTCCGGACGGATCAGAGCCGCGACGAGGTAGGCGATCAGGGCGATCGAGACGACCAGCCCGATGACGTTGTCGGCACTCACAGCCGCTCAACCCCCTTGACGATCAGGGCGAGAATCGCGAACACGGCGACCGTCACCCCCACGAAAAACAGGTCCTGCATGGGAATCGCACCCCAGAAGAAACGAGAGCTCCGAGCCGGTCGGGAGAGCTCCCGAGCGGCGCTGCCGAGCGGCAGCAAACGAAAGGAAAGCGCACCCGGGGCCGTGTCAGTGCTCCCTTGACGGCCTCCTTGCGTGCTCTCCGTGAACACATACGCGGCCTTATCGGGTCCGATATCGGCCCGAGACCAACAGGCCCGACCGACTGCCCGGGACTCCATGGCAGGGCAGCCGACACCCGCCTGGACTCCGGGCATGCGAAAGGGGCACGCAGCCCGTACTCGGGCCGCGCGCCCCTGCCTGCTCTCCCACCTAGAACCGGTCGTCCGCCCTGCAAGGCTCGACCGGCGGAAAGCACCCGACCCCTTCACTCCCCCACGGAGCTCCCGGGCCGGTCCCCCCCACGGCGTCGAATCTAGCCCGCCGAGCACCGCGAGAAGCGCCGCCCTGACGTGTCCTTGGCGCGGTCGGCCGTTCTTCTGACACTGCCTTGACGCCGGACGTTCTCCCAGCTCAGCCCGGTGTGACGAGCACCACGAGCGCCGCGACCACGGCCACCACACCGACGATGGCGAAGCTGCGCTCACGCCACCTGCCCTCGTGGCCCTCCACCAGGACCTCGCGCGGGTCGGCCGGGTCGTAGCGCAGCCAGACCTCGGCCCCGTCCTGGAGTCCGGCGGGGCCGAAGACCTCCATCACCAGCTCACGCTCGTCGTCGGTGCTGAACTGGAGCAGCGGCCGGGTGGCCCCCTGACGCGACCGCACCAGCGCCTGCACCCGGCGCCCCTCGCGGCGCAGCCGCCGCGCCTCGTCGAGTCCGGACAGTCCGGCGAGGTAGGCGACCACCCCGCCCACCCCCAGGAACACCGCGCTGACGATCGCGCCTGGACCAACCATGGCCAACCTTTCGCCTGCCTGTCGTCCGCCTCTCCTTCCCCCTGACCGCCGCCTTCGAACTCGTTCGAACCCGTTCGACCCGGGGCCTGTCAAAACGGCGTAAAGAACGGGGGCGGTCTCATCAAGGCGTCGTCAGAATCGCCGTCCGCCTGTCCCGCACCACGGGAGCTCAAGGGAGAGTGAGCGGCCTGGGACGGCGGCGGCCGAGCGGTCTCGCTCCATCAAGGCCGCCGTTTGCCGGGGGTCTGCCCATGCGCGAGCTTTCGCGATCGGGGCAGGACGTGCCCCGAGGTCCTCCGGATCGGATCGGGGCGGGGCCGCGTGGCGCGGCTCGCGGAAGGACTGAGCACGACCATGGCAACCCTGAGCGGGGGCAACCCCGTGTCCGTGCCGTCCCCGCGCGAGGCCGGGCCCGAAGAGCAGAGCGGGTCCGCAGCTCCGGAGACCGCGAACGAACCCGCAGCCGACGGAAGTCACCGTCCGGACTCCTCGCCCGCCGCCGCCCGGCCGACCCGCTGGAAGGCTCCGCGCCTGGCCGGGCGAACCGTCCCGGCACGCCTGCGCTGGTTCACCCTCGGCGTCGTCCTGCTGACCTGCGTCCTGGCCGCGGTGTCGCTGAGTGCCGCTCTCGGCGCGCGCGCCACCTGGAACGCGGTCGGGCAACGCCAAGCCCCGCAGGTCGTCGACGCCACCGGCCTCTACCAGGCGCTGACGGACCTGGACGCGCAGAGCGCGAACCTGATGATGTTCGGCGCCGACCCGACGTTCACCGCCGACCGCCGCACCGCCCTCGCCCAGTACGCGACCGACCGCAGCACCGCGGACCACGACCTGCAGCAGGCCACCCTCGACGCGGCCGGCAACCTGAGCGCACAGCGCGCCCTCGCCGCCGTCCTCGACGGGATGGGCAGCTACCAGGACCTGACCGGCCGCGCCCTGGCCCTCAACGACGCCGGCCACCAGGCCGCCGGCCATCCGGCTCCGGCCGCGCTGGCGCTCTACCGGCAGGCCACCGACCTGATGCGGGGCAGCCTGCTGCCAGCCGCCGACCAACTGGTCCAGGCGAACAACGACGCTTACAACTCCACCTACGCCGGTGAGCGCTCCGCTCTCGGCACGGCGGAGTGGGTGTCACTGGCCGTGGGCCTGTGCCTGCTCGCCGGGCTGCTGGGGCTCCAGCTGTGGCTGGCCGGGCGCTTCCGACGGATCGTCAACCCGCCGCTGGCCGCGGCGACCCTGCTCGTGCTGGTCCTGGTCGGCCTGGCCGGATCCCTCTTCTCCGACCAGAGCGAATACCTGCGATCCGGCCGCCGGGACGCCTTCGACTCGGTCGTCGCCCTGTCCCGCGCCCGCGCCGTGAGCTACGACGCCAACGCCGACGAGAGCCGCTACCTGCTCGACCAGGGCCGGGCCACGCAGTACCAGGACGCCTTCGAGAGCAAGTCGCAGCAGATCCTCGCCCTCCCCCAGGCCGGAATCACCGACTACGACGCCGCCCTGGCCGCCGCCGTCACCTCTTATCAGTCCAACCACGCGGACGTCCGCTTCGCCGGCTTCTACGGCACCGAGTTCCGCAACATCACCTTCACCGGCGAGCGCGCGGCGGCCGAGCAGACCCTGGCGGCCTACCGCACCTACGAGACCGACGACAGGAAGATCCGCGCGCTGGCCGCCCAGGGGCAGCTCCACCAGGCCATCGCCTACGACACCAGCTACGCGACCGGCGGCTCCAACGCCGACTTCGGCGCGCACGACGCCGCGCTCACCAAGCTGATCGGCATCAACAGCGCCGCCTTCCAGACAGCCTTCCACGACGGCACCGGGGAGCTCGACGTCCGGATCCCGCTGCTCGCCGCGGGCGCGGCGATCATCGTGGTGCTGGGCCTGTTCGGCGTCCGACCGCGGCTCGCCGAGTTCCGCCGCTGAGCGGCTGTCCCCCGGGCGACAAGAACGCGTCAAGAGTCCGGCCCGGAGCGCTGGGATCGCGTCAGGACCGCTCGGACCGGTCCCTCGGCCAGGTTGACTGATGACCGGGCAGCCGCACACTCCCACCGACCATGCCCGCCGACCGAACACTGCTGGAGACCACCGTGGGCCTCATCGAACTCGCCGCCCTGCCCGGAATCATCGCCCTCATGCTGCTCGCCGTCGGCGGGCTCCTGGCGTTCGCGCCCCAGCGGGCGATGCGGACGCTCGGCGACGGCTTCGGCTTCGACGGAGCGGCCGCGTCCCGTTCCGCCGCGCGGCGCCTGCCGGCCCGCGCCGCCGGGCTGCTGCTGGCCGGCTACGGCGTCTTCCTGCTGGGCAACACCGTCGGCCTGTTCCGCGCGCTCCACCTCTAGGACCCTCTGGCAGGAGCTCTCCCGCCAGGTGCGGCCCGTCCCCGGCGGTGCGGACGTGCGCGGCGCCGACTTGTTCGCCCGCGGGGGCGGCGTCAGGCTGATCCCATGGATGCCGGGAGCCGCGATGACAGGCCGAAGCGATGAGCGGGCCCACGGGCGACGCGACCGGCGCCGACCCGCTGGCCGGTCTGTTCGCCCATGCCCCGGTGATCTTCGCCTCGCTCAGTGGTCCCACGCACCTGCTCGAATGGGCGAACGAGGCGTTCTTCGAGGCCGTCGGGGTCGGCCGGGGCCCCGAGCTGCTGGGCCGTCCGACCGCGGAGGCCCTGCCCGAGCTGGTGCACCAGGGCCTGCTGGCTCTGCTCGACTCCGTCTACCACCAGGCTGGGCCGTACGTCGCGCAGAGCACCGGCGTGCTGCTCGGTCCCCCGGGCAAAGCGCGCCTGCGGTACTTCGACTTCAGCTTCGAACCACGCCGCGATCAGGCCGGACAGGTCGTCGGCGTCGCCTTCCTCGCCGTCGACGTGACGCGGCAGCGCGCCGCCCACAAGCTCGCCACCGAGCAGCAGGCGCTGCTCGAACAGATCGCACGGGACGCGCCCCTGGCAGAGGTCCTGGACGGCATGTGCCGGGCCATCGAGAAGCTCTCCCCCAGGGTGCTCAGTTCCGTGCTGCTCGTGGACGCGACCGGACGCCGACTGCTGCACGGAGCCGCCCCGAGCCTGCCGGACTTCTACAGAGCAGCCATCGACGGCAGCGAAATCGGGCCGCAGGAAGGCTCCTGCGGCACCGCCGCCTACCGCCGCGAGATGGTCGTGGTCGGCGACATCGCCACGGACCCGCTCTGGACCGCCTACCGCGACCTGGCCCGGCAGGCAGGGCTCGCGGCGTGCTGGTCGTCCCCGATCATCTCCAGCACAGGGGAACTGCTCGGCACCTTCGCCATGTACCACCGCACCCCACGGACGCTGCCCGAGGCGGATCTCGACCTGAGCTTCGTCTTCACCCGGACCGCCGCCCTCGCCATCGAGCGCCACCACGCCGAACAAGCGCGCCGTCAAGCGCACGAGCGCGAGCAGGCCCTCAGCGCCGACCTGGCGCGACTTGCCCATGACCTCCAGGCCGGGCTGCTGCTGGCGGCGCTGCCGATGGTGCCCGGAGTCCGACTGGCCGCCTCCTACCGACCGGCGGGCGAAGGGCTGGACATCGGCGGCGACTTCTACGACGTCTTCCCGCTGCCCCAGGACCGGTGGGGGCTGGTGATCGGCGACGTCTGCGGCCGCGGAGCCCGAGCGGCGACCACGACCGCGCTGGTCCGCAACACCGCCCGCGCGGTCGCCCCGCTGCTGCCGACCCCCGGCGCGGTGACCGAGGCGGTCAACGACGCGCTGCTGGCCCGGCCGGACAGCGGCGAGAACTTCGTGACCCTGATCTACGCCGAGCTGCGGCGGACGCGCGAGGGGATCGCGGTGAGCATGGTCCGCGCGGGCCACCCGCCTCCCTTGCTGCGCCGCTCCGACGGCACCCTCACCAGCCCCAGCCCGGCGGGCCAGCTCCTCGGGGTCTCCCCCGACCCGGAGTTGGATGTGGAATCGTTCGTCTTGCGCAGCGGAGAAGGCCTCGTCCTGGTGACCGACGGAATCCTGGAGGCCCGTGACGCGACCGGAACCTTCTTCGGCGAGGAACGCCTCGTCGCCGCTCTCCGGTCGACCGGCGGGATCACCGACGCACAGCGGATACTCGACGCCGTCACCGACGCCGTCGACAGCTTCAACGGCGGTGTCGCCGACGACGACCAGGCGGCGCTGGTCCTGATCGCCGAGTAGCCGAAGCCGCCGGGCTGACCCGCTCCGAGCTACACCGCTGTCACGGTGGCTTGCTGCGGCACCTGCTGAGTCTGAGTCGAACGTCCGCCGAGCTGCGAGGCGGAGATCCGCCCGAACGCCGGGTCGCAATGCGCGCCCGAGGCGTGGGCCCGGCGGGCGAGCCCGGCGACGCGGCTCGCCGCGTCGTGTCCCGATGGGAGGGGCGGCAGCTGGACCCGGCCGCGCGCGGCCTGGGCGGCGAGCGCGTCGGCCAGCTCGGCGGGCGACCGGGGCCACGGAGCCAGGCCGGACGCGGCGAGAGTGGCCGCGTTGGCGCTGCCGTGCCCGGCGATGACCTCGTAGCTGACCGCCGGCAGGCCCGCCACCAGTGCCTCGGTCAGTGAGAGGCCCCCGGCGTTGTGCACCAGCACGTCGGCGGCGGACAGCAGCTGGGGCACGTCGTCGCGCCATCCCAGCGCGACCGCGCCCGACAGCGCCGCGACCTGGCGCAGCACGCGTTCGTTCCGGCCGCAGAGCACGACCGGCACGGTGCGCGGTGCGGCGCGGACGGCTTCCACGGAAGCCACGATGTCGCCCATGCCCAGGGATCCGGTCACCATCAGCGCCATGGTCCGGTCGTCCCCGATCCCCAGCTCCGCTCGCACCCGGCGGCGCTCGGCCGGGTCCAGCGGCCGACCGACCGCCGTCGGCACCAGCGGGCCGGCGACCTCCATCGGGACGCCGTAGCGGGCCGTGCCCTCGGCCGCTGTGGCCTCGGTGACGGTGAGGTGCGCGTCGAGCGCCGGGTGCACCCAGAGCCGGTGCGGCGCCGGGTCGGTGAGGTAGCAGACGGTCGGCGCGAGCAGCGAGCCGTCCTCCTTGAGGGAGCCAAGCGTCTGCGCCGCGAACGGGAAGGTGGTGACGACCGCGTCGTAACCCTCGTCGACCCACCGGGCGACGGCGGGCCTGGCCGCACGGCACACGCGGAGCGTGAGGCGCCGGGCCAGTGAGTCGTGCTCTCCGCAGCGGAAGAACCAGTCGAACACGGCAGGCACGTGGGTCGCGCTGAGCGCGTAGCCGTCACGCAGCACGGCGCGCTGGTAGCGCGGCAGCGCGGCCAGGAAGTCGCGCGTCTCCGTGCGGACGCCGTCCGCCTCCAGCCGCCGCGCCAGTTCCGCGGCTACGCCGTCGTGCCCCGCGCCGACGCTGCCGGTGATCACCAGCACCCGCGGCGACCCACCGGACGCCGGGCGGCCCGACGACACCGCCTGCCCACGCGACCTCGCGCGCCACGAATCCAAACCGATCCCGACCATCGAAACGGAACCTCCCGCTACGCGTCTGCCACTACGCGGTAGACGATGACGGGTAGCGGGCCCGGCCGGGTGTCCTGCAACCGTCGATCGGGGCAACATTCGGCGCCGCGCCCGCGCGTCCGTTCGGGGGCGGGCGCTCTACGAGTCGCTCCGTGACCGGCTGAAAGCGGTCCTCGGGAAGACCCACGGTCAGCGGAGGGGCCGGGGCACGGCACAATGTGGGCGTGCACCAGGTCATAGCGGAGCGGTATCAGTTGGAGAGCCTCATCGGCCAGGGCGGGATGGCCTCGGTGTGGCGAGCGCAGGATTTGCGGCTGGGGCGGGCGGTCGCGGTCAAAGTGCTCACGCAGGGATCGGCATCCGACGGGGACTCCGTCGAGCGGTTCCGTCGTGAGGCCGCGACGCTCGCCCGGCTGGCGCACCCGAACATCGTCGCGGTGTTCGACGCCGACGCCGCAGGCCAGACGCCGTTCCTCGTCATGGAACTGGTCGAGGGTCAGAGCCTGTCGGACATCCTGAAGCGCGGACCGCTCCGGATCGAGCACGCGTTGCGGATCGCGGACCAGACCGCGGGAGCGCTCGCCGCCGCGCACCAGGTCGGCATCGTTCATCGCGACATCAAGCCGGCGAACCTGATGCTCACCCCCGCCGGTCAGGTCACGGTGCTGGACTTCGGCATCGCCCGGCTCGGCGACAGCGCGCAGGTCGGATTGACGAGCACGTCCATGGTCGTGGGCACCGCCGCCTACATGTCCCCCGAGCAGGCCGTCGGCGGCCAGCTCGACGCGCGTTCCGACCTGTACGCGCTCGGCTGCGTCCTCCACGAGATGCTGGCCGGCGAGCCGCCGTTCCCCGGCGGCAATCAGCTCAGCGCACTGCACCGCCACGTCAGCGAGCCGCCCCCGCCGCTGCGGTCACTGCGCGCGGAGACCCCGGCCGACGTGGAGACCCTGGTGCTCGGGCTGCTCGCCAAGGACCCGGCCGCCCGGCCGGCCAGCGCCACGCTGGTCCAGCATCAGTTGACCGCCCTGCTGACCGGGGAAGCGCCTCGAACGGCGGCGTTCCCGACGACCCCGGGCAGCGCCCGGACCTCTGCGGCGCCTGCGGTGGCCGCGCCGCGCGCCGGGCGGCGGCCTTCCGGCGGGCGGGTGCGCCCGCAGCCGACCGACCGGCGTCGCTCTTACATCCTCATCGCCTGCGCGGGGGCGGCCACCCTCGTCCTGTCCGCGCTCGGCGCGAACGCACTGACCAGTTCCGCCGCCGGGTCGGACACGCCGCCGGCGACGTCGTCGAACTCGCCGGCAGCGGCGCCGAGCACGCCCGCGCAGTCACTGAGCGCCGCGCAGAGCCTGGTCAATCGGCTGACGTCGGCGAGCGACGTCAGCGCCGGCACGGCCCAGCAGTTGCGCCACGGACTGGAGAACGTCTCCTCGAAGCTCCGTGACGGCGACCGGCAGGCAGCTGCCACGGCCGTCGCCGACCTGCGTGGCAAGCTCTCCAAGCTGCACAGCAACGGCCAGATCCCCGACGACGCGGCCACCCAGATCGACCACGCCCTCGGCCGCCTGGCCCAACTGCTCCCCGCCGCGCAGACCGACTGAGCCCAACCCCGACGCCGCATCGCTCGCCCCCACGGGCTGCTGCGGTGTCAGACCTGACGCGGCGACACTCGGCGCCGGGCTCGCATCGCCGAGCCACCACGCCCAGCGTGACGTGCCTGGTCAGGCCGGTGGCCGCCCTGACGGCAGGCGATGTCCCGGACCATCGGCCGTCAGTCCCAGCCCCGGCCTGTCGACGTCGGATCACACGTGCGGGGGATCTTGTCCTGGACCGATGTTTGGCTCCCCGATTCGCGGTTAGCCGCGTTCTGCGACCGGGCCGCTTGCGTCCCGGTCCGTTCGTGGCATCGAACGAAGGGATCCGCCGTGCCGCCGTTGAAGATCGCTATGGTGTCCGCGCAGGCCAGCCCGCTCGCCGCGCTGGGCCGCGGCCCATGCGACAGTCAGGTGCGCCACGTCGCCGAGCTCGCCTGCGCGCTGGCGGCCCGTGGGCACGAGGTGGACGTCTTCGTTCGCAAGGAGCGTTCCGATCAGACGGACCTGGTCGGGATGGGTCCGCGGGTCCTGATCCACCGCGTTGTCGCCGGTCCGGCGCATCCACTGCCCGCGGCACAACTGCAACCGTATCTGCGGGAGTTCGGCGGCCGACTGACCAGCGCCTGGGCGCGGCGCCGACCGGACGTGGTCCACGCGCACCACTGGGCCTCCGGCCTCGCCGCGCTTCCGGGCGCGCGAGCCCTGGGCCTGCCCATGGTGCAGACGCACCACGCCGGCGGACGCGGCGACGGCGGACGCGCGGAGCGTAGGGACGCCCCGGCCTTCGCGCTCGGGGAGCTCGCGGACCGGGTCATCGCACTGTGGCAGCACGAGGGCGCCGCGCTCTGCGGTCTCGGCCTGCCGCTGGACCGCCTCAGCCTGGTGCCGTGCGGCGTCGATCTGGGCCACTTCGGGCCCGGCCGCCGTTCACGTCCCCGACCCGGCCCGCCGAGGCTGCTGGTGCTCGGCGGGCTCGCGGCCGATCAGGGCGTGGAAACAGCCCTGCGCGCACTTCACCGGCTGCCGGAGGCGGAGATGACGGTGGTCGGCGGACCGATGCCGGAACGGCTGGCCTCCGATCCCGCGGCGCAGCGACTCCGGGCTCTGGCCAGGGAGCTCGGGCTGAGCAGCCGGTTCACCCTGCTGGGGCAGATCGGCCCGCTCCGGCTGCCAGAACTGCTGCGCAGCGCCGACGTCGTGGTCTGCCCCGGCTGGTACCAGCCACTCGGCGCTCCGGCGCTTCAGGCGATGGCCTGCGGGCGTCCGGTCGTCGCGAGCTCGGTCGGCGCTCACGCGGAACTGGTCACCGACGGGGTCACCGGCCGCCTGGTCCCACCCGGCAACGCCGGCGCGCTGGCGATGGTGCTGGCCCAACTGCTCACCGAGCCCGGCACGCGGGCGAGTCTCGCGGCGTCGGGCCGTCGCCGGACTGTCGAGCGGCACGGCTGGCAGCAGGTCGCCCGGGAGACCGAGCGGGTCTACCGCTCCGTCATGCCGGAGGCGCCCGCCGCCTGCGGACTCGGCCTCACCACCGCCGCCCGGGACTCCGCCCACGCCGCCGCGTGTTGACGCCCCGCGCAGCCCCGGCGCCCGGTGCCGCGCCCGCCGACCTTCGCCGCGGGCGCGGCCCAGGCCGGAGAGCCAGGTGTGTCGGCCGAGGTTCGGGGTAGCCGCCGCTCGGTGGCCCGTCGGACCGACGGGCCGGAAGGAGGCGATGCCCGTGACGGCACCGATCACCCGGACTCCCGGGTCGCCCATCTCGCTCTATGCCGGGACCACGGGCGACCTGGATTTCCTGACCCGGCGCCTGGTGGCACGCGCGGCCGCGCTTCGAGCCCGCTGGCGTCGTCGCCGGGGCCGGGGCGGACCGCCCACGTCACACGACCAGGACCCGGGCCCCCCGATGCCCGGCCCGGCTCCGTCGTCTCAGTGGCGTCCGCCCTGGAACGAGGCGTAGTACCCGCCGAGACGACAGAGGTAGTCCAGCTCGGGACGCCGGTGGACCTGATCCAGATCCGGCGCGTCCATGATCTGCTGCCTGGTGCCGTCGACGAGGACGGTTTCGCTCGCGAGGTCGACGAGGGCGACCACCCCGGCAGGCAGCACGACGCGCCGGCCGGGGTGCCCCGGCCCCGTGTCGTTCGCGAGACAGATCACGAGGTAGGCGCCCGCAGCACCCCCGCTGCCGCCCTCGCTGCCGATCATCTCGACCTCGCCGATCCGCGCGTCCGTCGTCTCGACGAGGAACCCTCTCAGGTCCTCGAGTCCGTTGTACTGGGACTCGGGCCGGTATCCCCAGATCTTCGTGTCCATCATCATTCTTTCCTCCACCCCGGTTCGGGGTCGTCCGACAGGTGTGTGTCCCGCTCCGCCGCGCGCCTTCCCCGTCGGCTTCGGTCCATTCCAAGAAGGAGGGCATGTCCCCCGGAAGACGGGGTAGGCCACACTGGAGACGCCCGAAGAGGGACGGCCCTCGCTGCCGCCAGCGGCGCGGACACTCGCCACTGAAGGAGCACGTCGATGTCCCGCCTGCCACTCGCCGGCACCGAGCCGACGGCTGCCCGGTTGCCCGTCGCGCACGCGGTGAGCACCGATGACGCCAAAGCGCTCTCCCACGAGTTGTTCGAACGTCTGCGCTCCCTCGAGGAGGGCACGCCGGAGTACTCGTACGTGCGCAACACGCTGGTGGAGCTCAACCTGGCGCTGGTGCGCTTCGCGGCCGCCCGGTTCCGACACCGCAGCGAGCCGACCGAGGACCTGCTCCAGGTCGGCATCGTCGGACTGATCAAGGCGATCAACCGCTTCGATCCCGAGCGCGGCGTCGAGTTCGCGACCTTCGCCCTGCCGACCATCAGCGGCGAACTGAAGCGGTTCTTCCGGGACACCAGCTGGGCGGTGCGCGTACCGCGCCGGCTGCAGGAGCTGCGGCTGCAACTGGCCAAGGCCACGGACGACCTGGCCCAGACACTGGAGCGCGAGCCCACGGACGGGGAACTCGCCCAACACCTGCACCTGACCGAGACAGAGGTCGCGGAAGGTCGCGCGGCCGGCAACGCCTACACCGCCGGCACGCTGGAAGCCCCCGACGACGACGGTGACGGCGCGCAGCTGCGGCGGCTCGGGTACCTGGACCAGGGCATCGAGGGAGTGGAGAACCTGGAAGCGCTGAGGCCGCTGATGGCCGCCCTCCCGGACCGGGAGCGTACCATTCTCGCACTCCGCTTCACCGAGGAGCTCACCCAGGCCGAGATCGGGGCCCGGCTCGGCATCTCGCAGATGCATGTCTCGCGCATCCTTTCGCGCGTCCTCGGCGAGCTGCGTAGCGCTCTGCTGGCCGAGAACTGACCGCCGGGAACTGATCCGGGGGCCGATCGAGCGTACGGCTGGAGTGGCGTGTGTAAGCGGTGGGGAGCCGGGCAGTCGCGAGGAGAAGACCAGGCACTCGGAGACTCGTCGAGGAGCGGAGCGGAGCCATGCAGGTGGGCGGTCGTGACGTCCGCTGTCACGGGCGCGCCGGAGGCGGCGGTCGCCTGGTGCGCAGGCTGGTACTGGGTCCCGGCCCTGCCGTTGCCGCAAGCCGCGACTTCACCCTGCTGGCCCTCACCGACTGGGGAGCCTGGCCCACGGCGGAGCGCCGGAACGCCGAGCGCACCGGACCACTGAGCGACGCGCTGCTGTCCGTCTCGGAGCTGGTGACCAACGCCTGCCTGCACGGTGGCGGGGCATGGCTCCTGGAGCTGCGCTGGACTCCCCCTGACACGCTGCGCATCGAGGTCTTCGACCACAGCCCCGTGCTGCCGGCGCCCCACACCGCCCGTCCCCCCGGGCAACCCGGCGGATACGGCCTGCCGGTCATCGACCTGCTCTGCGACCGCTGGGGCGTCACCGTCCGACGCGAGGTGCCGGGCAAGTCCGTCTGGGCGGAGCTGGCAGGCAGTGACGATTCCGTCGCCGATGGCAACGGTCCCCGGCACCCCGGGGACAGACCCTAGGGCCGGCTCTCGAGCGCGGGCCGGGAGACCTCGAACCACACCGCCTTGCCACCGGCACGCGGCTCGCTCCCCCAGGCCGCGGCCAGGCGCTGCACCACGCGGAGTCCGTGCCCGCCGGGCCGTGACGCGACGGACGGGTAGAGCACCGGCGGCGCCGCGCTCGCATCCAGGACCTCGACGCGCAGCCACGGGCCGTCGGCCAGCACGACGACCTCACGCGGCCCACCGGCGTGCAGGGCCGCGTTCGTGACGATCTCGGAGGCCATCAGCAGCACGTCCTCGGCTATCGCCTGGCCTTCGTCGTCCGCGTCGTCGAGCCAACCGCACCCGCGCAGGACCTCGCGCACGAAGTCGCGGCAGCGTCCCACCACCCCACGTCCCTCGGGGACGACCAGCCGGTGCACCCCGGGGCCTTCGACGAACGGGGCTTCCCGCTCCACTGCCACGCTCCCTCTCGTCTAGCTGCCCGCGCGCGGTCGACGCCGGCCTACGGACGCGCCGTCCGCGCCGCGGCCACCGAGGCGTGCTGCGGGAAAAGGGAGATCGCTCCGGTGATCTCGAACACGCGGGCCACCTTTCCCGGCAGGGCGACCAGCTCGATCCGCGCACCGCGCTCCTGCGCCGTCGTCCGTGCCTCCAGCAGCACGTTCAGGCCCGTCGAATCGCAGAAGGCGAGCTGCGAGCACTCCACCAGGACCAGGGCCGCACCCGCCTCCGCGCACCGCCCCAGCGCGGCCCGCAGCATCGGGGCGCTGTCGTGGTCCAGTTCCCCCCACAGCCGCAGCACGGCCTCCCCCGCCTCGAGGCTCTCCTCGACGCCGAAGCGCTCGCCCGGCGTGGGCGTCAGGTTCGGACTGGTTTCGGCGGACATGACCGCGACTCCTCACGACTGCTCGGGGGGACATCCCTGGGGACATCATCCCCCGAGGCCCACCGGTGGCGCCCACCGCCCCGCCGAGTTCGCGCGCCGGGGTGTGGGGTTGTCCACAGGTGGCTGCGCGCCCGGAGGCCACGTGGAAGCATGGCTGTGCACGTCTTCCGGCCGCAGGACGCGGCCGCTCCGGAACCTGAGGAGTCGACTCATGGACACCCCGGCACCGAACACCGCGGGAACCGCCGTCTGGGGCCCGCCGGCGACGGACGAGGAGGGCCTGCGGCAGTTGCTCGCGGGCCTCACCGCGGTGCGGGCAGGTGACTTCTCCGCGCGGCTGGCGGGTGGCGGCGACGGGCTGCTCGGCGAGATCGCCCTTGTCTTCAACGGCATGCTCGACCAGCTCTCGCTGGTCACCTCCGAGGTGACCCGCGTCGCGCAGGAGGTCGGCGGCCAGGGCAGGCTCGGCGGGCAGGCCCAGGTGCCGGGGGTCGGCGGCGTCTGGCGGGAGCTGACCACCTCCGTCAACGGCATGGCCCGCAACCTGACCGACCAGGTCCGCAACATCGCCCAGGTCACCACTGCGGTCGCCAAGGGCGATCTCTCCCAGAAGATCGAAGTCGACGCGCTGGGCGAGATCCTCGCGCTCAAGAACACCGTCAACACCATGGTCGACCAGCTCTCCGCCTTCGCCGACGAGGTCACCCGCGTCGCCCGCGAGGTCGGCACGGAGGGCCGGCTCGGCGGTCAGGCGGAGGTGCCCGGCGTCGCCGGGACCTGGCGGGACCTGACGGACTCGGTCAACTTCATGGCCGGGAACCTCACCTCCCAGGTCCGGGCGATCGCGCAGGTCGCCACCGCCGTGGCCGACGGCGACCTGACCCAGAAGATCACCGTGGACGCGCGCGGCGAGATCCTGGAACTGAAGGAGACCATCAACACGATGGTCGAACAGCTCTCCGCCTTCGCCGACGAGGTCACCCGCGTCGCCCGCGAGGTCGGCACCGACGGCATGCTCGGCGGCCAGGCCCGCGTCCCCAACGTCGCCGGCACCTGGAAGGACCTGACCGACAACGTCAACGTGATGGCGTCCAACCTCACCGGACAGGTCCGCTCGATCGCGCAGGTCGCCCAAGCCGTGGAGCGGGGCGACCTGTCCAGGAAGATCTCCATCGAGGCGCGCGGCGAGGTCGCCGCACTGGCCGGGGCGATCAACACCATGGTCGACATGCTCTCCGCGTTCGCGGACGAGGTCACCCGCGTCGCCGGCGAGGTCGGCACCGACGGCATGCTCGGCGGCCAGGCGAGGGTGCCCAACGTGGCCGGCACCTGGAAGGACCTCACCGACAACGTCAACTCAATGGCGACCAACCTGACCAACCAGGTGCGCAACATCGCGCAGGTCACCACCGCCGTCGCCCGGGGCGATCTGACCAAGAAGATCGACGTCGACGCCCGCGGCGAGATCCTGGAGCTCAAGACCACGATCAACACGATGGTCGACACCCTGTCCGCGTTCGCGGCCGAGGTCACCCGGGTCGCGCGCGAGGTCGGCAGCGAGGGCCGGCTCGGCGGCCAGGCCGAGGTCGAGGGGGTCTCCGGCACCTGGAAGCGGCTCACCGAGAACGTCAACGAGCTGGCGGGCAACCTCACCCTGCAGGTCCGCGCGATCGCCGAGGTCACCAGCGCGGTCGCCGAGGGGGATCTGACCCGCTCGATCGCCGTGGAGGCCCCCGGCGAGCTGGGCGACCTGAAGGACAACATCAACGCGATGGTCGGCTCGCTGCGCGAGACCACCCGCGTCAACCAGGAGCAGGACTGGCTGAAGACCAACCTGGCCCGGATCTCCGCGCTGATGCAGGGTCCGCGCAGCCTGCCGGCCGTCGCCGAGCTGGTGCTGGACGAGCTCACCCCGCTCGTGCGCGCCCAGTTCGGCGCCTTCTACCTGGCCCAGGACGCCCCCGGCGGCGTCCGGCTGGTACGCGTCGGCGCCTACGGCGCGCCAGAGGACGACGCGACGGAGCCGCCCAGCTACCGGGTGGGCCAGTCCCTGGTCGGCCAGGCCGCCCGCGACCGGCGCGCGCTGCTCGTCGAGGACCTGCCGCCCGGGTATCTCACCATCTCCTCCGGCGCCGGCAGCGCCGCCCCCGCGACGCTCCTGTTGCTGCCGATCGTCACCGAGGGTCAACTGCTCGGTGTGATCGAACTCGCCGCGCTGCAGCCGTTCTCCCAGGTCCACCGTGACTTTTTGGACCAGGCCACCGAGGCGCTCGGCGTCAACGTCAGCTCCCTGGTCGCCAACGAGCGCACCGACGAGCTGCTCGTCGAGTCGCAGCGCCTGACCGCCGAGCTCCAGGCCAGGCAGCAGGAGCTGCAGAGCTCCAATGCCGAACTCAAGGAGAAGGCCGGGCTGCTGGCCGAGCGCAACGAGGACATCGAGGCCAAGAACCTGGAGATCGAACAGGCCCGCCAGGAGCTGGAGGAGCGTGCCCAGCAACTGTCGCTGGCCTCGATGTACAAGTCGGAGTTCCTGGCCAACATGAGCCACGAACTGCGCACCCCGCTCAACAGCCTGCTCATCCTGGCCCAGCTCCTGGCCCAGAACCCGGGCGGCAACCTGACGTCCAAGCAGGTCGGCTACGCCACCGTCATCCACTCGGCGGGCTCCGACCTGCTGCAGCTGATCAACGACATCCTGGACCTGTCGAAGGTCGAGGCCGGCAAGCTCGACATCAACGCCGAGCACTTCGCGCTGCGCCCGCTGCTGGACTCGCTCGAAGCCACCTTCCGGCCGCTGACCGGCGACAAGGCCTTGGAGTTCCGCGTCAGCACCGGCCCCGACCTGCCTGCGGAGCTCTTCACCGACGAGCAGCGGCTGCGCCAGGTGCTGCGCAACCTGCTCTCCAACGCGGTCAAGTTCACCGAGCAGGGGCGCGTCGAACTGCGGGTGGAGCTGGCCCCGCGCGACGCTCTCCCGACCGAGCTCGAAGGCGGCGGGACAGTGCTGGCCTTCCGCATCGAGGACACCGGCATCGGCATCGCCGAGGAGCATCTGGGCAGCATCTTCGGCGCCTTCCAGCAGGCCGACGGCACCACCAACCGCCGCTACGGCGGCACCGGGCTCGGCCTGTCGATCAGCCGTCAGATCGCCCGCCTGCTGGGCGGGGTGATCCAGGCCGAGAGCACGTTCGGAGAGGGCAGCCGGTTCACCCTTCTCCTGCCGACCCGTGTCCCGCAGCGCGAGGAGGCCCCCGGACGCGCGCCGGCCGCCCTGCCCGAACCGCCGCTCGAACGCCTGGGCAGCGACCTGGACGGCAGGGTCGCGCTGGTGGTGGACGACGATCCGCGTAACGTCTTCGCGCTCTCCGGTATTCTGGAGCTGCACGGCGCCGAGGTGGTCCACGCCGACAACGGTCGGGCCGGAATCGAGATCCTGCAGTCCAGGGCCGACATCGACGTGGTGCTGATGGACCTGATGATGCCGGAGCTGGACGGCCACGCCGCCACCGAGCAGATCCGGGCACTGGAGCGCTTCAAGGACCTGCCCATCATCGCCGTCACCGCCAAGGCCCTGCCGGGCGACCGGGACGGCATCCTCGCCGCAGGCGCCACCGACTATGTCGTCAAGCCCGTCGACGCCGACGACCTGCTGGAGCGGATCCGCCGCAGCCTCCGCGAGGCCTGACGGTCAGCCCGCCCGCCAGTCAGCTCGCACGCCAGTCAGCTCACACGAAAGAGCACCAGGCTCGCGTCGTCGTCGGTGTCCCCCGTCGCTGCGGCGAGCAACTGGTCGGCCTGGGAGTCGAGTTCGCTGCCCTCCAGCGACTCGGCGGCCTGCCGCAGGATGACCAGGGTGTCGTCCAGCGCCGCATGCCGGCGCTCGATCAGGCCGTCCGTGAAGAGCAAGAGCAGGTCCCCTGGGTGGAGCCGGGCCTGCGACTCGCGGTAGGAGACGTCCGCCGTCGCGCCCAGCAGGAGATTCGGCGCGGACCTCAGCAGCCGCGCCCGCCCCTCACGCAGCAGCAGGGGCGGGAGATGGCCCGCGCTCGTCCAGCGCAGCCGCCGTGTGGGCGGGTCGAAGCGCGCACAGATCGCGGTCGCGGTGGGATGTCCGGCCGTCCGCAGGGTCACCTCGTTGAGCCAGTGCATCAGTTGCCCCGGACGCTCGCCCGAACAGGCCAGCCCGCGCAGCGCGTTCCGCAGCGCGACCATACCCGTGGCGGCGTCGATCCCGTGCCCCGCCACATCGCCCACCGCGATCATGACCTGGTCGTCCGGCAGACGCAGCACGTCGTACCAGTCACCGCCGACTCGGTACTCCTCGGCCGCAGGCCGATAGCGCGCCGCCACCTCGACCCGGGCGAGCTCGGTGCGCGAGGGCAGTTCGGGGACGATGGCCTGCTGCAGCTGAAGCGCGAGCCGGTGCCGGATGGCGGCCTTGGCCTGCACCGAGCCGAGTTCGTCGAAGGTCGCGGCCAACGCCGCCTCGGTCTGGTGCTGGATGGACACGTCCTGGAAGAAGCCGGTGATCCCGGTCAGCGTGCCGTGGGTCAGCAGCGGCTCGGCGATCACCCGGACGTGACGCACTCCGCCGTCCTGGCGCGAGAGCCGCAGGATCGCGCTCGCCCCCTCCAGGCGGATCGTCAGTGTCTCGATCATGGCTCGGAGTTCGGACCGGTCCTCGGTCAGCAGCCAGCGGCCGAGCTCGGCCAGCGGGAAGGGCTTGCCCCCCGGCGGCAGACCCAGGCAGGCCGCCACCTGCTCGCTCCACCGGGACTCGCCCAGGGCCAGGTCGTCCTCGAAGGCGGCCAGCGCGCCGAGCCGGCCGGCGCGCTGCAGCACGGAGAAGCTGTGATCGTGACTTCCCCGATGCCACAGCACGACGCAGCGCTCGCCCCCGAGCACCAACACCCGGACGTTCAGCATCGGCTCGGGCCCGTCAGCCAGGCCAGCGGCGGGCAGCCGCTCCCTTCGCTCGACGGTTCCGCTCCGCCTCGCCTCCGCGACCAGGGCGCTCACCTCGCCGGACACCTGCGGCAGCACCTGCGCGAGCGGGCGGCCGACGGGCCGCGGCACCCCCGAACCGAAGCGCTGCGCGGGCCCGTTCAGATACTCGACGTGCAGATCCGACCCGTTGCCTCCGGAGCTGCCTCCCGAGACCTCAGCGGAGCGCAGCATCAACGCCGGCTCGGAGAGCTCGTCCAGCAGTCCGACCAGGACCGGGCGAGCGGCCGCCGGTTCGCCGGTCGCGACCATCCGTGCCAGCAACCGCCCGAGGACCTCGAGCATGCCGGTCACCCGGCGCTGCAACGCCGGCTCCAGAGCACGCCGAGCCGCCCAGGTGAGCAGTGCGATGCCGACCGGCACGCCGTCGTTCCGCAGCGGAAGCACCGCACGGGCGGCCTGCGGCGCCGGCCCCGGCAGCGCAGCCGCCTCCTCGACCCCGTCCGGCAGCCAGAGCGGCGCACCGGTCGCCAGCACCTGACGGGGTACGGCCGGCCACTGCGGCGGAATCCGGCTCCAGTGAGCCCGAGCCAGCACCGGGAACCCGACAGAGCCGGCCAGCACGAGACAATCGTCGGCCGTCCGCTGCCAGACCAGCAGCCCCTGGACCCCGTGCTCAGCCAGATACTCCTGGTGCAGGATCTGGACCACCTCGTCGAGGTCCGCACCGGCCTCTGCCATGCTCCCGGCACGCCGCCGCACCCTGGCTTCGTCGCCTGCCGGGCTGCCCGCCCCTGCCCCGACCTCGGCACCGCAGGCCTGGTTCACGATGTCGGCGGCGAGCTCCTCGACGGTCAGATCGGCGCCCAGCGCCAACTCGGCCAGGGTGTCCGCGGCGACGACGGGCTCCGTCCCCTGCCGAGCCACCAGGACGCCGGCGGCCAGGTCGAGGAGGTGGCGCCGCCGAAGTCGGGCGCGCAGGTCGGCGAGCTCGGCGCCGAGTGCCCGAACCGCCTCGGCGGACTCCCGATCAGGCTCGCGCGCGAGCTCATGGCCCGGCGACGACGCTGCAGACGCGCGCTCTGGGGACATCACGCACTCCTCGCCGAAGGCTCTCCAGCGCCCAGTCTAGTGAGCGGGTCGCCCCCGCCGACTCCTTCTGGGTCGGCGTGCTTCGGGCGCCTCGTCCGCGAGGACCCGGCCACAGGGCGACCGCCCGGACCTCGCGGCCGGAAACACGCCGCAGCCAGGCAGGCAGGCCATCCGGCGTCACCGGCCCGGCGGGGCCGGCGTCTCAGGACCGCCCGAGGGGGCGGTCAGTGGCCGAACAGGTGCCGGCGGCGGCGCAGGCTCGGGGAGGATGATGCCTTCTCCGGTCCCGGCTGCGACGTCGGCTCGGGTTGCCGAGCGTAGGTCGAAACGGGCTCGGCGGCGTGCGCTGCGCCCTTACGGGCCTTGCGCAGCAGTGCCGCACGGCGGCTCGCCAGGCGTCCGCCCACACCCGCCAGCGCGACGGCGAAGCAGAAGATCAGAGCGAGAGCCAGCCCGGCCAGGAAGATCTCCAGGCTGGTCATGGAGGCGATCGTCGTGCCGAACAGGGAGACCGGGTAGTCGGGCCCCCCGCTGAGGTTGTAGGCGATGATCAGGCCGGTGAAGGCCGCGGTCGCGCCCAGCAGAAGCAGGCCGAGCAGAAGCATCGTCGGTTCCTAATCCTTGAGTAGCGGCTCCGGTTGGCCCTCTCTGAGGGGCCGACCGGACTGTCGATGAGGTGGGTTCGTGGCCGCCTCGTGGGCACCGGG
>NZ_JBGCCK010000039.1:0-45436 GCF_041262525.1 Streptacidiphilus sp. MAP12-20
AAGTCGACTGGCACTTCACCACCGACGACGCACGCGTGAAACTACGCCACCTCTACCCAGTACAGCGAACTTAAGCCGCGACAAACTACTAGTCACAGTTCTTGATCCAGTCGCGGTGGCCGTCGGTTGGCACGGGGGCAAGGGTCATCCGCAGGGTGGTCACCCCGTTCGGCCTCATGACCTCCGCATCCAGGGCCCCGGCGGCCAGCCAGGGAGCGACGTAGGAGTACAGGGCGAAGTGCGCGCCGCCGGGCGTGCTGACCTCGCCCACCTTCGTCAGCGCAATGCGGACACCGGCGCAGGTGAAGCTGCGTGGCTCCTCGCCGGCGGCGACGAGCACGGTGAGCCACTGGTCCACCGAGGCAGGACCGAACACCGTCCTCAGGGTCGGCTTCGATCCGGTCGGCAGTAGGCCTGGGGAGCACATCGAACCTAGGAGGTTCCCGAGCAAGTACTCCTCCTCGCAGATGTCCTGAGTGGTCGTCTGCCAGAGGAGAACAGCCTCGTGGCGGTGCCGGTAGACGAGGGTCAACCCGCCCACCGGGGTGTGTCCGTTGGTGACGGCGTCCTGGACGACCTCCCGCTCGATGTCAGCCAGCGGATCGGCCGATGCGGAAGCGCCCCGCTCCTGGCCGACGGCCGTGGCGACGGGTGCCGGATGGCGCGTACTCGTGCACGCCCCCAGGCACGCCACCGCCACCCCGGCTACCGCGAACAGGCCGAGTCTCTCCCCAAAAGATCGCCGTTTCAAAGCTCCCCCGTCGGCGTCAAGCGAGCGCGGGCCGCGGGCCTTGGCTCGGATCCGGAACGGATCGGACGTCGGCCGACCAGATGTACGGCTCCCCGCCCCCGCACTCTGGGCTTACCCAGATGCTTCAAAGTCCAACAATCCGAGGCGAAGAGTCAGGCCGGGGAGGATCGCGGGTTCTCATCAATGGCCCGAAGCAGTTCACGCCCCGCCTCCTCGGTGAGCGTGCCTTCCCGGTATACAACTCAGCTGCAGCACTCCCAACTCGCGGAGACGCTCGCGCTCTTCGGTGCCGCCAGGCGCTAGCCGCGCCGGAGGCGGATGGTGCGGGCGGTGCCGGGGAGGCCCTGGGTGAGGTCGAAGGTGATCTGCGGGGTGCCGGAGCTGAGGTCGATGGAGACGCCGGGGTCGTCGCTCAGGCCGTGGCGGTAGCCGGTCGCGCCGTCCAGGGTCAGGGTGAGGGAGGTCTGCGTGCAGGTCGGGTCGCTGGCGGCCAGGGTGAGCCGGTCGCCGTGGCGGCGCAGCAGGACGGAGGCGGGGCCGCTCGCGGTCACGCCCGGTCGGCCGGCGTCGCCAGGGGGCAGGCTGCCGGCGGCGAAGAGGTTGGCGGCCGTGAGGTCGGCTTCCGAGGAGTGGATCGCCTGGAGCGCAGGGGTGTTGGCGAGCACGGTCACGTCAGGGCTGGCCGCGCGGCGGGCGGTCTGGCGGGCGTCGGCGCCGGGCAGCAGGACGTAGGCGTAGGCGGCGTTCACGGGGTCGACGCCGTGGTCGAGCCAGAGCGTCAGGTAGGTGTTGGTGTAGGGGGTGGTCGTGCCGCCAGTGCTGGGGCCGCTGTCGATCGCGGCCCAGCTGCCGGTGCGTGACTCGCGCACGGCGCGCAGCGTGGTGCCGCTCGTGGATTCCAGGAGCAGGTAGCCGCCGACGCCTTCCAGCTGGGCCCAGCCGTCGGCGGGGAAGGCCGCGGTCCAGCCAGGAGTGGCCGGTTGAGCGGTGCCGTTGACGGTCAGTCCGTTCGTTCCGGTGGCGTGCAGATTGCGGTTCTCGATCGTGGTCTCGACGGTGTGGCCGGACCTTCCGGTGATGTCCGCGCCCAGCGCCACCACGCAGTCGTCCAGGCAGAACCAGGACTTCTTCGCCCGCAGCGGCGAGCCGAAGGGCACGAGGTCGAGGCCGACCGCGCCCCAGCGCCCCTCCAACCGCGCACCGCCGGACCAGGTGGCGGACGGCAGTGTGCCGGTGCCGGCGCTGAGGGCCAGCGGGAGGGTGTCGGCGGTGACGCCCGGAAGCCGGGTGCAGTCGACGGTGGGCCAGTAGGCGTCGGTGTAGTGGCCGTTGTCGTCGTTGTAGAGGTACGTCGCGCCGTCTCCGGTGTGCCAGCCGCGCTGGTTCTCGCCGTTGATCGCCTCCAGCCGCGCGATGCGGCTGCTGGACAGCCCCACCGTCCACGCCCAGCCCTCGCCCCGGTGCACGACGCGCTCGACGGAGGGTTGCTGAATGTGGCCCGGGCCCTGCGCGGCGGGCCGGACCAGCGGGTCCGACAGGACGGACTTCACCAGCGCCATCCGGGCCGGGGTGGCCGTGGCGGCGATCGGGGCGAAGGTCTCGCGGGTGATCCAGCCCTTGGCCAGCGCCTTCCAGCGCTTCTGCTGATCGCGCGAGCCGGCCGGGATCAGCCGCAGGATCGCCTCGGTGATGGCGTGCCCCGCGTCGTGGTCGGTCTCGCCCTGCCGGGACAGGAAGCGGCCGCGCACCACGTCCATCACCAGCCCGTCCTGCATGAACGGCGCGTAGGTCAGGTCGACCGCGTCGAGGATCACCGCGAAGCCCGGGTCGGTGATCGGCCACGGTGAGCCGATCAGCAGCAGCGAGAGCTGGCTGAGGTCGTTGAGCAGCACGTACGCGTAGTGGCCGTTGTAGGGGATGGTGGCGTGCTGGATGTAGCCGCCGTCGCGGTAGAAGCCGTCGGAGGTGGTGACGTAGGGGAAGATGTCGGAGAGCTTGTCGCGGCCGAGCGTCACCAGCGCCGGGTCCTTGGCCAGGATGCCGCGCAGGATGGTGATCTGACATTTGTCGGCGCGGTTCGCCCCGGTGGTGACGACGCTGCCCTGCTGCTGGAGGGTCGGGTCGGGGACGAAGTGGGCGACTGTGCCCACGTAAGCGGCGAGATCGGCCGCCGGCAACTGGCCGCCGAGGACGGCGCAGGCGTTGAGCATGGCCTGCGGCGAGGCGATCTCCCAGTGGTACCAGTTGCCGACCTGGGTGGCGGCCGGGTTGTAGTAGCGCGTGTGCAGCAGCGCCAGCGCCGCGACCAGCCGCGCGGCGACGGCGGCGTCCTGGTGGTGGGTCGAGCCGGGGGTGGCCCAGGCGATGGCGGTGTCGCGGATGCGGTAGTAGCTGAGGCTGGCGTTCTCGACGTGGGTGAGCGGCAGGTCGGTGTAGACGGAGGCGGGCGCGGCGGAGTTGTCGTAGAGCGCGATCGCGGCGTCCGCCGCGGTGTCGACGGTGGCGATGGCGGCGGCGTAGTCCGGGTCGGCGGGGTCGACGGCGCTTCCGCCGGTGAGGATGTCGGACCAGACGCCGCGCAGCTGGTCGAAGACGTCGGGTGCGGCGGCGGCGTTGGCTGCGGCGGTGGTCGCGGCGCGTGCGGTCCCCGCCGCGAGGCCGCCGCTGAGCAGTGCGGCTCCGGTCACGGCCGCGCCGGCCGCCAGCAGGTCCCGGCGGCGCAGGGAAGCGAGGGGGAGGGGCGGAGTGACGTCCATGGCTGCGTCCTTCACATGACGGCGGCGGGCGGGGAGCGGTGCACGCACACATGACACGACCGTCGACGGCTCGCAGTCAAGAGCTTGGACAAGGTTCATGGATGTAAACGCTTGAAGCCCGCCCTCTGGCCCCGGACAGCGGGCTATATTGAACGCAGTCCAAGCCTGTGAACTGGAAGGGTCGCCCGATGGCGCTGCCGAGCCCTGCCGCATCCGCCGGAGCGAACGTCAAGTCCGCCGTCCGCACGGTCGAACTACTGGAGTACTTCGCCGGCCGCCCCGGACTGCACAGCCTCGCCGAGGTGCAGGAGTCGCTCGGCTACCCCAAGAGCAGCCTCTACATGCTGCTGCGCACGCTGGTCGAACTCGGCTGGATCGAGACGGACGTGACGGGCACCCGCTACGGGATCGGCATGCGCGCACTGCTGGTCGGCACCTCGTACATCGACGGGGACGAGGTCGCCGCCACCACCCGCCCGATCCTGGACCGGCTGGCCGACGAGACCACCGAGACCATCCACCTGGCCCGCCTCGACGGCACCGACGTCGTCTACCTGGCCACCCGCGCCTCCCAGCACTACCTGAGGCCTTTCACCCGCGTCGGCCGCCGGCTGCCCGCGTACGCGACCTCGCTGGGCAAGGCGCTGCTCGCGACCTACTCCGACGCGGAGGTGGAGCGCCTTCTGCCGGAGCGGCTGGAGCCGCTGACCGAGCACACCCATCCCACCCGGGCGGCGCTGATCGAGGACCTGCACGCGATCCGCGAGCGCGGCTACGCGATGGACCGCGAGGAGAACACCCTCGGCCTGTGCTGCTTCGCGGTCGACATCCCCTACCGGACCCCGGCTCGGGACGCGGTCAGCTGCTCTGTGCCGGTGGCCCGGCTCACCCCTGGCCGGGAGCAGATGATCCGCGACGCGCTCTTCGCTGCGCGCGAGCGCATGGCGCTGGCGACGCGCCACCTGTAATGCCGTGGCCGGCAAGCCCACGGCCATCGGCCGGGAGGTGCCCCTTGCAAAGTGTCGCGCCGGGCGCCGCAACACGGTGAAGCTGCCCGGGTCATGGCACTGGCCGCCGGACGAGGGCGTGCGCGCCCTGACGGCAGGTGCGTGAATCAACCGTTCACATGGCCGCGACCGCGCCGCGGATCGCGGCCAGATCGGCCGCGGAGGCCAGACCGCCGTGGTAGAAACGGAGTTCGGTGGCTCCGGCGGCGACGAGGTCGGCGCACCAGGCTGTCAGGTCGGGCAGGTCCGCGCCCAGGCCCGCGACGGCGGGGACGCCGGCCACCACGCGGCGGCCCGCGTCCGCGTAGGCGCGGACGGCGTCGAGGGCGCCTGCCGACCGGGGGCGGAAGGGCAGGACCGGGCCGTCGGCTGTGCGGTACAGGTCGGTCGGGGTGACGCCGGGGTTGGGGCCGGTGGCGAGCGGGTCGGGCTGGGTGTGGAGCAGGACGGGGAGGTCCGGGCGTTCCGACCGCACGGCGGCCAGCACGTGCTCGCGGAGCCGTGCGGCCGTCGTGGTCCGCATCCGGGCGACCGCGGCGTGCGCCTCGGGGTTCAACTGTGCATCCTCGGCCGAGCCGGCGAACACCTCGTCGAGCGTCGTGCACACCACGGCTCGTAGCCGCGCCGGGTCGACGCCCGCAGCGCGGTAGGCGTCGGCGCAGTGGTGGCAGAAGCAGAGGGAGAAGAGCAGCTTCGCCTGCGGACTGAGGCGGACTCCCGCCGACTTGTCGTGGGCGTGCAGGTGGTCGAAGCCGTACCAGCCGCAGGACTCCAACTCGAGTCCGGCCGACCCCGGTTGGGAGGCGACCTCGGCGGCCAGCGCGGCGCAGTAGCGCTGCACGTCCGGATTGGCCACGCAGAGCGCCCAGGGGTAGGCGTCGCCGTACGCGTTGACGACGGCGACCTCCGGGTGCAGCGTGCCGAGGCGTTGGTTGTGGGCGAGGACGGCCCAGGCGTAGACCTCGAGACCGGCTTCGTTCAGTGCCGCAGCCGCTGGGCCGAAGGAGTCCGGTGCCCAGGGGGCCGGCGCCGGGCGGAGGACGCGGCCGGGCCCGGTCCAGCGGGCCGGGTCCGGGCGGTAGTGGACGGCCGAGTGTGCGGCGGTGACCACCTTGTGGCGGGGGTGATGCGGTGTCAGGGCTCGGACGGTGTGGTACGCGGCGGCCAGGGTGACCCGCTGCGCGCCGAGTGCGACCATGCGGGCCGCGCAGTCCGGGTCGCCGACGACGTCCCAGGGGTAGAGGTTGACGCCGACCGTGGCCTCTGGCCGGATCATCCGAGTGCTTCCCTGGCCCGCGCGACCAGGTCCAGCAGGGTGCGCAGGTGGGCCGGATCCGGCTCGGTCAGCGGGGCACGGACACCGCCGACGGGGTGGCCGACGGCCCGGGTCGCGGCCTTGACCAGCGAGACGGCGTAGCCGGGACGCAGCCGGCGCAGCTCCACGTAGGGGCGGAAGAAGACGTCGGTGAGGGTGGCGAGGGTGGCGCTGTCGCCCTTCTCGAGGGCGCGGTGGAAGGCGAGCGCCAGATCGGGCGCGAAGCAGAAGACAGCGGAGGAGTAGAGCGGCACGCCGATCGCCCGATAGGCCTGCTGGGTCGTCTCGGCGGTGGGCATGCCGTTGAAGAAGAGGAAGTCGTCGGCGTCCGCGCCGCGCACCGCACTGACGATGCGCAGCATCAGGTCGAGATCGCCCCGGCCGTCCTTGAAGCCGACGATGCGGGGGTGGGCGGCGAGCCGGGCGACCGTGTCGGGGGTGAAGACGACCTGGTCGCGCTGATACAGGATCACGTCCAGGCCGGTTGCCGAGGCAAGCTCGGTGTAGTGGCGCAGCAGGCCGTCCTGGCCGCCGTCCGTGCTGTACGGGGGGAGCGCCAACAGGCCGTCAGCGCCCGCTCGTTCGGCTGCCCGTGCGTACTCGGCAGCCAGGGCGGTGCCGTAGCCGGTGCCGCCGATGACCGGCACCCGTCCGGCGACGGCCGCGACGGCGACGCGCAGGCACTGCTCGTACTCGGCCGGGGCCAGCGCGGGGAACTCGCCGGTGCCGCACGCGGCGAAGACGGCGGCCGGGCCGTCCGCGAGGCGGGCCTCGAGGTGAGCCTGGTAGCCGGACGGATCGAAGGCGCCGCCGGCGTCGAAAGCGGTCACCGGGAAGAAGAGCAGGCCGTCGAGCCGGTCGGCGAGAGGCGGGGAGGCGGGAGGGGTCACGGGCGTTCCCTTCAGGGGACACATACGTAGACGAGGTGCACGAGCGTGAACGCGGGAAGCCTAGGCTCGCCCGGCGACGGTGGTCAAGGCTTCCTCGTTCGTGTATATGAACAGCAATCTGTCTTGTGAACGCCGCGATCTTCTGTGACCATGAGCGAAACCGCCCCGCGAGACGGACGAGGGAGACGCCGTGTCCCGCATACTGATCACCGGCGCGGCAGGCGCCGTCGGCACGCTGATCCGGCCCCGGCTGGCCCGCGCCGACCGTACGCTGCGCCTGCTCGACATCGCGCCGCTGGAACCGATGGAGCTTCAGCAGGAGATCGGCACAGTGGAGTTGATCCAGGCGTCGGTCACCGACCTGGCCGCGATGGAGCAGGCCTGCGCCGGCGTCGACGCGGTGATCCATCTCGGCGGGCACTCGCTGGAGGCACCCTGGCGGGACATCCTCGACGTCAACGTCCACGGCACCTACACCGTCTTCGAGGCCGCCCGCCGGGCCGGGGTGTCACGCGTCGTCTTCGCCTCCTCCAACCACGCCGTCGGCTTCCGCGCCCCCGACGAGTACCCGCTCACCGCCGCGACCCCGCCACTGCCGGACACCTACTACGGCGTCTCCAAGGTCGCGGGCGAAGCGCTCGGCGCGCTCTACCACCACCGCTACGGACTCGACGTGATCTGCATCCGGATCATGACCTGCTTCGCCGAGCCGCCCAACCCGCGCGCCCTGTCGACCTGGCTCTCGCCGGACGACTGCGCGCGCCTGCTGGAGGCTTGCCTCGCCGTACCGAGCCCCGGCTACCGGATCGTCTACGGCGTCTCGCCCAACACCCGGGGCGGCTGGGTCTCCCTCGACGAGGCCCGCGCGCTGGGGTACGAGCCCGTCGACGATGCGGAGAAGTACGCGGCCGCCGTCCTCGCCGCGCACGGCGAGCCGCCCGCCGACGATCCCGTCTTCGCCTACCTGGGCGGCCAGTTCACCTTTCCCGAGCTCGACGCCGACCGGCTCTGAGGCGGTCCCCTGGGGCCGGCGCGGCCACCTGGGTGAGCGGTGCAGCTCACTGCGGATCCGGGTCGGGGTCGCGGCCGGGGCGGGCAAGTTCGGCGTCGCCCACCTCCAGTCGCAGCGCCCGGCCCGGCACGTCGAGCGTGATCGGATCGCCGCTGCGGACGAGCGCCAACGGGCCGCCCGCATGCGCCTCCGGAGCGACGTGGAGCACGCAGGTGCCGTAACTCGTGCCGCTCATCCGCGCGTCCGAGATCCGGACCACGTCCCGGACCCCGCGCTCCAGCAGATACGCGGGGATCGGCAGCATGCCGTACTCGGGCATGCCGGGACCGCCGAGCGGACCCGCCCCGCGCAGCACCAGCACGCTGTCCTCGGTGACGGCCAGCGCCGGGTCGTCGATCCGCTGCTGCAGCTCCTGGTAGGAGTCGAAGACCACGGCGCGCCCGGTGTGGGTCAGCAGACGCGGATCGGCGGCCAGGTGCTTGATCACCGCGCCGTTCGGAGCCAGGTTGCCCCGCAGCACGGCCAGCCCGCCCTCGGCGGCAACCGGGTCGTCCGGGCTGCGGATCACCTTCGGGTCGTGCACCACCGCGCCCTCGTAGGAGGCGGAGAACGGCAGGCCGGTGACGGTGATCCGGTCCGGATGCAGCGCCCCCGGCACCCGAACCAACTGCGCGAGCAGCGCCGGGAGGCCGCCCGCGTAGTAGAAGTCCTCCATCAGGTGCTCGCCGACGGGCCGGACGTCCGCGAGGACCGGGACCCGCGCGCCGATCGCGTCGAAGTCCTCCAGCGTCAGCCGGACCCCTACGCGTCCGGCCATCGCGACCAGGTGGATCGCGGCGTTCGTCGAGCCGCCGAGCGCGAGCACGACGGCGACCGCGTCCTCGAAGGCCTCACGCGTCAGCACCCGCTGCGGCGTCAGCCCCTCGCGGACGAGGGCCACCGCCCGCGCACCGGAGGCTGAAGCCATCCTCCGGTGCGCGGAGTCGACGGCGGGGATCGCCGAGGCGCCGGGCAGTGTCATGCCCAACGCTTCGGCGGCCGAGGTCATGGTGGAGGCGGTGCCCATCGTCATGCAGTGGCCCGGGGAGCGGGCCAGTCCGCACTCCACCTCGGCCAACTCGCAAGCGCCGATCCGACCGGCCCGGTGCTCGTCCCAATACGCCCACAGATCCGTGCCGCTGCCGAGCGGCTGCCCCCGGTAGTTGCCGCGCAGCATCGGCCCGGACGGCACCACGATCGCCGGCAGGCCGGCGCTCGCCGCGCCCATCAGCAGCGCCGGGACCGTCTTGTCGCAGCCGCCCATCAGCACCGCGCCGTCCACCGGATAGGAGCGGAGCAGCTCCTCGGCCTCCATGGCGAGCAGGTTCCGGTAGAGCATCGGGGTCGGCTTCTGGAAGGTCTCCGACATCGTCGCGACCGGGAACTCCAGCGGGAAGCCCCCCGCCTGCCACACGCCGCGCTTGACCTCTTCGGCGCGCTCGCGCAGGTGCATGTGGCAGGGGTTGATGTCCGACCAGGGGTTGAGGATCGCGATGACCGGCTTGCCCAGGTGTTCCTCGGGCAGGTAGCCGAGCTGCCGCATCCGGGAGCGATGGCCGAACGCGCGCAGCTTGCCCCCGGTCGCGCCCTCCCCGAACCACCCGGCGCTGCGCAGCTGCGGCGTGTCGCTCAAAGGAGTCCCTCCTTGCGCCAGCGGTCCAGAATCTCGCCGATCCGCTCCCGCAACGCCGAGGGCAGGACGCGGGACGGCGGACGGACCGTCCGCTCGGCCAGGCCGAGTTGGGCCAGCGCCTCCTTGACGACGGCCACGTTGTCCGCCGACTCGTCCGCCGCGCGCAGGTCCTCGAACGGGCGCGCCAGCTCCCACAGCGTCATCGCGCGGGGATGGTCCCCGGCCCGCAGCGACGCCAGCAGAGCGAGCGAGAGCCTGGGGGCCACGTTGACCAGACCGGAGGTGAAGCCGCACGCGCCCATGGCCCAGAAGCCCGGCGCGGACAGCTCGGCAGGCCCGGCGAGCCAGGCGAAGCGGTCCAGCCCGGCGTCCCGCGCCACCCGGCCGAAGCCGACCGGATCCGCCACCGCGTACTTCACGCCGGTCACGTTCGGGCAGGCGTCCGCGAGTGCCGCGATGTCCGCGCCGCGGAGGCGCGGATCGCGGATGTAGAGGACGACGTCGAGCTCAGGCACCGCCTGCGCGATCTCGCGGTGGTAGGCGATCCATCCCTCAGCGGAGCGGTAGGGGTGCGGGGGCTGATGCACCATCACCGAGCCGGCCCCGGCCTCGCGCGCGTGCCGGGCGGCGGCGACGGCCGAGGCGAGGTCGAGGCCGACCCCGGCCATGACCTCCGCGCCGCCGGCTGCTGCCAACGCCGACTCGACGGCGTGGCGGGTCTCGGCGGGGGAGAGGGCGTAGAACTCGCTGGTGTTCCCGTTGGGCGTGACCACCTCGACGCCGTGCTCGACGAGGCGGCGGATCAGGCTCGCGTGGGTGTCCCAGTCGATGGACGCCGACCCGTCCCGGTCCTCCGCCCGAAAGGGCGTGACCGGGATGGCGACCAGGTTGCGGAGGCGCTCGGTGGGCCGCGTCATCGGCGCAGTCCGAGTTCGATCTGCTCCAGACTGCGGCCCTTGGTCTCCGGGACCAGACGGCGGGTCAGCAGGAACAGCACGGCGTTGACCGCCGCGAAGACGTACATCGATTTCCCGATGCCCAGATGGTTGTGGTCCGACATGATCGGGAAGATGGCGGTGATGATTCCGGTCGAGGCCCAGAGCACGACCGCCGCGACGCCCATGCCCGCGCCGCGCGCCTTGAGCGGGAAGACCTCCGCCATCATGACCCAGACCACCGCGCCCCAGCCCAGCTCGTAACCGGCGAGGTAGAGCACCAGCAGGATCACCGTCAGCGTGCCGAGGGTGCTCTTGTCGTGGACGTTGAGGACGACCCAGCCCGTCATCCCGAGCGTGAGGACCATGACCACGTTGCCGATGAGCAGCAGCGGCTTGCGTCCCCAGCGGTCCACGACGAAGACGACCCAGGCCGTGAAGGCGAGCTTGGTGACGCCCAGGATGATCGCGGACAGCAGCGCGGTATTGGCGGCGAAGCCGAGCGAGACCAGCATGGTCGGGAAGTAGGCGTTGATCGCGTTGACGCCGCTGAACTGCTGTCCGACGGCCAGCAGCAGCGCGACGAAGAGCATCGGGCGGACCCACTTCGCGAACAGGTCACGTACCCGGTACACCTGCTCGCTGTCGAGGCGGATGACCTCGCGGATGGAGCTGATCTCGGCGTCGATCTCCCCGGCGGGGTGAGTGCTCGCCAGTACCGAGCGGGCCTCGTCCTCGCGGCCGAGGTTGATCAGCCAGCGCGGCGTCTCGGGCAGCAGGGTGAGGCCGACGACCAGGACCGCCGCAGGGACGAGCGCGCCCGCGAACATCCAGCGCCACAGGTGGTGCGGCTGCAGCCAGTAGTCCACCAGGAAGGCGATGAGGATGCCGCTGACGATGAAGATCTGGTTCAGCGAGCCCATCGCCCCGCGGATCCGGGCGGGCGCCAGCTCGGAGAGGTAGGTCGGCACGGTCGCCGAGGAGAGGCCGACGCCGATCCCCAGCACGGTACGGAAGACGACCAGGGCGGTGAAGCCGGGCGCGAGCGAGCAGGCGATGGTGCCGACGATGACGACGCCACCGGCGACCATGATCGTGCGACGCCGCCCGATCCGGCCGGTGAGCCGGGCGGCGAGCCCGGCGCCGAGCATCGCGCCGACGGAGAGGCTGGCGGTGAGCTCACCCTTTTGGAAGCCGGACAGGTGCCAGGACTTCGCGATGACGACCAGGATGCCCGCGATGACGCCGAGGTCGTAGCCGAAGAGGATGCCGCCCAGCGCGCCGAAGAAGTACAACGTCGCGGGGTTGATTCTGCGCAGGGTGGAGGGGGAGGGCGGGGACGCGGTGGCCTGGGTCATGGGTGAACGCCTCGTCTCGTGAGCGGTGGTGGCCGTGGTGGTCGTGGCGCGCTTCGCTGGGACCGGGCCGGGCGCTGGAGCGAGGTGGGATGCTCCGGGATTGAAGCGCTGGACGGGGAGGTCGTCAAGGGTGCTCGTCCATATCCGCGATCAGAGGCAGGTCGTAAAGTCCTTGTCTGATCCGGTTCATGACGATTCACCAGTTCATAAACATGAATCAGAAACGAAATGGCGAACAACTTTGCCATTCCTTGACTGCCGGGCGATTGCTCCCATGCACCCGGACTCCCCACGATGAACCCACGCTTCGTCAGGACCGGACCGGGACCGCATCCCGTGACAGAGGAGTCAGATGCCCCCCACCTCCCACTCCCGCCGCCGGACGCCGGCCGTGATCACCGCCGTCGCGGCGGTGATCACGGCCGGAACCGTCGGACTGGCCTTAGCCGGCCCCAGCGCCACCGCGGCTGGAGGCGCCGCCATCGCCGGTGACCTCGCCTGCGGCGCGGTGACGACCGCCACCAGCAGCGCGGCTGCCACCACGCCCGCCGCCGCCACCGACTGCGACACCACCACCGCCTGGCAGAGCGCCGCGGCCACGCTGCAGGAGCTCAAGGTCGACCTCGGCGCGTCCCGGGCCGTCGACCATGTGACTGTCGTCTGGGGCATCGGCTACGGCACGTCGTTCAAGATCCGTACTTCCCCCGACGGCTCGAGCTGGCACACGCAGACCGCGGTGACCGGTGGTACCGGCGGCCTCCAGACCGTCGCCCTCCCGGCCGGGGTCACCACGCGCTGGATCGAGATCTACGGCGAGCATTACGCGGGCAGCGCCGGGTTCACCGTGGACGAGTTCGAGGTCTTCGGCACCGCATCGACCGGGACAGCGAGTGCGACGCCGACTCCGACGCCGACGCCGACGCCGAGCGCCTCCGCGTCCGCCAGCACGTCGCCCAGCGCGTCGCCGAGCCCCACCTCCACCGGTGGCGGCGGCGCGGCTGCATGGACGGGCCAGTTCAGCGGTTACGGATCCAGCGCCTGGAAGTCCGCCTGGGGCTATACCTCCACCGGCTCCTGGGGCGCGAGCGACCTTCAGGGGGTCACCGACTCCACTGCGCCGGGCGGCGGCAGCGCGCTCGAAGTCACCTACGGCGCGGGCTCCTCGGCCAACTCCTGTGCCAACTGCCCGAACCCGGGCGGCGGCCAGTTCTACACCCAGCTCAGCGCGCTCAGCGGCGGCTCGGCCCTGTCGAATTCGGCCACCCTGGACCTCAAGTACCACCTGAAGTTCCCGGCGGGCTACGACTGGGGCAAGGCGGGCAAGCTCCCCGGCCTCTACGGCGGCGTCATCGGGCAGGAGTCCGGCGGAAACCACGGCAACGGCTGGTCGACCCGCTACATGTGGCGCGGCGCGAACAGCGTCCCGAACAACGGGGAGGTCTACCTCTACACCCCGACCAACTCCGGGCCGACCGGCTATGGCGTCGACCTGGGCGTCGGCGACTGGAAGTGGCTCGCCGACGGGAACTGGCACACCGTCGAGCAACTGGTGAACCGGTCCACGGGCGACATCACCGTCTGGTTCGACGGCGCGCAGGCGGCGTCCTTCCCGGGCGCGGCGTCCGGCATCGGATCGATCCCGTTCAGCGGTGTCTTCTTCTCCACCTTCTACGGCGGCCACGACACGAGCTGGGGGCCGCTGACCACGACCCACTCCTTCTTCGCCGACTTCTCTCTGTCCACCACTGTTCAGCACTGAACCGTTGCGCTCGCTCCGCCCGCCGCCCCACCATGGCGGGCGGGGCGGCCGGGCCGCGACCGCTTCCCGTTCTGCTCACGCGTTTTCTGACTGGCTCTCTCACCAGGAGGCATGGAAGACATGGCAGGCTTAGGCGTTCCTCCCCTTCCCCGCACGATCCGACTCGCCGGTGCCGCCGCGCTGGCGCTGGCGCTGACCGCCGTCTGCGTACCGACGGCGAGCGCGACCGGGGTCGTCGACCCCGCGCCGATCGGCCCCGGACAGTTGTTCACCGGGCTCGTCAACGGCACCGATGTCCAGGCCCAGATCAACATGGCCTGCTACGGGCCGGTCCTTCCCGGCGTGACCGGCCACCCGCTGCCCGGCCAGACGGTCGAGGTACTGCCCGCGCCCGCGAGCGGCACGACCGACGTCGGCTACACCGGGACCGCCGCCGACCGGATCGACGCCGGCTTCGGCCCCTCCGCCACGACCGCGCCCGTGACGCTGACCTACTACGCGGTCAAGGTCGCCATCCCCACCTCGCTGGTGCTGCCCTGCTCCGGAACCGGGACGGTCCTGTTCTCCCCGGTGCCGACCAGCCCGAGCGCGCGCTCCGCGACGCTCACCGTCCGCTACGTCGGCCAGCCGTGACCTGACCGCGGTCGCACCAGCCCCGCCCCGCCCACTCTGTGAGACGGTCCGTCCCACAGAGGGGGCAGGGTGTCATCCTGGGTCCCATGAGCACTGTCCTCATTATTTGCTTCGGCGTGCCGCTGCCGGGCTGAGTCCCATCGGACCTGTCCCCGCCACCGGCACCCAGACCTCTCGCGTCCGCGAGGGGTCTTTCCTTTTGGCTCGCGAACCCGACGGGCCATCGGTCAGCTCTGGAGCACCCATGTCCGTTGACACCGCCGTCGCCGTTCCCGTGGCCGTTCCCCTCGCCGTTCCGGTCGCCGTCGCCCAGCAGCAGCTGATCGTCGCCACCGTCATGCCCACGCGCGGCCTACTGGGCCGCGTCGCCGCAGTTCTCAGCCCCCACTGCGTCACCTCCCTCTCCTATCGCACCCCGCCGAGCGGCCCGGCCACGGTCGAGGTCATCGTCCCCACGTCCGAGGCCGCCCGCGTCCGGGCGAAGCTCCTGCGCATGGTCGACGTCCTCGACGCCCGGTGTGTGGCTGACCTCTGAGAACGGGTGCCCACTTCGGCCTACGGAGCGAGCAGGGCGGCGAGCTTGTCCGCGATCGAGCCCCAGATCACCGTGGCGCGGTCGCGGAAGTCGCCGCCGGGGAGCTGTTCGTGGGTGATCGTCATCTCGGTGGTGGCGCCTGCGCCCTCCGGGCGCAGCGTGACCGTCACCTGGGTGGTACGGCCGTGGGTGCTGTCGGCGGCCCAGGTGAAGACCAGGCGGTGGGGGCGGTCCACGACGAGGTACTCGCCGGTGACGGTGTCGGCGCCGGACTCGAAGATCTTGACGATGCGGTACCGGCCGCCGACCACGGGGTCGCAGGCGGCCTCGGCGACGATGCCAGGGTCGGGGCAGAGCCACTGCTGGAGCCGGTCGGCATTGGTCCAGGCGTCGAAGACGTCCTCCGCCTCGGCCTTCAGGCTGCGGGTGACCCGCACGACGGCCTCGGTCACGGCGTGCTCCTTTCGGCGGCGTGCTCCTCCAGGTGCGCCGCCAGGGCGTCGGCGCGGCGTTCCCAGAAGCGGGTGTACTCGCTGATCCACTGCTCCGCCTCGGCGAGCGGCTGCGGGTTCGCGCTCAGATAGTGCTCGCGTCCGCGTATCTCGCGTCGGACCAGGCCCGCGCGTTCCAGCACGATGATGTGCTTCGAGACCGCGGCGAGGGACATCGGCAGCGGCTCGGCGATCTCGGTGACCCGGGCCTCGGTGTGGCGCAGGCGCTGCAGGATGGCCCGCCGGGTGGGATCGGCCAGGGCCATGTAGGTGAGATCCAGGGGTGCGGAAGAACGCTCAACCATATTGCTGAATGTTAGCGCGGGAGGTACATTCAACCAAGAGGTTGAATGTATGAGAAGGAGTGGCCATGACCGTCCCTGATCTCAACGGCACCACCGCGATCGTCACCGGCGCGAGCCGCGGCCTCGGCGGCGAGGCCGCGGCCGTCCTGTGCGCGGCCGGCGCGCGTGTCGTCGGCGTGGCCCGTGACAAGGCCGAACTGGAGCAGTTGCGTGAGCGGCTCGGGGCGAACTTCGTCCCCGTGGCCGAGGATGCGACGGACCCCGCCGTCGCCGAGAGGCTGCTCGCCGAGTATCGGCCGCGCGTCCTCGTGCTGAACGCGGGGGCAGTGCCGCTGGGCCGCCCGGTCCAGGAGTACGACTGGGAGAGCTTCAGTCGGCACTGGCAGGTCGATGTCCAGCACGCCTTCCACTGGACGCGGCAGGCGCTGACGCTCCCGCTCGACCCCGGCAGCATCGTGGCGAGTGTCTCCAGCGGCGCCGCGCTGCGCGGCTCGCCGGTGAGCGGGGGCTATGCGGGCGCGAAGGCCACCATCAGGTTCCTCACCGCCTACGCGGCCGAGGAGTCCGCGCGCGGCGGGCTCGGCATCAGCTTCCGCAGCATCCTGCCGCCGCTCACCCCGGGTAGCGGCGTGGGGAATTCCGGCGTCCACGCCTACGCGGAGCGGTCGGGCGTCGACGAGGAGGAGTTCGTCCGCCGACTCGGCCCGGTCCTCTCGCCGGCTGCGATCGGCGCCGCCATCGCGACCCTGGCCACCGACCCCGCCCTTGAGGCCGGCGCCTACCAGCCCACGGCGGAGGGGCTGAAGAAGCTGGACTGACGGGGCGTCCGTCCGTCCGTTCCCGGGGCGGCCGGGCGCTACCGCCGCCGCGAGGTGAACGGCAGCAGCGCCGGAACCCGGCGGCGGTAGGCGGCGTACTGCTCGCCGAACTCCGCCGCCATCAGCCGGTCCTCGACGCGCACCCGGTGCAGCAGCCACGGCACGCTGACGGCGGCGATCAGCACCCAGACGCCGAAGCCGTCGGCGAGCATGCCGCCGAGCACGACGCCGAGGAAGCCCGTGTAGATGGGATGCCGGACATAGCCATAGGGGCCGTTGGTCCGCAGTTCGTGCCGCTCCTGCACCAGCGGCACGCTCGCCCACATGGTGCCGAGCACCCACCTCGCCCAGACCAGCAGAGCCGTCGACGCCACGACGACCACGACGCCGACCACGGCGAGCAGCGGCTGCCAGTACTCCAGATGCCGCCAGAACGGCCCCCGCCCGCCGCCGCTCAGCGCGAGGACCACGCCCACCCCCGCGATCAGGCCCAGCCGCGCGGGCAGCGACCCGCGCACGCCCGCCAGCCAACGGCGCAGCCCGCCCGACTTTCGCGCCCCGAAGTACAGCGCGCCCACGAGCCACGTCACCGCGAACACCGCCAGGCAACCCGCCACCACGTCACGCACCGCTGTCTCCATCGCGCTCATGCCCCCAGGCTCGCTGAGCGCGCTTCCTCGGTCCACCACCCTGGGGTGGACGGCGCGGTGGACGGCTGGGTGGAGAGGGTGTCCGATTGGCGTGGTCCGGTAGGAATTCGGTCAGGATCTGACCCATCAGATATTGCTATGGTCACGATCGGACAACTAGGGTCGGGGCCGAACCGTTGCGACGTCGATCGCCCGAAGGCCGGGCGACCGCGACGGAACCGCCGAGTCTGACGAGGCGGCAGGGCCGACCCCGGCCGGGCCGCTGAATCGGAGCCGGGGAACCATTTTCCTCGGGGTGAATCGGCATCAGGTCGGTCGAAGTGGGGCCGTGAGATGTCGTAGGGCCAACTTCCGGCCCGAACCCGTCAGCTCACCCGGTAGGCGGACGTAGGAAGAAGGAGTCCGCCCGAGTGGCGTCCCACCGCCGTCCCGCCGCGCCGAGCCGCAACCGCGCCCGGATATCCATGATCACCGCTGTCGCCGCGACCGGGGTCGCCCTCACCACGCAGTCCTCCAGCGCCGCGCCCACCCCGACGACGGGGCAGTTGAAGGCCCAGCTGGACCAGCTCAACAACCAGGCCGACAAGGCGGTCCAGGCCTACGACCAGGTGCAGGAGCGGGCGCAGGGGCTGGAGCAGAAGGCCGCGCTGCTGCAGGACCAGATTTCCCGGCACCAGGCGAAGGTGAACGAGCTCATCGCGTCGGTCAGCTCGATCGCGCAGTCGCAGTACGAGAACGGCTCCGTCGACCCGACGGTGCAGCTGATGCTCACCGCCGACCCCGGCCAGTACCTGGACAAGGCGTCCGCGATGGACCAGGTGACGGGCAGCCAGCTCGCGCAGCTCGACGCCCTGCGGTCCGAGGAGCAGACACTCTCCAAGGAGAAGGCCCAGGCGGAGGCGGCCCTCCAGGCACTGGACGCCACCACCCGCGAGGCCGCCGCCGCGAAGGCCGCCGCGGACGAGAAGGTCAAGAAGACCCAACAACTGCTCAACTCGCTGACCGCGCGGCAGCTCTCCGCGGTGACGGGCGGCGGTGGCGGGATCAGCGGCGGCCACGGCTACGGGTCGACGGCGAACCTCGGCAACGCCCAGCCGGGCGACTCGATCGAGGCAGCCGCGTTCCGTGCCGCGCAGTCCCGGATCGGCGACCCGTACCTGAGGGGCGCGACCGGCCCGCACGAGTTCGACTGCTCCGGCCTGATGATGTGGTCCTACGCCCAGGCCGGCTACCAGCTCGGCCGCACCACCTGGGACCAGGTCAACTACGGCACGCCGGTGACCTCCACGGCGAACCTCCAGGTGGGCGACCTGGTCTTCTTCAACGGCGGCGAGCACGTCGGCATGTACGCGGGCAACGGCATCATCCTGCACGCCCCGCACACCGGCGCGTACGTGCGCTACGAGCCGATGGCGCAGATCGGTTCGATCTACGCGATGCGGCACATCTAGCGGTGCACGCGCTGTAGTTGCACGTCCAGGGGCGCGAGGCTCTGCTCGATTGACTGCGTGCGCGAGAAACCACCGTGTGCGGATGGCCCTGCTCGTTCGGCCTGCCACGTTGGTGGGTGGGTGGGTGGCTTGTCGCGCAGGCAGTTCATCGAGCAGAGCCTCGCGCCCCTGGAGTTGCCTCCACCTGAGGCCCGCACGGGTTCAGCGCCGGGCGAGGAGGACCGTCGCGTCGTCGTGGCGTTTGCCGCGGAACGAGCCGTCCGGCATCGCGAGTTCGGCCTTGCGGACGGCGGCGAGCGCGTGGGCGGGTCCGTCGGTGGTGAGGGCGTCGAGGAGTTCGGTCCAGGTCCAGCCGTAGCGTTCGACCAGACGGCTGACGCCGTCCGTCATCGCCGCCACCTCCCGGACGGTGGCCAGCGGGAAGGAGGCGGTCACGGCCTGCTCCGCCGCCTCCGGGCGGGTGGAGGCGACCCAGAACCCGCCGGGGGCGTTGCGAAGCGCGCTCACCGACTCGCGGTCGTAGGCGGGCAGGCGGTCGATCCTGTTGTCCTCGATCAGTTCCACCCGGCCGTCGGCGCTGCGCACGACGATGGGGGAGTCCGCCAGGACCAGGCAGTCCAGCCGGTCCGCGACGGCGTCCGCGCGGAACAGGGCGACCGTCGCGGACGGGCTGTCGCGGTTCTCCAGGTCGCATTCGGGGTGCAGATCCCGCGTGCGCAGGATGGCCTGCCGCAGGATCTCCGGGAGCGGCTCGCCCGGATGCGTCAGCAGGAACTGCGCGAGTTGCGCGCCGAGACGGGCGACGAACCACGGCACGTCGTGGACGCAGCCGGTCGGCAGGCCGCTGGGCGTCGCGCCGTCGAGGACGGCGGCGAATCCCGGCCCGGCCAGCACGAAGTCCTCGTTGGCGGCGGCGTCCGGGCTCGGCTCGCAGACGTAGCTGATCTCCACGGTGGGTCCTCGGGCCTTCCTTGTCGGGGTGGCGGGCGGCGAACCCGCATATGCGATCTTCTCCGATCATGCCGCGAGTGGCCCCGGGGACACGGGAGGCTTCTCTACGCTCGTGCCATGGATGGCGAGTACCGGGACGAGTCGACCGGGTCGGCGACGGGCCCGACGATGGGGCCGAGGAGGCTGGCTCCACCGGCCGCGGCCGCGCTGCTGCGGCTGGCGGCGCGCGTGGAGCGCGATCTGCTGACGGCGGGGCTGAACGCCAAGCCCTACGAGGTCACGCCCTCGGCCCTGGCCGGTGTCGAGGTGGAGGTCGACGCCTTCGACGACGCGGTGGGCGGCGTCTGGCTGCACTGGCGCACCCACCCGGAGGTCGGTGCGGACTCCCCGGCGGGCACCTCGGTCCGGCTGGTGATGGCGGAGGCACTGGTCCGCACGCTCGCCGCGCTCGGCTACGGCAGCGAGCACAGCCAGGACAGCCTCCGCCCCTACGCAGTCCGCGTCCTCACCGCCCCCGCAGCGGCCACGTGATCAGGCGGGGCCGTCCGCCGGAGACTTCACGGCGGCGGCCCCGCCTGTCGTGTCGTCAGTTCTGGCGCAGCGCCGGCATCGGAATCGGAATGCCGTAGGTCGTCGCGCCCACGCCGACTCCGCCCTGGCAGGTGTTCGGCGGGTCGGTGGTGACACCGCGGGTGGAGGGCATCTCGGCCGCCCAGAACATGTAGCCGAGCAGGCCGGGCGTCGTACCGGCACCGGCCGGGGCCGCGCTCTGGAGCCAGCTGCCGGTGGAGTTCTGCAGCGATGTGGAGAAGTTGGTGCACTCCGGCCGGACCGAGGAGCCCTCGGCGATGTAGAGGCTGCCGGTGAACTTGGCCGGTGCCAGCGGGGGGATCGGCGGGCTGTAGGTGGACTTGCCGGTCAGGTGCTCCTGCCAGTTGGACTCGGCGGTGGTCGTCGACGGCTGCTTGCTGGGCACCATCGCGTTGGCGTAGTCCAGCACGGGGTTGCTGGTGGTGAGCCAATGCGCCGTCGCGTACTGGTCCAGGCCGACGAGCCAGCGGTCGCCCGCGGCGACGTCGATGGTCAGCCGGGCCGTCGGATCGGCGCCGGTGGCATCGTAGGGGTGGGCGGCCCGGTAGGCGGTGATGAAGGACTGAAGTCCCGTCAGGTTCGGGCTGGAGCTGTTCTCGTAGTCGATCTCCATGCCGACGCCCAGCTGCGTGGCGACCGCGGCCGCCTTCTGGCCGAGCAGCGTGGGGTTCTGGGCCAGCGCGGTGTCCCAGTCGCCGGCGTAGGTGATGCCGCCGATGGAGAGCATGACGCGGATGCCGTGGCTGGTGAAGTAGTTGACCACCGCCTGGTTCATCCCGTTCGGCACGCCGTTGGTGTCGCCGCTGTCGGTGGTGCCGTTGAGCAGCCGCAACGGGTTGACGAAGCTGAGGATGACCAGGTTGACGGAGGGACGGCCGTCACCGCGGTCGATGAGCCAGTGGTTCTTCTGGTCGAAGTCCGTCATGTCCCGGACGGTCGCCCAGGTACAGGCGTCGTTGCTGCAGTGCCAGGCCCCGTAGACCTGGATCGGGTTTGTCGCGGCGGCCGCGACGGCCCGAGTGGCAGCGGCTCTCGGCGCGGCCTGACCGGCGTCGGCGCCGCCCAGCGCGGCCGCGACGAGGGCCAGCATTCCGGCGGTGAACAGGGTGGAGGTTCTGCCCATGTGCATGCGCATCCATCGCCTCCCGGCGAAGAGGGCTCAATAGGTCGCCCCAAGATTCGCGAGCTGTTCAGGGCCTGTCAATGGTCCGTACCAATTCCGAGGCCGGGGAGGCCGGGCAGGAGGGCCGGATCATCGGCCCTCCTGCCCTGATCAGTGCTCCGTCGAACGGGTCAGCTCTGCGGCCCGCCGACGTTGGCGTAGGCGTCCCAGTCGTAGAGGAAGCCCTTGGCGTTCGGGCCGTCGGCCGACGGGTTGCCGTGGTCGTCGACCAGGATCGACGGCTGGTTGAGGGCCACGGAGATGTAGCCGTGGTCCAGCTTGTACTTCAGATCGAGGGTGGCGATGTGGAACTGGCTCTCCGTACTGGCGCTGGACAGAGTGAAGTTGCCCAGTGCCATCATGGCGACCCGGCTGCCGGTGACGTTCATCCAGCCCTCGAAGGTGTACAGGGCGGAGCTGCGCAGCCCGCTCGAATCGGTCGAGTTGAACTCGTGACCCATGCAGCACTGTCCGTCGTACGGGCTGGTGGTGCCGTCGGCGATGTGTGCGGTCTGGACGGTGCTCTGCGCCGTCTTGTCGAAGGTGTTGCCGGCGAGCACGCTCCACAGGCCCATCAGGTCGCTGGAGTGGTGCCCCTGGTAGACGAACGGGACGGCGATCGCGGAGTTCGCCGCCGACCCGGCGGTGGCGAAGCAGCCGCCCGCGTTGGTCAGGCCTGCCGCGTTCAGCTGGGAGGCGACGGTGGCGTCGTTGAAGCCGGCCAGCATTGAGTCCCAGGTGGTCGCGCCGAAGTACTGGATCACCGCGATCTCGGTGTCCACGCCTCCGTCCCGGTAGTTGGGGTTGTTGGTCTTGGAGAAGTTGCCGAAGCCGCAGATGCCGGAGGGGAAGGTGTTGGCGTCGTTGTAGGTGTAGTTGCTGCCGTAGCCCATGGCCGCCTCCAGCAGGCTGACCTTGTTCTGCTCGGCCGAGGAGAGCTCACTCCACGCGGAGCTGTTCTTCAGTAGCAGCAGCGCCTGCGCGATCGGGGCCTGACCCCACATCTCCAGGCCGCCGTCCGCGTCCGGCTCGTGGCCGCCCGCGATCATGCTGCGGACCTGGGCCAGCAGGGCACTGTCCACGGTGACGCCGTTGCTCGCCTTGCTGCCGGGGGCCTCCTTGTCCACCAGGGCGAGGTAGTAGACCACCTTGGACTCGTTGATGTCGGCCGGGTTGGTGCCCGGACGCGGTACCGCGGAGGTCGGCGCGGCCCAGGCGAAGAGCGGGGCCGCCACGGCGCTGTCGATCAGCGACTGCGTGAAGGCCGGGCCGCCGCCGGAGGAGCTCGTCGTGCCGGTCACCGAGGCGCTGTGCGCGGACTCGACGCCGACGCCGTCCACGGCGGTGACGGTATAGGTGTGCGCGCTGCCGGCGGTGAGGCCGGTGATGGTCGCCGCCGTGGTGGTGGGACTGGCCACGACGGTGCTGCCCTCGTAGACCCGGTAGGAGGCGGCGAGGTCGCTGTTGTTTGTCTCGGTCCAGCTCAGGCTGATGCAGGAGCTGGTCGTGCCGGTGATGGTCAGTCCGGTGGGGGTGGCCGGGGCGGTGGTGCAGCCCGTGGTCGTGCCGGTGGCCGAGGTGCTCTTCGCGGACTGCAGACCCGCGGCGTCGACCGCGGTGACGGTGTAGCTATGGGTGGCGCAGGCGGCGAGACCGCTGACGGTGGCCGTGGTGCCGGTCGCGGTGGTGACCAGTGTGCTGCCTTCGTAGATGTCGTAGGAGACGGCCGGGTCGCTGTTGTTCGTCTCGGTCCAGCCGAGGCTGATGCCCGAGCTCGTGGCGCCGGTGACGGTCACGGCGGTGGGCGCCGCGGGCGAGCCGGGACCGCCGCCGCTGCCCTGGCCGTTGACGGTGACGTTGGTGGGCGCGAGGTAGCCGGCGCTGCCGTAGTCGCCGCTGAACTGGAAGGTCTGGCTGCCACCGGCCGGGATCGTCGCGTCCGTGCTGGTGTCGGTCAGCGTGTAGTAGCCGCCGCTGGAGGTGGAGGTCGCCCCGGACGAGCTCTCGATGTTCTCGCTCGGGTCCAGGCTGAACTGCACGAACCAGCCGCTCACGGCACTGGCGGAGGAGTTGGAGACGGTCGCGGTGTCGGTGAACCCGGTGCCCCAGTCCTTGGTCTTGGCGATGCTGACGGTCAGTCCGCCGGATCCGCTGCCCGAGGTGATGCCGGTGGCCGAGCTGCTCTGCCCGGACTGCACGCCCGCCGCGTCCACGGCGGTGACGGTGTAGGTGTGAGTACTGCTCGCGGCGAGGCCGGAGACGGTCGCCGAGGTGGTGGCGACGGTCGCCACGACCGTGCTGCCCTCGTTGACCCGGTAGGAGATGGCCGGGTCGCTGTTGTTCGTCTCGGTCCAGCTCAGGCTGAGGCTGGAGCTGGTCGAGCCGCTGACCGTGAGGCCGGCCGGCGTCGCGGGGGCGGGTGTGCCGCCGGTCGTGGTGCCGGAGGCGGTCGCGCTCTGCGCCGACTCGACCCCGGACGCGTCTACGGCGGTGACCGTGTAGCTGTGGGTGCTGCCCGCGGCCAGGCCGGAGACGGTGGCGCTGGTCGTGGTCGGGCTCGCCACCAGCGTGCTGCCCTCGAACACCCGGTAGGAGACGGCGGGGTCGCTGTTGTTCGTCTCGGTCCAGCTCAGGTTGAGGCTGGTGCTGCTCGCCGCGGAGACGCTCAGGCCCGTCGGAGTGGCCGGTCCGGTGCTGCCTCCGGTCGTCGTGCCGGTCGCCGCGACACTGTGAGCGGACTCGTTGCCCCCCGCGTCCACAGCGGTGACGGTGTAGGTGTGGGTGCTGCCCGCGGCGAGGCCGGAGACGGTCGCCGAGGTGGACGTGGAGGTGGCGACGACCGTGCCGCCCTCGTAGACCTTGTAGGAGGCAGCCGGGTCGCCGTTGCTCGTCTCGGACCAGGACAGGTTGAGGCTCGCATTGGTGGCGCCGGAGACCGTCAGGCCGCTCGGGGTGGCCGGAGCGGTGCCCGCCGGGGTCTGCGGGCCGTTGGTGGCGAGGGTGAAGTCGGAGAACTCACTGGTCGTGGTCTTCGACGGGCTCCAGGTCAGGTCGTGTCCGCCGTGGAAGGTGGAGAAGAAGACGCCGGAGACCGGGGTGGCGAAGCTCTGCGTGGTCTGGCAGACGTTCTTGCCGTCGCTCCAGACGGTGATGGCGCCGGTGGCGATGTTCACCAGCTGCTCGATCGAGTGCCAGGTGCCGTCAGCGGGGAAGGTCCAGTTGCCCAGGCACAGGTCGGCGCCGAAGCCCGATCCGCTGCCGCCGTAGAAGTAGAGCTCGCCGCTGGGCGCGGAGGAGCTGCCGCCACGCCACATGTACCGGGTGGACCAGCCGCCGCTGCAGTGCTGGCCACCGCTCTCGCATCCGGGCGGGCCGCCGTACAGGCCGGGCATCTTCCCTGCGGTCTTGGCGCCGAAGTCGAAGCCGACCGGGAACTTGTAGGAGTACTTGAGGTCGATGGTGGAGCTGGTCGCCAGCGCGGTCTGCCGGTTGCCGGTCAGGTCCTGGTAGAACTGTGCGCCGCCCAGGACGCAGCCGCTGACGGCCTGCGCGCAGCTGGGGGGACCGCTGTTCGCGGGGTAGGTGACCTGGAGCGCCTGTCCGGCGGGGCTGGCCGCGTCGGTGACCGGCTTCAGGTTCTGGTACCCCCAGTTGCAGGGGGACGTGCCGACCGCGATCGCGCACTGCTGGGTGTCGGAGGTGAGCCCCCAGCTGGAGTTCCACGCCGGGGTGTGGAAGGCGTCGAAGGTTCCGGTCCAGGACGGGGCGGTCGACGAGGCGGTCACGAGGGGCGCGCGGGTCGCACGGGCTTTCGGGGTGGAGTGGGTTGTCGGGGGCGCGGTCCTGCTCGTGCCCGAGGCGATCGCGCGGGGGTTGGCCTGTGACGTCGCGATGGCTCCGAAGAGCGTCAGCGCCGTCGCGCAGAGAGCGATGAGCGTGGTTCGGCACCACGCTCGGAAGTGGTTCATTTTCCGGGACTCCTTAGACAGTTCGCAGCGAACCATCCGGCGGAATAGCGGGAGTTCCACCGAAGCGCGTCACCCGGGCGGGGCCGCGACCAGGACGTGGTGCCGGTCGGGAACGGGCGGGGGGCGGAGCGCGCCCGCGGGGGAGCGGGGCAGTGGGGGCGGTGACCCGAATCGGCGCCGGCCCGCTACCGGCGCCGACCGGGAGTACGAATGCGCGCATGCTGCAGCGCTCCTTCGAGGCAGGTCCGGTGCGGCTGATCCTGAACAAATTCATGTACATGAATACTGTTCATAACCTGAAACCCGTCGAAGACGTTAATGGGATGGATGGGGCATGTCAACCATCGTGGCAACGCTGGTAATTGAGGGTTACTCAGGGACGGGGGCGGATCAGGACCAGCCGGCGAGGGTCGGCAGAACCTTGTCGGCGATCAGGAACAGTGCCTGGTCGTCCGGGGTCGATCCGTCCTGGCGCCACACGGTGATCTCGAAGGAGCCGCCGCCGGCCTTCGGTCCCTTCGCGACGACGAGGTGCCGGGCGATGCCTCCCGGGCCCGTGCTGGGCTGCTCGCTGTTGAGGGAGAACGCGATCGTCCGGTCCGAGTAGGTCAGACACGGGTGGCCGAGGACGGTCGTCGCGCTGACCGACGAGCCCGCGAGCGCGGTCGTGTCCCGCACCGAGAGGTGTCGGTTGTCGGTGACGCGCACGTTGAACGTGCCGACCTGGACCTCTGCCGACGCGTCGTACTCCTTCGTCCCGTCCGCGAGGGTGATCGCGCCGCCTCCGGACTGCGCCACCGAGACATAGTCTTCCGGCCTGCCGAGCAGCGTCGGCAGGTCAGGGCGGTTGAGCGCGGCGCAGAGCGCCGGGTACTCGGGCGAGTCGCCGGCCTTGGGCGCCGCGCACGCGGCGGGCCTGCCCGGCCCCGGCGTGTGGTGGTCGAAGACCCCCAGCCCCCACATCGCCCCGAGCGCGCCCGCGACCAGGGCCACCGCGGCCCCCGTCTGGACCGCCGCGCTCCTGCCACTGATGTCGGACTTCACGAACTCGTCGACCATCTGCCCGCCCCCCGTTCCCCTGCTGATGCCCCCTGAGCTGCGTGATCCTAACTCACGCCCGAACTCACGGCGGCAAAGTCAGGATTGGAGAAGCGTCCGCCGTCGACCGAAGTTAGTGTGGCCGCCATGGACATCAGAAGTCACCCGAGCTTCCTCCTGCCTCACGACCCGGACGCATCCCCGGCCTTCTGAGCCGCGACACGCTCGGCTTCCGGGATCCGCCGCGCCATCGCCGCGAGGATGGGCAGGGGCGACGGGCAGGGGTGATCTCCAGGCTTCCCTTTCGTCCTCGAGCGTCTTCACGCCAGACCATTCCACCGGGTCTGTGACCCGTGACTTGAGGAGTGACCATGACCGACTCCGCCACCAAGGGCATCAAGACCGTGCTGCATCCCGTCTCCGACCTGGGGAAGGCCAAGGCGGTGTACGCCGCCCTGCTCGGCACGACGCCGGTGGCCGACGAGGTGTACTACGTCGGCTTCGAGGCCGGGGGGCAGCACATCGGGCTGGTGCCGGGCGGTGCGCAACAGGGGATGACCGCGCCCGTGACCTACTGGGAGGTGGCGGACATCGAGGCGAAGCTGGCCGAGCTGACCGCCGCGGGCGCCGTCGTCAAGGAGCCCGCGCACGATGTCGGCGGCGGTCGCCTCGTCGCGACCGTCATGGACCCCGACGGTAACGTCCTCGGGGTGCTGCAGGACCAGTGAGTGCCGCGCCCCACTTCTGCGCTGCCGCGGGAGCGGGGTGACGGATGCGTCGCGCACGCCGGCTTCGGCCGAGGTGCGCGACGTCCGCGTTGACGGGGACCGCGATCGCGGGCGCCACCCAAGAGATGGAGACAGGATGAGCAGGGCCAGCAGGACCGACGCGCAGTCGCCCACGCAGAGCGGTGCCGGCAGCAGCAGCCACAGCCTCGACGTGATCCGCGTGCACGGCGCGCGCGAGAACAATCTCAAGGACGTGAGCGTCGAGATCCCGAAGCGCAAGCTGACGGTGTTCACCGGCGTCTCCGGCTCGGGCAAGAGCTCACTGGTGTTCGACACGATCGCCGCGGAGTCGCAGCGGCTGATCAACGAGACCTACAGCGCCTTCGTGCAGGGCTTCATGCCGACGCTGTCCCGGCCCGAGGTCGACGTGCTCGAGGGCCTGACGACCGCGATCACGGTCGACCAGCAGCGGATGGGCGGCGACCCCCGCTCCACGGTCGGGACCGCCACCGACGCCAACGCGATGCTGCGCATCCTGTTCAGCCGGCTCGGCAAGCCGCACATCGGCTCGCCCAAGGCGTACTCCTTCAACGTCCCCTCCATCAGCGGAGCGGGTGCCGTCACGGTCGAGCGCGGCGGGCAGACCGTCAAGGAGCGCCGCAGCTTCAGCATCACCGGCGGCATGTGTCCGCGCTGCGAAGGCCGGGGCACGGTCTCCGACATCGACCTCACCCAGCTCTTCGACGACTCCAAGTCGCTCGCCGAGGGCGCGCTCACCATCCCCGGCTACACCCCCGGCGGCTGGAACTACCGCCTCTACGCCGCTTCGGGCTTCTACGACCCGGAGAAGCCGATCGCCAAGTTCACCAAGAAGGAGCTGCACGCCTTCCTGCACCACGAGCCGGTGCGGATGAAGATTTCGGGCATCAACATGACCTACGAGGGGCTGATCCCGCGGATCCAGAAGTCGTACCTGGCCAAGGACAAGGAGGGGATGCAGCCGCACATCCGGGCCTTCGTGGACCGGGCGGTCACCTTCACCGTCTGCCCTGACTGCGACGGCACCCGGCTCGCGGAGGCGACCAGGTCGTCGAAGATCGGCAAAGTCAACATCGCCGACGCGTGCGCGATGCAGATCAGCGACCTGGCCGAGTGGGTGCGCGGCCTCGACGAGCCTTCCGTGGCGCCGCTGCTGGCCACGCTGCTGCAGACCCTCGACTCCTTCGTGGAGATCGGTCTCGGCTATCTCTCGCTCGACCGGTCCTCGGGCACGCTGTCGGGCGGCGAGGCGCAGCGCGTCAAGATGATCCGTCACCTCGGTTCGGCGCTCACCGACGTCACGTACGTCTTCGACGAGCCGACGACGGGTCTGCACCCCCATGACATCCACCGGATGAACGACCTGCTGCTGCGGCTGCGGGACAAGGGCAACACGGTGCTCGTCGTCGAGCACAAGCCGTTGACGATCGCGATCGCCGACCACGTCGTCGACCTCGGCCCCGGCGCGGGCACGGCGGGCGGCAGCGTCTGCTTCGAGGGCACCGTCGAGGGGCTGCGGGCCAGCGACACCATCACCGGTCGCCATCTCGACGACCGGGCCGCGCTCAAGGCGACGGTGCGCAAGCCCACCGGCGCGCTGGAGATCCGCGGCGCGAAGGCGCACAACCTGCGCGACGTCGACGTGGACATCCCGCTCGGGATGCTCGTCGTGGTGACCGGCGTCGCCGGCTCCGGCAAGAGTTCCCTCGTGCACGGGTCGATCCACACCGACGTCGGTGTGGTCTCGGTCGACCAGGGCGCGATCCGCGGCTCGCGACGCAGCAACCCGGCGACCTACACCGGCCTGCTCGACCCGATCCGCAAGGCGTTCGCGAAGGCCAACGGCGTGAAGCCCGCGCTGTTCAGCGCCAACTCCGAGGGCGCCTGCCCCACCTGCAACGGTGCCGGCGTCATCTACACCGACCTGGCGATGATGGCCGGTGTCGCCACCGTCTGCGAGGAGTGCGAGGGGAAGCGGTTCCAGGCGTCGGTGCTGGAGTACCACCTCGGCGGCAAGGACATCAGCGAGGTGCTCGCGATGTCGGTGGCCGAGGCCGAGGAGTTCTTCGGCGAGGGCGAGGCGCGCACGCCCGCCGCGCACGCCGTCCTCGTCCGGCTGGCCGACGTCGGGCTCGGCTACCTCACCCTCGGCCAGCCGCTCACCACGCTCTCGGGCGGCGAGCGGCAGCGCCTCAAGCTGGCCACCCACCTGGCCGACAAGGGCGGCGTCTACGTCCTCGACGAGCCGACGACCGGCCTGCACCTCGCGGACGTCGAGCAACTCCTGGGTCTGCTCGACCGGCTGGTCGAGTCCGGCAAGTCGGTCATCGTCATCGAGCACCACCAGGCGGTCATGGCCCACGCCGACTGGATCATCGACCTCGGCCCCGGCGCGGGGCACGACGGCGGCCGGGTCGTCTTCGAGGGCACGCCGGCGGACCTGGTCGCCGCCCGCTCCACGCTCACCGGCGAGCACCTCGCGACGTATGTCGGGAGCTGAGCGCGGGGCCGTCGCGCGGTTAATCTGATCAACAACGGGTCGCCGGGACGGTAGCCGGATGGAGGGGGAGAAGCGTGAGGGAGCGGTCAGGTCGCCGCGCCGAAGACGGCGCGGGAGGCGGCGGGCGCGGCGCGGGGGAGCCGGCCTCGCAGCGCGGGATGCGCCGTCAGAACCTGGCCCTGGTCCTGGGCACGATCGCCGCGCAGGGCCCCGACGCCTCCCTCTCCCGCGCCGACGTCGCCGGGCGGACGGGGCTGACCCGGGCGGCGGTCTCCAGCCTCGTCGACGAACTCATCGCCGGCGGACTGCTGGTAGAGGTCGACAGCGCGCCGAGCGGCCGGGTCGGCCGCCCCGGCCGGGCGCTCGCGGTCAGCGACCGGGGACCCTGCGGGCTCGGCCTCGAGGTCGGCGTCACCCACCTGGGCGCCTGCGTGGTCGACCTGCGCGGGCAGGCCCGCGTCTGGCGTCGCGTCGAACGGAACAACGCGGGCCGCCCGGCCCGCGAGGTCCTCGCCGAACTGGCCGCGCTCGGCAACGAGGTGGAGTTCGAGGCGGCAGCGCTGGGCCTCTCGGTCTCCGGCCGCGTCCTCGCCGTCCCCGGCGTGGTCAGCCAGGCGACCACGGCAGCGGCTGAGCTCGTCGGGCCGGTGCCTGCGGCGGGGGAGCCCCGCGCGCTGATGCGGCCGACGGGCGAGACCGGCGGGTCTGCATCCTCGGTGGTCGAGCCCGGCGGGCCCGTGCGTCGGGCGGGCGAGACCGGCGGGGTGACGCGGTCGGCGGGGGAGTCCGGCGAGCCTTCACCGTCGGCGGGTGAGCCCCGGGGGTCGGTTCCCTTGGTGGACGCGCCCGGCGGGCCGACGCCCTCGGCGGCCGAGTCCGGGGTTGGTGACGGAGTGGTGGCAGGCTCCGCGACGTCGTCGGGCAGCGGTGTCGCGCGCTCCGGTGCTGTCGGCGCGGACGCTGAGGCCGGAGGGGTGCGCGCGGCAGGCGTGGCGAGTCACGGCATGAGCTCCGCCGAGCCCGAGTCCGCGGGCGTTCGCGCGGCGGGTGAGGGCTCGGGTCGGGGCGCGCGGCTCGGCGCGGGGGCCGCGCCGCACGCCGCGGTGGAGCGGGCGGCGAACCTCGGGTGGGGGGCGATGGATCCCGTCGATCACTGGCCCTGGCCGGACGCCGTACCCGAGGTGGAGAACGAGGCCAACCTCGGTGCCCTCGCCGAGCTCTGGGCGGGAGGCCCCGCCGGCACGGTCGGGGAGACCTTCGTGCACGTGTCCGGGGCCGCCGGCATCGGTGGCGCGCTCGTCATCGACGGCCGGCTGTTCCGCGGCGCGCGGGGCTTCGCCGGGGAGCTCGGTCACGTGCCGGTTCACCCGGAAGGCCCTCCCTGTGCCTGCGGCGCGCGCGGCTGCCTGGAGCTGTACGCAGGCGAAGCAGCCGTGCTGCGCGAGGCGGGACTCGATCCCCACGGCGAGGACCCCGTCACCGCTTTGGCGCAACGCGCCCGCGCCGCCGATCCGCGCACGATCGACGCCCTGGCCCGCGCCGGTAGCGCGATCGGCCTCGCTCTCGTCGCCGCCGTCAACCTTGTCGATCCCTCGGCGCTGATCCTCGGCGGCGCCTACGCCGAGCTGGCCGAATGGCTGCTGCCGCCCATGCGGGCGGAGCTCGCGGCCAGGGTGACCGTCCGCCCCTGGTCCGCTGACGCACTGCAGGCCTCGACCCTCGGCCGGCGCGGTCCGCTGCTGGGTGCGGGGCTGCTGACTGTGCGCCGGATCCTCGCCGACCCCGGTGCCGACCCCGGTGCCGACCCGGGCGCGGACCCCGACGCCGACCCCGACACCGGCCCTGAGGGGGAGCCGGGCGCTGAACCGAGTGGCCGCTGAGCCACGCGTGGTTGACATCTCAGATCTGAGATAGTGTGACGCGCGTGACAGATGACTACCTCGCGCGCATCGGCAAGCTCATTCGCACCGCCCGCCAGCACAAGGGCCTGACCCAGGCCGAGCTCGCCGAGGCGTTGACGACAAGTCAGAGCGCGGTGAACCGCATGGAGCGCGGTCAGCAGAATCTCAGCCTTGAGATGATCGCGCGGATCGGTGAGGCCCTCGACAGCGAGATCGTCTCCCTCGGCTACGCCGGTCCCATGCACCTGCGCGTCACCGGCGGCCGTCGCCTGACCGGCTCGATCGACGTCCGCAGCAGCAAGAACGCCGGCGTGGCCCTGCTCTGCGCCTCGCTGCTCACCACCGGGCGCACGACGCTGCGCCAGGTCGCCCGCATCGAGGAGATCTACCGCATCCTCGAGGTACTGACCAGCATCGGCGTCAAAGCCCGTTGGATCAACAACGGCAGCGACCTCGAACTCACCCCGCCGGCCCAGCTCGACCTCGAGGCGATGGACGCCGACGCCGCGCGCCGCACCCGCAGCGCGCTGCTGCTGCTCGGCCCGCTGATGCACCTCGCCCCGCACTTCAGGCTGCCCTATGCCGGCGGCTGCGACCTCGGCACCCGCACGGTCGGCCCGCACTTGGCCGCGCTGCGCCAGTTCGGCCTGAGGGTCAACGCCACCGAGGGCCAGTACCACGCCGATGTCGAGCCCTGCGTCTCGCCCGCCCGCCCGATCGTGCTGACCGAGCGCGGGGACACAGTCACCGAGAACGCGCTGCTCGCCGCCGCCCGCCACCCCGGCGTCACGGTGATCCGCAACGCCAGCCCCAACTACATGGTCCAGGACCTCTGCTTCTACCTGGAGCGGCTCGGTGTCAAGGTCGAGGGCATCGGCACCACCACGCTCACCGTCCACGGTGTCGAGCAGATCGACCGCGACGTCGACTACGCCCCCGCCGAGGACCCGGTCGAGGCGATGAGCCTGCTCGCGGCCGCCGTGGTGACCTCCTCCGAGCTGACGATCCGCCGGGTGCCGATCGAGTTCCTGGAGATCGAGCTCGCGGTGCTGGAGGAGATGGGCCTGGACTACGACCGCAGCGAGGAGTACCTCGCCCGCAACGGCCGCACCCGGCTGACGGACCTCACGGTCCGCCCGTCCAAGCTCACCGCGCCGGCCGACAAGATCCACCCGATGCCCTTCCCCGGCATCAACATCGACAACGTCCCCTTCTTCGCGGCGATCGCGGCCGCCGCACACGGCGACACGCTGATCCACGACTGGGTCTACGACAACCGCGCGATCTACCTCACCGAGCTCAACCGCCTCGGCGCGAACGTCAAGCTGCTGGACCCGCACCGGGTGCTGGTCCAGGGGCCGACGCTGCGTTGGCGCGCCGCCGAGATGATGTGCCCGCCCGCGCTGCGCCCCGCCGTCGTCACGCTGCTGGCGATGCTGGCGGCGGAGGGCACGTCGGTGCTGCGCAACGTCTACGTGATCAACCGCGGCTACGAGGACCTGGCCGACCGGCTCAACTCGATCGGCGCGCGGATCGAGACCTTCCGCGACATCTGACGCCCGGCGGGGTCACCCCCCGGCCGGCTCACCCGGCCGGGTTTCGCCACCTCGGTGACGTCCCTGTCGTCAGCGCCACAGCGGTAGCGTCAGGTCGAGGCCCTCGGGGTCGTCGCCGGAGCGGGCGAGCGCCTTGGCGACCGGGTCCGGCAGTGGCCAGTTGCCCAGCAGGCCGCCGACCAGCAGGGTGCTGAGGCGGTGCCAGGTCTGGGCGCGGCGGAGCATGGCGTGGTCGCTGCCGGGGATCACGCAGCGTGCGACCTGCGCGTCGGCCGCGCGGGCCCGCTGGGCGAAATCCAGGGACTCCGCGGGTGGGGTGGTCCGGTCGTGGTCGGAGTGGACGATCACCAGCCGACGGTCGGCCAGCTGCGCGACAGGCTCGCCCGGCGGACACCAGGGTGCCAGCGCGACGATGCCCGCGACAGAGGAGTGCCCGCCGATGCGCAGGGCGGCCCGGCCGCCCATCGAGTGGCCGAGCAGGACGACCGGCACCGCCGGCCCGACCTGCCGCACCAGCTCGGCGAGAGCGGCCTCCGCGTCGACCGCCGCGTCCGCGCGCTCGCCGTTCCAGCCACGGTGCAGGTAGTGCACCTCGGCCACGCCGACCGTCTCGCCCAGCGGCGCCCGCCGCACCGCGCGTTCGAACGGACGCAGGCGCAGCAGCGGGGAGTTGAGCCGCGACGGGCGCTTCAGCCCCTCCTCGTCACCGCCGTGCAGCACGAGCAGCACGGCGCTGCCGCCGGACAGCGTGGAGCGGTGTCGCCAGACGAGAGGCATGTCGTCGCTCCTCAGGGTCCATGGTGGCGGTGGTGCCGTGCCGGTACAGGTCGTCGACGAGCCTATCCCGGCCGATCCCGTAATCGGGATGATCACAGGCGCTGCCTCCGTCAGACTGACGCGCGACGACGGGTGCGAGAGAGCGGGGGAACGATGACGCTGGGGACGGTGGCGGTGCTGCGGCGCTATCCGGTCAAGTCGATGCTGGGGGAGGAGGTGGCCTTGAGCGCGGTGAGCAGGAGCGGTCTGGCGGGGGACCGGGGCCTCGCGCTGATCGACCGGGCCACCGGCAAGGTCGTCAGTGCGAAGAACCCGCGCGTGTGGCGAGACATGCTGTCTCTCGCGGCCGAACTTCCGTCCGTCGACGACGTCGACCCGACCTCGGCCGTCCCGGCAGCGGTCCGGATCACCCTCCCGGACGGCAAGCTGGTCTGGAGCACGGACCCCGACGTCGACGCGGTGCTCTCCGAACTCCTCGGCCGCGCGGTGACGCTGACGGACACTCCGCCCGCCGACCCCACGCTGGACCGGGCCCGCCCGGACGAGGTGCTGCGGGACGGCATTGACACCGAGGTCGCAATGGACGTGAGTCACATCGCCAGCGCCTCACCCGAGGGCACCTTCTTCGACTTCGCCCCGATCCATCTGCTGACCACCGCGACGCTCGACCGGATCGCCGAGCTGAGCCGGAACGGCGCCCCCGGCTGGGCGCGTTACCGCCCCAACCTCGTGATCCGGACCGCGGACGCGGCCGGCTTCGTCGAGAACGGCTGGATGGGACGCGAACTGCGCGTCGGCACCGAGCTCACCCTCCGCGTCGTCGCCCGGTCGCCGCGCTGCGCCGTGCCGACGCTTGCCCACGGGGACCTGCCGCGGGACACCGACGCCCTGCGCGTTCTCGGTGACCACAACCGGGTCAAGCCGCTCGACAGCATGGACCCGCTCCCGTGCGCCGGGGTCTACGCCCAGGTCGTCCACCCCGGCACGGTCCGGCTGGGCGACACCGTGCGCGACGCTTGAGCCTCTCGCCTCAGGCGACGACCGCTCAGGCTGCGACGGCCTTGGCCCGGTCCGCGGCGATGTGCAGGGCGAGGCTGCCGAGAACGGTGCCCATCGCGTAGCGCTGCACGCGCAGCCAGGCCGGGCGGCGGGAGAAGAAGGAGGCGATCGTCCCCGCGCTCATCGCGATGAGGCCGTTGACGGTGACGGCGATGACGATCTGGGTCAGGCCGAGCAGCAGGCTCTGTTCGGCGACGTGGCCGCGCGAGGGGTCCACGAACTGGGGGAGCAGGGAGATGTAGAGGATCGCCAGCTTCGGGTTGAGCAGGCAGGTGAGGAAGCCCATCGCGTAGAGGCGGCGCGGCGAGTCCTCCGGCAGCGCCTGCGGCGCGAAGACGGCCGCGCCACCGGGCTTGATCGCCTTCCAGGCCAGCCAGAGCAGATACGCCGCGCCCGCCAGCTTGATCGCGGTGTAGAGCGCGGGGACGACGGCGAACAGTGTCGCGATCCCGGCTGTCACGGCGGCGAGGTAGACGAAGAACCCGGTGCCGACCCCGGCGAGGGAGATCAGGCCCGCCCGGCGGCCCTGGACGATCGACCGCGAGACGAGATAGATCATGTTCGGGCCCGGGGTGAGCACCATGCCCAGGGCGACGGCGGAGATCCCGAGAACGGCGTGCGCGGTGATGGCGTCCATGCTCTGAGGCTAGGGTGGGCCATAGGATCGGTGCAATACTTATCTTGCACTCGGTGCAATAGAGAGGAATGACTCGATGGAGGTCCGCCGAGATGACTACCGACTGATCGCGGACGAGATCAGCACCGAGATCACCGCCGGGCGGCTGCGCGCGGGCGACCGGCTGCCGACGCAGCGCGCCTTCGCGCGCCGCCGCGGGATCGCGGCCTCGACCGCCGGCCGCGTCTACGCCGAGCTGGTCCGGCGCGGCCTGGCCGTCGGCGAGGTCGGACGCGGCACCTTCGTCCGCGCGACGACCGGCCCGCCCGGCGCGGACCTCCCGCTCGCGGAACCGTCCCGCGCCCGGGTGGACCTCGAGCTCAACTACCCCGTCGTTCCCGAGCAGTCGGCACTCCTGGCCGCCGGACTGACCCCGCTGCTGCGCCCCGACGCCCTCGAAGCGGCCCTGCGGCAAGCCCGCGCCGAGGGCACGCCCGCCGCGCGGGAGGCCTTCGCGGGGCTGCAGGGCAACGGCGGTTGGCACGTCTCGCCCGACGCGCTGCTCTTCGCGGGCAGCGGGCGACAGGCCGTCGCCGCAGCCCTCGCCGCGCTGGTGGCGCCGGGTCAGCGGCTGGGCGTCGAGGCGCTGACCTACCCCGTGGTCAAGGCGATCGCGCAGCGGCTCGGCATCACGCTCGTGCCGCTCGCCGTGGACGAGCAGGGCGTCGTGCCCGACGCGCTGGCCGCCGCACACCGGGCGACGCCGCTGCGTGCCGTCTACCTCCAGCCACGCGTGCACAACCCGCTCGGCATCACCCTGCCACCGGCGCGGCGGGAAGCACTGGCCGAGCAGCTGCACCGACTCGATCTGCCCGCCGTCGAGGACGCGATCTGGTCCTTCCTGCGCCCCGGCGCGGCGCCGCTGGCCGCGCTCGCGCCGGAACGGGTGGTGCTGGTCGACAGCCTCTCCAAGCGCGTCGCCCCCGGTTTGGGCACGGGGTTCCTCGTCGTGCCGCCGACGCTGCGCGAGGCCGTGGCCGCGTCGCTGCGCTCGGGCGCATGGCTGCCGAGCGGCTTCGCCCTGGAGGCCGCCACGCGTTGGATCGGCGACGGTACGGTCGCCACGATCGTCGCCGCGAAGCGCTTGGACGCGACGGACCGTCAGCGGCTCGCCCATGAACGCCTCGCCGGCCAGACCCTCCGCGCGGACCCGTGCTCCTACTACTGCTGGTGGGAGCTCCCCAGCCCCTGGCGCGCCGACAACTTCGTCGCCGCGGCCGCCCGCGCGGGCATCGGCGTCACACCGGCGGCGGCCTACGCCGTCTCCCCCCGCTCCGCCCCGAACGCCATCCGCCTCGGCCTGGCCTCCCCGCCCCTACCGGTTCTGACCCAGTCCCTGGACACCCTGGCGCGCATCGCCCGCAGCGCGCCCGAGGAGCACCTGGAGTGACATCCTCGCCGCCCTGAATGACGGCGATTCCCCCCGCGCTGCGCACGGATGGCGCGAGATCACTCCCGCACCCTCCCGTCGACTCATCGTCAACTCAGCGGCACCCGGAAGGGGCTGCGGCGCGCCGTCAGGTCGCGGCGGTGCTGTGGGAGGCGGCCAGCGCGCCCGCGGCCGTCGCCGCGCCGATGGTGACGAGGGCGCCCAGGAGCAGGGCCGCGGACTCGCCGGGGCGCAGGAGGTGCAACTGCGTGCCGAGGGTCGCGGCCGCGACCGGGACGCCGAGCTGGGCCGTGGCGAGGATGCCGTAGGTGAGCGGCTGGCCGGTCAGGCGCATGGACGCGTGGGTGAGCAGCGTCGCCAGACCCAGCAGCAGACCGAGCACGATCGCGGACGGGTGGCCGGCCAGCTGCCGCAGGTCCAGCGAGGCGCCGAGCCAGACGAAGAACAGTGGGCCGAGGAAGCCCTCCGTCACTGCGAAGAGCTGCTTCGCCAGCCGTCGCGGCTCGCCGATCGCGGCCACCACGAGGCCGAAGGAGAAACCCGCCAGCATGATCGACACATGCGTCCGCACCGCGACCGCCGCGAGGCCGAAGAGGATGGCCAGGCTGATCCGCAGCTCCAGCGCGAACTTCCGGCGCTCTGAGATCCGGTGGATCCGCCGCCGCAGGCCGCGCCGTTCGGCCTGACGCAGCAGCAGGAAGAGCACGACCGCGCTCCCCAGTACCGCTGCCGCGCCCAGCGCGGACCGCGCGGCATGCGCCGGGTCGACGGCGAGCGGCAGCGCGACGATGCAGGCCGTGTCCGCGACGGCGACCTGCGGCAGCAGTTCGAGCAGCGCGGGGCCGCTCAGCCCCAGCGAGTCCGTGATCGGCAGGATCAGCGCCGCCGAGGAGGACGCGAAGAGCACCGCGTACAGCGCGGTGTGCCCGGTATGGAAGCCGCGCGAGAGCGCGAACGCGGGGACGACCCCGAGCGCGCCGACCGCGACGGCGCGCAGGGTTCCCTTCGCAAGCCCGGCCCGCAGGCCCGTGTCACGTACCGGGACGTGCGCGCCGGCGACGAACATGATCAGCGCGAAGCCCATGTCGGCGAGGAAGGCGAAGGTCCGGTCGTCGGAGTGGAGATAGCCGACGAAGGTCGGTCCCAGCAGCACACCCGCGATCAGCTCACCCAGCACCAACGGAATCCGCCACCGTGTCGGCAACGCCAGCAGCGGGCCGAGCAGCCCGGCCACCGCGATGACCGCCAGGGTCGTGAAACTCACGCGTCCTCATCCTCCGCCCACACCGCTCGACGTGGGGGATCCTAGCCGCGTGACCGCCGTGGCAGCGTCAGGCGCAGGCGCGGAAGACCGGCAGGTGGCCGGAGTCGGCCGGACCGGCGAGGCGGACCCGGGTGCCCTCGGGGACGGTGCCGGGCAGGATGTCGTTGAGGGAGGCCTGGATGGTGAACCCCTCGTCGAGGATGACCAGGCACTGCGTCTCGATCTCGCCGAACTGGCCGTGACGCGACGTCATCAGGCGGTGCACGATGCCGGTGCCGCTGCTGGTGCGCTCGATCAGCTCGGGGGAGCCGCAGATGGGGCAGAGCAGCGCGGCGCGTCCGGTCGCGGAGCCGCACCACGGGCAGCGGTGGTAGCGCAGTTCCGGCGCGGGCCCGTCGTCGTGGGCGGGCCGGGACTGCAGGGGGAAGGCGAGGGGGGTGAGAGTGGCGAGCGTCGAGGGCATGAGGGCTCCAGTGAACGTGAGTGGTCGGTCGTTCAGCGGCGGAGTGCCGGATCGACTGTATGGCACTCAGTGCCCTTCGTAAAGGCACTCAGTGCCCTAGTGTGCTCTCGTGCGCTCGCGCCCTGCTCTAGCGCTCGCCGAGCGCGCCCTCCACGTCCCGTACGACCCGCCACAGCGGCGTGCCCCGGCGCGCCAGCAGCACCACGACCTCCTCGTCGGCGTCGACCACCCCGTCCGTGCCCGCGTCGTGCTGCCGGGGCGCGAACGACCGGGCGACGTAGCCGAGTGCCTCGTCCACGGCGGCCTGGACGTCACCCTCGCCGCCCGCCCGCAACCAGGTGCGCAGCGCGTGGTTGTGGGCGGCGACGACGGCCGCCGCGACGACGTCGGCGCGCAGGGCGCCGTCCGCGCGGCCCGCGCCACGCTCGCGCAGGTGACCGGCCAGGGCGCGCTCGTAGCGCCAGACGACCGAGAGCTCGTGCGCGCGCAGGCCGGGGACCTCGCGGGTGAGGCGGTAGCGCTGCACGGAGAAGAGCGGGTCGGCCGCGTACATCCGCAGCACCAGCCGGGCCGCGTCGCAGACCTGCGCGACCGGATCGCCGTCGGCGGGCGAGTCGCGCAGGAACGCGGTCATCTCGGCGAGGCAGCCGTCGTGGTCCGGGAAGACCACGTCCTCCTTGGAGGGGAAGTAGCGGAAGAACGAGCGGCGTCCGACACCTGCCAGGGAGACGATGTCGTCGATGGTCGTCTGCTCGAATCCTCGGTCGAGGAAGAGCCGGAAGGCCGCCCGGACCAGCGAGTCCCGCATCGTCGGCTTGCTCTCGTCACCCGTACCGGTACCTGCACCCATGTGCAGAACGTAACACCAGAACCCGGCCGTGAGCTCCCCCGACGTGGCACTGAGTGTGCATAATCAAGGGTACTGAGTGCCATCACCTTCTCGGGAGCGACCGTGAGCACAGATTTCGACCTGTTCCAGATCTCCGAAGAGCACCAGATGCTTCGGGAGACGGTCCGGGGCCTGGCTGAGGCGAAGATCGCCCCCTTCGCCGCCGAGGTCGACGAGCAGGGTCGCTTCCCGCAGGAGGCGCTGGACGCGCTGATCGCCGCCGAGCTGCACGCGGTGCACGTCCCCGAGGAGTACGGCGGCGCGGGCGCGGACGCGCTGGCGACCGTCATCGTGATCGAGGAGGTGGCGCGCGTCTGTGCGTCGTCCTCGCTGATCCCGGCGGTCAACAAGCTCGGCTCGCTGCCGGTGATCCTCTCCGGCTCGGAGGAGCTCAAGCGGAAGTACCTGACCCCGCTGGCGGCCGGCGACGGCATGTTCTCCTACTGTCTCTCCGAGCCCGACGCGGGCTCCGACGCGGCCGGCATGAAGACGCGCGCGGTACGCGACGGCGACTTCTGGGTGCTCAACGGCGTCAAGCGCTGGATCACCAACGCCGGTGTGTCCGAGTACTACACGGTCATGGCCGTGACCGACCCCGAGAAGCGCTCCAAGGGCATCTCCGCCTTCGTGGTGGAGAAGGGCGACGAGGGCGTCTCCTTCGGCGCGCCGGAGAAGAAGCTCGGCATCAAGGGCTCCCCCACCCGCGAGGTCTACTTCGACAACGTCCGCATCCCCGCCGACCGCATGATCGGCGCCGAGGGCACCGGCTTCGCCACGGCGATGAAGACCCTCGACCACACCCGCATCACCATCGCCGCCCAGGCCCTCGGCATCGCCCAGGGCGCGCTGGACTACGCCAAGGGCTACGTCCACGAGCGCAAGCAGTTCGGCAAGGCGATCGCCGAGTTCCAGGGCATCCAGTTCATGCTCGCCGACATGGCCATGAAGCTGGAGGCCGCCCGCCAGCTGACCTACGCGGCCGCGGCGAAGTCCCAGCGCGTCGACGCCGACCTGACCTTCTTCGGCGCGGCGGCCAAGTGCTTCGCGTCCGACGTGGCCATGGAGGTCACCACCGACGCGGTCCAGCTCCTCGGCGGTTACGGCTACACCCGGGACTACCCGCTGGAGCGCATGATGCGCGACGCGAAGATCACCCAGATCTACGAGGGCACCAACCAGGTGCAGCGCATCGTCATGGCCCGCAACCTGCCGTAAGGCGTTTTTGCAGGTCAGGGCAGTCGAGGGGCACCCATCGTGGGTGCCCTTTGACGTTTTCGTTGTTTGCAGTCAGAGACCCTTGTCGCCGGAAGTGCTGTCGTGGAACAGCCGGTTCAGTGGGGTGGGCGCGCCGGTTCGGCCAGGCCGGTCTGGTAGGCGATGACGACGAGCTGGGCCCGGTCGCGGGCGTCGAGTTTGCCCATGGCACGGTGGATGTGGGTGCGCACGGTCAGGTGGCTGATGAAGAGCTTCTCGGCGATCTCGTTGTTGGCGTATCCCTCGGCGGCGAGCGCCATTACCTCGCGTTCGCGGGCGGTGAGCTGGTCGAGGCGTTCCATGGATGCGGGCTTGCCGCCGGGGTCGGGGGTGGTCAGGAATCGGGTGATCAGGGCGCGGGTGGCTGCGGGGGAGAGCAGGGCGTCCCCGGAGGCGATGGTGCGGATGCCGGTGAGGAGTTCGTCGGCGCCGACGTCCTTGCCGAGGAATCCGCTGGCTCCGGCGCGCAGCGCCTGGGCGACGTACTCGTCGATCTCGAAGGTGGTCAGGATGAGCACGCGGGTCGCGGACAGGTCGGGGTCGGAGCAGATCGCCGCAGTGGCGGCCAGGCCGTCCATGCCGGGCATGCGGATGTCCATGACGACGACGTCCGGGTGGTGAGCGCGGGTGAGTTCGACCGCCTGCTTCCCGTCGGCCGCCTCACCGACCACCTCCAGGTCCTCGCAGGAGTCGATCAGGATTCGGAAGGTGGCGCGCAGCAGGGCCTGGTCGTCGGCGAGCAGGACGCGGATGGTCATGGGAGCTGGTCCTCTTCCGGGGCGTGGGGGTGGAGCGGCAGTTCGGTGGCGACCTCGAAGCCGCCTTCGGGGCGGCGGCCCGCGCGGAGACGGCCGCCGATGGAGGTCGCGCGTTCGCGCATGCCGAGGAGGCCGTAGCCGCCGTCGCGGGTCCGGGTCGCAGGGGGTGTGTCGGTTCCGTCGTCGTCGTTGGTGACCGTGATGCTCAGCCGGTCGCGTGAGTAGGTGAGCCGGACCAGGGCCGCCCGGGTGGTGGCGTGCTTGGTGACGTTGGTCAGCGCCTCCTGCACGATCCGGTAGGCCGTCAGGTCGACGCCGGGGGAGAGCGGCTGCGGCTTCCCGTCGGTGGCGATCGTGACAGTGAGTCCGGCAGTGCCGAACGATGCGGCCAGGTCCACGAGTTGGGCGAGTCCGGGGGCCGGATCCAGGGGCGCGTCCGGGTCGTTCGCCTGGCGCATCAGGCCGACGGTGGCCTTCAGTTCGCGTAGCGCCGCGGAGGTGGTGCCGGCGAGTTCGGTGACGATCTTCTCGGCCTGGTCGGGGTTGGTCCGCATCAGGTGCGCGGCCGTACCCGCCTGGGCGTTGGCCAGCGCGAGGTGGTGCGCGACGACGTCGTGGAGCTCGCGGGCGATGCGGATGCGTTCCTCGGCGACCCGGTGCCGCGCCTCCTCCTCCCGGGTGCGCTCGGCGTGCTCGGCGCGGGCCTCCACCGCGCCCACGTAGGCCACCCGCAGCCGGGTCCCGCGGCCCAGGGCAGCGGGGAGAAGCAGCCAGGCCTCGGGGCCGACGATCTTCAGCACGCCGGGCTCGGCCGCCGGGCCGGTGAAGACCGCGGCGAGCACCACCAGTGCCACGCTGCCGAGGGAGAAGGCGAGCGTGGTTCGTCCGTCGGTGCGGGCGGCGAGCGAGTACAGCGCCAACATCAGCGGGGCCAGCAGCAGGGGGCTGAGCAGGAGGCCGAGCCCGGCCGCGCCCATCATGCATCCGCTGGTCACGGCGACCACGGCGCGGGGGTGGTTGCGGTGCCAGAGCACTGATGCCGAGGCGACGCCCGCGAGAAGCATGCCCCACCACCATGACGCCGGATGATCGACACCCGGGACCGGAATCAGCACCCCGAGTGCGGATACGCCGAAGATCAGCACAGCCACCGCCGTGTCGACGGCGCGAAGGTGGTCGCGGAGGTAGCGCTGCCAGTCGGCCAGCTGGTGGGTGAACAGCATGCGTGGGTTTCCTGTCGGGGGCTGTGACCATCGTGGATGACGAGGAGAGGGGACGCCACAAGGGCCGCCCGCGTGTTGGGCGGCCCTCATGGCGTGGGCGCTACCGGACGGAAGCGGGCTCGGCCTCAGCCTCGGCCGTTGCTTCGCGGTGCTCGGGCCGGTGCTCGGGCCGGTGCTCGGGCCGGTGGTCGAGGGCTTCGCCCTCCACGTCGACCTTCGGCAGGATCCGGTCCAGCCAGCGGGGCAGCCACCAGGCCCGGTTGCCGAGCAGGGCGAGCGCGGCGGGCACGATCGCCATCCGGACGACGAACGCGTCGAAGAGGACCGCGATGGCCATGCCGAAGCCGATCATCTTGATCATCGAGTCGCCGGCGCCCATGAAGCCGGAGAAGACCGCCATCATGATCAGCGCAGCGGCGACCACCACGCGGGCGCTGGTGCCCATACCCGAGACGATGGCCTTCCTGGTGTCCCCGCCGTGGACGTAGGCCTCGCGCATCCGGGCGACCAGGAAGACCTCGTAGTCCATGGCGAGTCCGAAGACGATGCCCACCATGAAGATCGGCATCAGGCTCATGATCGGCCCGGTCGTCGTGACTCCGAGCAGACCTGCGAGCCAGCCCCACTGGAAGACCGCGACGACTGCCCCGAGGGCGGCCAGGACCGAGAGCAGGAAGCCGACCGCGGCCTTGAGCGGGATCAGGACGGAGCGGAAGACGACCATCAGCAGCACGAAGGCCAGGCCGACGACGACTGCCAGGTAGGGGATCAGTGCGTTCTGGACCTTGGCGGCGCTGTCGATGTTGATCGCGGTGGAGCCACTGACCATGTAGGTGGCGCCGGTGCCGGAGGTGACCGTGGGTCGTTCGGAGCGCAGGGAGTTGACCAGGTCCGCGGTCCTGGTGTCGGTGGGGCTGGTGGCCGGGACGGCGGAGAAGACCGCGGTGGTGCCGGCCGGGCTGAACCGGGCTTTCGAGACGGAGACGATGCCCGGGGTGGCGCTGATCTTCTGCTCGATGGCGGTGACTGCGGTCATCGGGTCCGATGCGCTCTTGGCGTCGACGACGATGGTCAGTGGGCCGTTGGAGCCGGGACCGAAGGCCTTGGCGAGGTCGTCGTAGGCGCGACGTTCGGTGGTGGAGGTGGGCTTCGATTCGTCCCCGGTCGTGCCCAGGTGCAGTTGGGTCACCGGGACGGCGATGACGCCGAGGCCGACGATGGCGAGCAGCAGCACGGGCAGGGGGCGGCGCAGCACGAACCGCGCCCAGCGGGTGCCTCCGTTCGGTTTCCCGCTGTGCGTGGCGTCGGTTGGGGTCGCAGTCTCGGCTGAGTCCTCGACGGACCGTGCGGCCCGTCCCGCCCGGCGCAGGGCGCGCGGCAGGACGGCGCGGGGGAAGATGCCGAGCAGGGCGGGGACGAGAGTCAGTGCGACCAGCACGGCGACGGCGACGGTCGCGGCGGCGGCGAGGCCCATCTTCGTCAGCATCGGGATGCCGACCACCGAGAGCCCGGCCAGACCGATGATGACGGTCAGTCCGGCGAAGACCACCGAGGACCCAGCGGTACCGACCGCGCGCGCCGCGGCCTCCTGGGCGGTGTGCCCTCTGCCGCGTTCCTCGCGGTAGCGGGAGATGATGAACACCGCGTAGTCGATGCCGACCGCGAGGCCCAGCATGGTGGCGAGCGTGGTCGTCGTCGCCGACAGGCCAAGCGCACTGCCCAGTGCGAGGATTCCGGCTGCGCCGATGCCCACGCTGAACAGCGCAGTCAGCAGGGGCACGCCGGCGGCGGCCATCGAGCCGAAGGTGATCAGCAGGACGACCGCGGCGATGACGATGCCGATGCCCTCGCCGGCGCCACCCGCGGAGGGCGTGGTGGCCAGCGCGGTGCCGCCGACCTCGACGGTCAGGCCCGCGTCGTGCGCGTGCTGGACGGCCTGCTCCAGAGACTGCTTGCTGGAGTCGGTCAGGTCCTTGGCCGCCACCTTGTAGGAGACGGTCGTGAAGGCGGTGCTGGCGTCCTTGCTCACGGTGTGCGCCTGGAACGGGCTCACCGCGCCGGCGACCTGCGGTCCACCGGCGATGTCGGCGACCGCCTTGTCGATGGCTGCCTCGTTCTGGCTCGCGGTGACCTTCTGGCCGTCAGGGGCGACAAAGACGACCCGGGCGACCGCGCCTCCGGCGGCGGTGCTGGGGAAGTTCTGCTGCAGCTGGTCCAGGGCCTGCTGGGACTCGGTTCCCGGCATGGAGAACCCAGTGTCGGGGGCGGCGGGGGCGAGCGCGGCTCCGGCGCCGACGCCTGCGAGCACCACCACCCACATCAGGACGGCGTACCAGCGCCGTCGAAAGGCCAGCCGGCCCAGCCGGTGGAGGAAGGAAGCCATCGCGGGTCTCCGGTTCTGTCTCGGGTACCCCACCAGGCTGTCCGAGCAGCCCCCTCCCGTCGTCGTGCCTCTGCCGACAAACCGGGTACTGAGAATGCAGTACAGAGGGAGACGTGTGTCGTGCTTGTGCAGGCAACGCCCTCCTGGATAGGGGTCTGCCGAGCGGCTCGGATGCGTCCTGGCCAGGCCCTTCGCGCCGGTCGGCGGGACGATGTGGGCGGCGTCGCCGGCCAGCGACAGGCGGCCGTGACGCATCGGCTCGGTGACCGAACTGCGCATCGGCAGCACGGACTTGGTCGTGACCGGACCGCGCACCATGGGTCGGCCGAGGCGGTGGTCGAGTTCGTCCCATATCCGCTCGTCCGGCCAGTCGGCCGGGTCGGTGCCGTTGGGGACCTGCAGGTAGAGGCGGCTGACGGTGGGTGAGCGCATGCTGGCTAGGTGTATTGACCACGAGCGTTGTTGACGGTCCTGGGGGCTTGATCATGACGAAGACCTCCGGTGTGGTGGAGGTGTCTAGGCTTCACC
>NZ_JBGCCK010000040.1:0-40931 GCF_041262525.1 Streptacidiphilus sp. MAP12-20
GATCCCGCGAATCCGACCCCATCAGGGGACGCTTGCCCACGGCCATCGGAAACTCCTTCGAGTGGTCTCACCCACCACATCCCTGACAGTCCCGCCATGGAGACCCTGTTAGACGGCGATGCCGTTGTCAGTCGCCTGGGCCCAGCGAGCGGGCGGCGCTGTCGAGCCGTTGGATGATCTCGTTAAGGAGCTGCTCGAACTCAGCTTCCTCGTCCAGCGTGCGGGGGTCGAGGACCCCAGTGTTCAGCAGCTGCTCGATCGCTTCGACGTGGACGAGCACGTCCCGGAAGGCGTCCGCAGCCCGCCGGGCCCGACGGATCGACTCGGAGGAGATCGGCGAAGGCCTGCCGTAATCGGCCCCACTCGGCGCCGCGACGGGCAGTGTCGCCGTTACTCGCTCGTGACTTCCCGCAAAATTCTGCAGAGCAGGAACGGGCACCTCCGACCCCCCGTCCCCGGTAGCGGCTCGGACCGCCCGGCCACCGGCGCAATCTGTCCCTGAATTCCTCGCGCGCGCAGGGCGGCGCTGCGGTCGGTGCCCGACGGGTGACCATCTGGGTGGTGAGCTCGTCGCAGGCCGACCCGTGGGCGATGACCGGCAGGAGCATCGACTGGGCAATAGCGTCCGATCCAGGTGCGGCCTCGGAGTCCTGTCCCGACTCCGACACGGCGCAGCAACCTGCTGGATAAGCGGACGCAAGGTCACGTGCGTGAGGTGGGCCAGGACTCAAGGATCTCGACGGCGTCGATGCTGGGTTCCTCACGCTGGCGCGGCACGAGCGGCCGTGCTGCCTCGCGCGTGTAGGTCGCGCCGTCGGACGTAACGAGAGACTGGCCGGCGCCCGGGTCGAGGTCCTCGACGATGTGCAAGGAGCTGAGGTGCTCCCCCGTGCCGAAGACGGTCTCACCGCGATGGCGGAGCTGGATCGACTGAGGGGCGGGCTCGCCGGGGGGCACGGCCCAGGTACCGGTGCAGCCGTCGAGTACGGGATCGGCGGAGCTGAGGTGGAAGCTGCCTGTGGCATCGAGGTGAAGACTCGCGTCGGACCCAATCCAGAGCCCCGGGAGCGCTGGCGGCAGGTCGCCGGTGGGTGCGGCCTGCCGCAGGGACCTGCGGCCGTGCAGGATCCAGGCGCCGAAGACGGTGGGCAGCGCCAGGTCGGTGAAGGCGTTGCCGCCGGAGAAGAGCAACATTGCCGGGTCATGGACGGGGTTCAACGGCTGGCCGGCGAACCAGAGCCACACGGCGACGGCCAGGAGCTGCAGTCCCGCACCCACGAGCAAGGGCAGCCGACCCTCGAAGAGGCGCGGGCTGAGGAGGACCGTCGCGACCAGGACCAGGAGTGAGGTTGCTGCTCCGATGCCCGTCGCCTGGAGCAGGTTCCACAGCGCTGCCGCGTCGGCGATTCCCGCCGCCGGGAGGTACTGGTTGAGGTCCCAGCTGAGTGCTGTGGGCCCCAGCTGGACCAGAAGCGCCCCGCACAGCGTCGCGCCGGACGCGCGACACCACCTCGCGACGGCGGGCGGCAGCAGGTGCTCGCGAGGCATGCGTCTCCCTGGGAATTCGGGGTGGGGGTCCTGTGGTCCAGCTCCCGTCCGGGCCTGGTGCGACACCGTAAACCCGTGCTGACCAGCGCAGTCAAGAGTTCCAGGCAGATTCAAATCTGACTGGCTGTGAGTGCCGCACCCGCTGGTTCGCCAGGGCGAAGCGGCTTGTCCGAGTTCGTGCCAGGCTGACCGCTGTTCCTAATCTCACCAAGCAGCTCTTGACCCCCATAGACGACTAAACCCTAAAAATCGGGCGAACCCTCCTGCTCGCCATCCACATCACCATCCTGGCTACCTCGCTCACCACCTCCGGGACCGAGCAATGACAGCTGCTCGGCCTTCGTGCCCGTACCGGGGGTCGCTGGTATGTCGGTTGGCAGCGCGGGGCCTCTTCGGGCCGCCGCCCGCGCTGCGGCGGACCGCGGCCACGTGAGCTCAGGCTTCGGCTGTGAGCGAGTGCAGGATCTTGGCGAGCCGGGTGGTGATCTGCTCATGGAGTTGGTCGAACTCGGCTTCCTCGTCCGGTCCGTTCGGGACGAGGCATGGCGAGCTCGCGAGCCGTTCGATGGCCTCGATGTGGCTGGCGATGTCCCGGCTGAGCCCGACCGCGGTCCTGGCCATGCCCACCTTCGGAGCCGTTACCGGCACTGCACCGAGTTCACCGCTCGACGGCTGGCTTTTCCTGCTGTTCCGCATCCTCGGCGACATCTTCCGCAGCCAGGACATGGGCGGCTTCGCGAAGGCGATGTGGATCCTGTTCGTGATCCTGGTGCCCTTCCTCGGCGTGCTGGTCTACGTCATCGTGCGCGGCCACTCCATGGGCCAACGCGACGTGGAGCAGGACCAGAAGCAGGAGCAGGCGCTCCGCGCCTACGTCCGCGACGCGGCCGCCACCGATCAGCAGAACGCCGGCGGCGGCTCGAGCGTCGACGAGCTGGCGCGGCTCGCGGAGCTACGTGACAAGGGTGCGTTGAACGAGGAGGAGTTCCAGCAGGCCAAGACCAAACTCCTGGCTGCATGACCGCCGGACCCACGCACCGAGCAGCCGGGGTGGCCGCTTCCGCGTGCTCCGCTCGCGCATCGGACGCACGATAGGAGAGACCCGGCACAGGGCCGGATCAACACCATCCTGCTCTGGCAGGTGAGACCCGTGGGAGGACCGCATGGACCTGTCGGACATGGGACCGGTGGAATATGCCGTGATCGCGTTTCCCGGCAACCGCTTCCGCGGTGAGATCGCCGCCGAACTGGCGAGGCTGACCAGCCAGGGCATCGTCCACGTCATCGACCTGACCTTCATCAAGCGGGACGCCGCCGGCACCCTGGAGATCCTCGAACTGGACGCGCTGGACACCCAGGAGGCGCAGCAGTTCGCCGAGATCGACGGGGAAGTCTCGGGCCTGCTGAGCCAGGAGGACCTGGAACTGGTCGCCGAGGAGATCCCGCCGAACAGCTCCGCGGCGATCGTGGTCTGGGAGGACCGCTGGGCGGCCAGCCTGGCCAGGGCGGTCCGCCGCGCTGACGGCATTCTCATCGCTCACGAGCGGATTCCCGCGAACATCCTCGAGCTGGGCGCGGCGGACATCGCCGCCTGAGCCACGTCCCCGCTGCCCGTCCGCTCACCCCTGCGGACGGCAGACATGCCAACCCCGGGAGCCTCACCATGATCGGACGTCCCGTCGCCCGCGCCGGCCGTCGCGGCCTCATCGGCACCGCCGCCCGCACCGCCGTCGTCGCGGGCACCGCGACTGCGGTCAGCGGCCGTGTCGCGGCCCGCCAGCAACAACGCGCCACCGGGCAGATGGCCGAGCAGCAGCCACCTGCAGCCCAACCGCCAGCGCCGGAACCCGCGCCCGCAGCCTCGACGGGTGATTCGATTGCCGACCAGTTGGAGCGGCTCGGGGCGCTGCAGACCCAGGGCCTGATCACCGCGGAGGAGTTCGCCGCAGCAAAGCAGCGCCTGCTCGGCCTCTGACCCAGCCGCGGGCGGCACCACGCACGATCAGCTCGTGCGTGGTGGCGTACCGCCGCAGCGCCAGGTCGCTTGCCCTCGTGCACGCGTCGGCAGGCCACGTGGCTGGACATCTCCTCGGAGGCGTACTGCAGCCGCAGCCGCCCACGCCATCGGATACCTCCAGGCTGTTCTCAACGTGTTCTCAACGCGCTCGACCTCGAATGACAGCCGCGACACCGGCCTCCCCAAGCCCATGAGCAAGTTCCGGACCTGGGCAATCGAAGGGCCGCGAAAGCAGGGGAGAGCGCGAGACGCGAAAGGGGGGTCACGGACCGACGAATGGCGCGGCGCGGGCCTCCGCGTTCACGCGGCCTGCGCGGCGACGCGCCTGGAGTGCACGGCGTCGACAAGCGCCTGGTGCTCGGGCTCGTCGTCTGTGGAAGCCACCTGGTGATGCCCCTTCCGGGCGGACGGCTACGACCGGAACGTCGCCGCCCATCACCAGGGTCTCGCGGCACACCGACACTCGCTCGCCGGTGGGTGCGGCACACCGACACTCGCTCGCCGGTGGGTGCGGCTCACCACCAGCGTGCGGCGGTTGACTGCGACGGCCGGGTGGCGGACGTAGGCGTCGAACTGGTTGGCGCAGCGGCGCCGCCACGCCGAGGCACAGCCCTCAGGCGCAGCCCCCGTTACCCTCTTCGTAGCCCCGCAACGGGGCTCCCAGCCTCCGGCCCGGCATGACTGTTCCGCCCTGTAGTTCGATGATCCGGGGGGTGGTGTCACGTCGGCTCGTGCGGTGACTCAGTAGCCGGTCCCTCCCTTGACCCGGGCCCGCTCGACGTCGCTGGTCGCACCCTTCTGGTCCAAGGTGGCACATGCGCGGGCGATGTCCTCGGTCAGGCGCTCGATCTGCTCGCGGCTCAGGGTTTCCTTGACGAGTGCACGCAGGATCTTCACCCGCTCGGCGTTCGGCGGAAGCGTGTACGCCGGCACCATCCAGCCGCGCTCGGCCGAGAGTTGCCAGGCAATGTCGGACTCGTCGTAGGCGTGCTGGCCGGTGAGGCGGAAGGCGACCAGGGGTAGCTGCTCGAGGTCGCTGCCGATCACTTCGAAGCGGCCGCTGCTCCGCAGGTTGTCCGCCAACGCGAGAGCGTTCGACTGCATCGTCTCCATGACGTAGGCGTAGCCCTGGCGACCCAGCCGTACGAAGTTGTAGTACTGCGCGAGCACCATCGAAGCGCCGGTGGAGAAGTTCAGTGTGAACGTCGCGTCGGTCTTGCCCAGGTAGTTCTCGTAGAACACAAGGTCCTTGGCCAGGTCGGACTCCTCGCGGAAGATCAGCCAGCCGATGCCGGGGTAGACGAGGCCGTACTTGTGACCCGAGACGTTGATCGATCGGACCTGCTCGAGCTGGAAGTCCCATTTCGAGTCCGGGTAGAGGAAGGGCCACACGAAGCCGCCGCTGGCGGCGTCGACGTGGATCGGGATGTCGAGGTCCCGTTCCTTGCGGAAGTCCCGCAGGAGCTTGTCGATCCCGACGACGTCGTCCTTGTGGCCGGTGAATGTGGTGCCGAGGACGGCGACGACGCCGATCGTGTTCTCGTCGAGGTGGGGCTCCACGTCCTCAGGGCCGATCGTGTACTTGTCTTCGGCAAGCGGCACGATCCGCGGCTCGACGTCGAAGTAGCGGCAGAACTTCTCCCACACGACGTGGACGTCGCCGCCGAAGACCAGGTTGGGCCGGTCGACCGACAGGTTGGCCGCCTTGCGGCGCTCCCGCCACTTCCACTTCAGCGACAGCGCGCCGAGCATGATCGCCTCGGACGAGCCCTGGGTCCGACATCCGGCGGTCTTGCCCGGTGCGTGGAAGAGATCGGCGAGCATCCGCACACAGCGCTGCTCGATCTCCGCGGAGATGGGGTACTCCGCGTGATCGATGAAGTTCCGGTGGAGGTTTTCGGCGATGATCCGCTGCGCCTCCGGCTCCATCCACGTGGTGACGAAGGTGGCGAGGTTGCGCTGCGGGTCGCCCTCCATGACAAGGTCCTCGTCCAGCAGCCGCATGGCGTCCGTCGCGGTCATGCCCTCCTCGGGAAAGGTCGTCGAGGGAGCTGGCATGGTCAGAAAGCGGTTGCCAAACAGGGCTCCGGCGTCACTCTTGCTCATGTCGGGGACTCAACCACTTTCGGTCCGGGAGCCATGCCCAGGACTCGTGAGCCGGACTCGAAAACACCCGAACGGCCCAGTGCGGCGCGTTGCAGGCCTCGCTGGAACCGGTGTTGCTGGAGAGCCTGTCGAAGGAGCACGGACGGTTGCTCGGGCTGGCCACGTTCGTCCGCTCCGACCGCCCGGACGCCTTCGCGACGGCGGACCTGGACCTGGCGACGGCGCTCGCGGGGCGTGCAGCACTGAGCCTGGAGAAGGCGCTCGCCTTCATGGATGGGCATACGCGACGTGGCAATGAGCTTGCAGCGGCACCTGCTGCCCCGGGTTGCGCCGCGGCTCTCCGGCGTCGACTGCGCGCACGCCCACCACCATGGCGCCGAGGCGGCCGACTGGTTCGACGTCATCCCCCTGTCCGGGGCCCGAGAGCCTCGGAGACGCTCCGGGCGGCAGGCCGCGGGGTCGCCGGAGCCGGGAACCGATCCCCAGCTGCGGACCGTCCGCTCTCGGCTGTGACCTGCAGGATCGGTCTTGGGCAAGCGGGGTCGGCCGGATGGCCCCATGATGGAATCGCCACGTTCTGCAGCCCCGCACTCGAGAGGTCCCGGCCATTCGGACCGTTGCCTCCCACGGAGGACAAGGGAGGCGGTGGCCACGTCGTCATCCGCGCCGCAACCACCGTGGCCCCTGCCCCGGCGGCGGAATCCGCTGAGGCGCCGCAGCGACACCCTGCGAGGGTGGTTGCCGGCGCTCCTGGCCCTGGGCCTGGTCGCCGCCGCCGCTCTGTGCGTCTTGTTGGGCTTGCTCACCTACGTCGTCGATCGCGCCTCCGCCATGCGGCAGGCAGAGAATCTGCACGAGGTCCCCGCGGTGACCGTCGTACAACCCTTCGCGGCCGGCGTCGGCGTGAGGATCGCGACGGTCGACTGGATCGACGCCGGCGGCCGGCATGCAGCACAGGCGAGGGTCTCGGCCTCGACAGGGCTGGGCGACCATGTGGTCATCTGGGTCGATCGGAACGACGTCCCGCAGACCCCTCCCACCGGGGCCGCCCAGAGCGCCGGCACTGCCGTGGCGTACGCGGTGGCGTCGTTCGCCGGGGCCGCCACGCTCCTGGTCGGCGGACACGCCTGGGCCCGGTACGCACTGAACAAGCGAGTGGAGCGGTCCTGGGAAGAGGAGTGGACTCTTGTCGAGCCGGAGTGGAGCCGCTGGGGCCGTCGGGGCTGAGCTGGTACCAGGCCGCCCGCGGCAGCCCGTCATGCCGCCCCGTGGTCGCGCAGGTCCGCTTGGCGTCCGTGTGAGTCGCGGCGGCCGACCCGCCGCCAGACGGCCTGCTGGGCCTTGAGTGTGAGTGTGCCGACCGCGATCAGCACGACGATGTTGACGAGCAGTTGGATCAACGATCCACGGGCCTCGCTCCAGCTCCCGAACGCGGTGGAGACTCCGATGTCCGCGGCCGCCGGGATGGTGGTGACGGGGATGAAGACTCCGAGCAGTGCGCTCCGCACCTCGTGGCCCGATCTGCTTTCGACCATCCGTCATGTCCTCACGACGACCGGACGGCCACCGCATCAGGACGCCGGGGTGTCCGGGAGAACGGGGCCGCCTTCGACGTCCGCGTCCGTCTGAGCTTCGAGCAGACCGCGCGTGTCGAGGCGGTAGAGCAGGAACAACGCCGGCCCGACCAGCACGATCGCGATCGCGGTGACCAGGATCAGCCACTGCAACGTCCTGGTCGCGCCGGCCGCCTGCTGCACGGTGAGGGAGGTCGGCACCAGGTAGGGGCGCTGCGCCGTGCCCCAGGCGGCGATGACCAGGGCCACGGCGGCGACCGAGCTGAACCGGGCCCATCCCGCCCGCCCGACGACCAGCCACGCGGTGGCCACGGCGGCCGCCAGCGAGAGAAGCACCAGGAGGAGTCCGAGTCCGTGGGTGAGCCCGTGGTAGACGTACGAGGTGTGCTTGTGGGTGGTGGCGAGGCCGATCAGGGCCAGGACACCCACGACCACCAGGGCGCACCAGGCCCGCAGCCGGAAGTAGATCTCGAGGTCCCGGGCGTCGAAACGGCGGGCGTCCGCAGTGAGGAAGACCGCTCCCAGGAAGGCCGTGGCCGCGACCGCGAGCAGGCCGGCGATGACGGAGGTCGTGTTGGCCCAGACCTCGGCCGAAGCCGTGACGCCGGGGGCGGCACGGCCGGACGCCACGCCGCCGATCGCGGCTCCGAGGAAGAACGGGGTCAGCAGGGAGGAGACCGCGAAGACGGCACCGTAGATCCGGCGTCGGGCCAGCCGGCGGGTGGGCTTGCGCAGGGCGAATCCCGCGCCGCGCAGCACCAGGCCGACGGCGGCCAGGGCGAGCGGCAGCCACATCGCGCTGAACACGGCCTCGAAGAAGACGGGGAAGCCAGTCCACATGAGGATGAACACGAAGATCAGCCAGACGTTGTTGACCTCCCAGACCGGCTCCATGGCGTGGTCGATCAGCCAGCGCGGACGTTCTCCCCGCTCGGTGCCGCCAGCGACCAGGTCCCAGAATCCCGCGCCGTAGTCGACCCCGCCGCCGCAGGCATAGGCGGCGACAGCCAGGAGCAGGATCCACGCCACGACACCGGCGGTCATTCGGTGCCCCCCTTTGCCTGTCCGGTTCCGTGGTCGGGTGGCGGCGCCGAGGACCCCGGGGCGACGGCGGCCGGTTCCGGCCGGGGCCCGTAGGGCGTGTCGGTCTCCGGGCCCTCGTCCGCCGGGCGGGCCGGCCCCAGGTCGGCGCGGCGCCAGCGTCGGCTCATCATCCGGAGCACTCCCACGAAGGCACCGCCCAGGAGCAGGTAGACCACGACGATGATGCCGAACATGGTCCACAGCGAGCTCGCCTTGGTGGGTGTCACCGCGTCGGAGACCCGCATGTACTGGTAGACGATCCAGGGCTGGCGGCCCACCTCGGTGGTGATCCAGCCGCACTCCACGGTGATCCAGCTGGCGACGCCGGCCAGGGCGGCGCAGCGGAAGAACCACCGCGTCCTGGGCAGGTCCCGGCGCCGCCACCAGTACGCGGCGTACCACAGGGCGAGCGGGATCAGCACGCTGCCGATCAGCGCCATGATGTCGAAGGTCCAGTGCACCAGGGTCGCTTCCGCCGCGGTGGGCCGGTCGGCGGCCGGGACCGACGTCAGGCCGGTGACCTGTGTTTTCGCGCTGAATCCGGCGAGGAAGGAGTCCAGGTCGGGGATCTTCAGGCCGCCTTTGACGCCTCCGTCGGACTGCAGCCGGCCGAAGAGGTACTCGGGGACGTGCGTGCCGGTGTTCCAAACGATCTCGGCGGCGGCGAACTTCTCCGGCTGCTTGTGGTAGATCTGCCGGGCGATGTTGTCGCCGAGGAAGAACTGCACCGGGGTGAGGATCGCGGCGACGGTGAACGGGACGCAGAAGCCGAGTTTGTGGTAGCGGTCGCGGCGTCCACGGAGCCAGCCCACCGCGTAGACGCCAGCCACGACGTAACCCGCCGTCAGGAACATGGCGGCCACGAAGTGCCAGTACTCGGGGCCGAACATCGGGGTGAAGATCGCCTGCTGTACGGTCACGTTCATCGGCTTGCCGCTGGAGTCCAGGGTGAAGCCCTGGGGGGTGTTCATCCAGGAGTTGGCGCCGATGATGCCGAAGGCGCCCATCAGCGCGGCGAACGGCAGCGGCATGGCGAGCCAGAAGTGCGTCCACGGCTTGAGGCGGCGCCAGCCGTAGAGGTAGATCGCGATGAGCACGGCCTCCAGGAAGAACGCCCACGCCTCGACTCCGAAGCCGAGGCCGAAGACGCCTCCCCAGGTGCCCATCATCTTGGGCCACAGCAGCCCGAACTCGAACGTCAGGACCGTGCCGGTGATGATGCCGACGGCGAACTGGACGGCCATCACGGCCGACCAGCGCCGCGCGAGCAGCAGGGCGACGGGGTCGTTCCTGCGCAGGGCCCGGTGGTGCATGACCAGGGTGATGAACGGCAGTGCCACGCCGAAGGGCACGAGGAGGATGTGGTAACCCAGAGTGAAGGCCATCATCTGGCGGGCGGGTGCCTCCTGCGCGGGGCCGCTCGCCAGCAGAGCCGTGAGGGTGTTCATGCGGGCCTCGGTGGATCGTGCCGGATGATCGTGGGATCTGCCGGGGGGCCGGGCAGGGACGCCGGGTCCGCCAACGCAGCCTGCGGTCGAGGCGAGGTGAAGGCGCGTTCGCGCCGGGAGCCGGAGGCGAAGACCACCGCCCAGCTGATCAGCGCCCCGAGCCGGCTACGGAAGCCGGTGAGGAAGACGATGTGGATGAACAGCCAGATGAACCAGCCCGGCAGCCCGGACGCGTGGAACCTGCCCATCTTGACGACGGCACGGCCACGGGAGATGTAGGCCGCGCTGCCCAGATCCAGGTAGCGGAACGGACGCGCCTTCCGGGTCCGGCCCTCAACGGCGTGGCGGATCCGGCGGCCCGCGTAGGCGCCGCTCTGCATCGCGACCTCGGCCAGGCCCGGCAGCTTGTTCAGGCTCATGAGATCGCCGACGACCCGGATCTCTGGATGGCCGACGAGGGTGAGGTCCGGTTCGACCATGATCCGCCCGGCCCGGTCCTGCTCGGCTCCGGTCGCCCGGGCCAGCGCCGCGGCCAGGGGCGGGGCTTCGACCCCAGCGGTCCACAGCACGGTGCGGGCTTTGAAGCGTTCCGAGCCGCCGTCGTGCCGACGGACCGTCAGTCCCCGCTCGTCCACGTCGGTGGCGATCGAGCCGAGCCGGATCTCGACGCCGAGCTTGCGCAGCGTTCGGGCCGCGCGACGGGCCAGGACCGGACCGAACGCGCCCAGGACCGCGTCCGATCCCTCGAAGAGCAGCACCCTCGCCTGGCTCGGGTCGATGCTGGAGAACTCCCGGTCGAGGGTACGGCTCGCGATCTCCCGGATCTGCCCGGCCAGCTCGACCCCGGTCGGGCCCGCGCCCACCAGGGCGAAGGTGAGCCAGGCGTCACGTTCCTGCGGGTCCTCGGCCGACTCCGCCATCTCGAATGCACGGTAGATCCTGCGCCGCAGGCCGAGAGCGTCGTCCAGGGTCTTCATGCCCGGGGCGTGCTCGGCGAAGTCGTCGTGCCCGAAGTACGACTGCTTCACGCCGATGCCCACGATCAGGTCGTCGTAGGGAAGCGTGAGGCTGCTGCCGTCCGGGCGCACGGCGTGGACGACCCGCCCGTTCACGTCCAGGTCCGTCGCCGTCGCGAGCAGGCAGCGCACGCTCTCGTGACGGCGCAGGACAGCGCGCAGCGGCTGCGCGATCTGACCGCTGGACAGAATCCCCGAGGCGCACTGGTAGAGCAACGGCTGGAACAGGTGGTGCGCGCAGCGGTCCACCAGCGTCACCGCGACGGGTGCCCGCCGCAGGGCCCGGACGGCGAACAGTCCGGCGAAACCGCCGCCGAGGATGACCACGCGGCGTGGAGTGACGTGATCCTCCACCGGGGGTCAGCCTCCGGTGGCGAAGCCGGGGAAGAGGGTCATCCCGCCGTCGACGTAGAGCGTCGTGCCCACGACGTAGTCCATCAGATCCGACGCGAGCACGGTCACCGCGTCGGCGATGTCCTCCGGGTCGCCGACCCGGCGGTACGGGATCAGCTTCAGGAGCTCCTGCTCGGCCTCGGGCGTGTCCCAGGCGCTGCGGTTGATGGGGGTACGGATGGCTCCCGGTGCGACAGCGTTGACCCGGATCCCGTGCGGGCCGAGCTCCTGTGCCAGGGTCTGCATCAGCATCAGCACCCCGCCCTTGGAGGCGGCGTAGTTCGCATGGCCGGACCAGGGAATGATCTGGTGCACCGAGCTCATGCAGACGATCTTCCCCGCGGAGCGCGACACCTCCGGAACGACACCCCGGCGCAGGAACTCCTTCGCGGCTTCCCTGGCGCACAGGAACTGCCCGGTGAGGTTGACGTCGAGAACCTTGTGCCACTGCTCGACGGTCATGTCCGTCAGGGCGGCATCCCGCTGTAGGCCGGCGTTGGCCACCAGCACGTCGATCGTGCCGAACTCCTCCATCATGCGGGCGAACATGCCGACGACCTGGCCCTCGTCCGACACGTCCGCCTCGTGCGCGAAAGCCCGCACGCCGAAGCTCTGGATCTGGCTCACCACGTCCTCGGCGGCCTCCTTGCCGAAGACGTAGTTGACGACCACGTCCGCCCCCGCGCGACCCAGCCCGATCGCGGTCGCCAGGCCGATGCCGGAGTTCGCTCCGGTCACCAGGGCCTTCTGCCCGCGCAGCAGCGGCAGCGCCGCCGGCTGCCGTTCGCCGTCCGCCGGTGAAGTCACTGACGTCTCCCAACTTTGGTGTGTCCGAGCACAAGGGCCGACCGGTCTGCCGTTGCGACACAACCACCTTGAGCAGCCGGCCACGCGCAGGCACTCGCTTCGTTGGGCCGTCGGAGGTACCGCCGTCCACCCGATGGCGCAGCGGGGAGTATCACGCCCGCCGCGACCGCCCTCACGTCGGTGACACGACGACGTTCTCGACCTGCTCCCCCGCCAGATAGCGCTGTACCTGGGCGCGGATGAGCCGGTGCGCCCGCGGCAGGAACGCGGAGGTGTTGCCGCCCGTATGAGGACTGATCAGGGTACGGGGGGCATGCCACAGCGGATGCCCGGCCGGCAGCGGCTCCGGATCCGTCACGTCGAGGGCCGCGCTCAGCCGTCCCCGCCGCAACTGCGCCAGCAGTGCGGCGGTGTCGACGACGGCCCCCCGCGCCACGTTGACCAGCAGGGCGTCATCCCGCATCGCGGCGAGGAAGCCGGCATCGACTAGACGACGGGTCTCGTCGGTGAGCGGGAGAGTCAGGACCACGACGTCGCACCTGGGGAGAAGGTCCGGCAACTGCGCCAAGGCATGCACCGGTCCCCGGGCCGCCACCCTGGCCGATCGGGCCACCCGCAGCACCTCGCACTCGAAGCCCGCGAGCCGGTCCTCGACGGCCTCGCCGATCGAACCGTAACCGAGAACGAGGACGGTCCGGTCGGCGAGCGAGGGGAAGGAACCGCTCTGCCACGACTCGGCGTTCTGCGCCCGCACGAATCCGGCGATGCCGCGCAGCGCCGACAGGATGAGCGTCACCGCGAGCTCCGCTGTGCTCGTGTCATGGACGCCGCTGGCGTTGCAGAGGGAGACACCCGGAGGCACGAACGCCAGGAGGTCCTCCACCCCGGCCGACAGGCTCTGCAGGACCCGAAGCCGGGGCATGCGCCCGAACAACGGCGTGGACTCGGAGGCGAAGCCGTAGGGGATGACGAAGAACTCCACCCCGTCGAGCACGCCCTGCGGCGGCGGTTCGCCACGGCCGTTCCAGAGCGCCACCGGCACCAACGGCAGGAAGCCGATCTCGGTGGGCGCATAGGGAAGCAGCATCCGAGCCGGAGACCGGCCCGGCGGGTCCGCAGGGCTCATGGAACGAATCCCAGCACCGATCGCCGGCTCGGGCATCTCGGCCGACAGGGACACGGGACACGGACCGGACCCATTCGGGTCATTTGCGCGGGTACCGCGGCGCGGCAACGCTCGGCACGGCGCCTCCACGCGCGCAGGATCAGCAGGAGTGGTCGCAGGGACCACGCGAGACCCAGGAGAGGCTTCGTGGGCACATCCGGGACAGCGCCGACGATCGTGGTCGTCATGGGCGTCTCCGCATCGGGCAAGACCACCTTCGGTCGGCTGCTGGCGCAGCGCCTCGGAGTGCCCTTCCTCGAGGGCGACGACTTTCACTCGGCGGAGAACCGCGCCAAGATGACGGCGGGGCACCCGCTCGACGACGCGGATCGCGTGCCCTGGCTGGAGGCCCTGGCCGACTGGATCCGCGAGACACGGCGCGAGCACCGGGGTGGCGTGCTGGCGTGCTCAGCGCTCAAGGTCGAGTACCGGGATCTGCTGCTCGCGGCCAGTCCCGGCGTCTGGTTCCTGCACCTCGCCCTGGACCGGGAGGTCGCCCGTGAACGGATCTCCCGCCGGGCCGGACACTTCATGGCGCCGGAGTTGCTGGACTCCCAGTACGACACGCTCCAGCCCCTACGCGCGGGCGAGCCCGGCCTGACGATCGACGCCGCTGCGGACACCGCTGCCAACCTCGACCTGGTGCAGAGCGCCGTCACCCGGTTCGAAGGCGCGCACCATCGGACGCCGGACTCCGGCGATCTCTGACCGAGCGCGGTGGCGCGCGACCGTGGGGCTCCGTGTTCGACGGCGGCGCCGATCACGGCTTACCGAGCGCCTGGCGGCCCTGGGCGAGGACCCCTTGGCCATCGCGAGCCCGATGCGGGGACCGACTGAGACGACACCGACAGGCCGGGTGGCGGGACGGCCTGGGCCCCGCACAGCACGGCCACGCGGGGCGGCCTCAGGGCGTCTCCGCGGCCCAGGATCCCCAGGGTGTCAGACCCCAGCGCAGGACGTGCTGGTCGCCGCTTGCGAGGGTCACCAGGGTGTCGCCGCTCCGGAAGGCGTTCGCAGGGCAGGTCATCGGCTCAACGGCGAGAGCCCGCCGCCGGGCACCCTCGGGAAGCGTGTCACCGCTGTACACCTGCACGAAGTCCGCTCCCTCGCCGAGCCGGACGTCCACACCGCGCACACCGGACGGATGGGCCAGACGAACCACGGACCGGCCCGCGGCGTCACGTTCCAGGCCGGTGAAGGCGGTGTCGAGACGCCGCTCGGAGATGCGCTGCGGGGTGCGGAAGTCGTAATGGGTGCCCGAGACAGACTCGGTCGACGAGGGAATGCCCCGTTCGTCCGTGCGGAGCCAAAGACCGGCGGGCACGGTGAGCACGACGTCATCGACCAGCGCCGTCCCTACCGTGAGGTAGGGGTGCTGGCCGACGCCGTAGGGCGCGGCGCGTGAGCCGGCGTTACGCGCGGTGATCGCGACGTCGAGGCCGTCGGCGGTGAGCTCGTACGCGGCGGTGACGTCCAGGAGGAACGGGTAGCCCGGCTGGGGCCAGAGGGTGACGCCCAGCGTGACGCGGTGCTCAGCCGTCTCCCGCACCTCCCAGGAGGTCCAGCGCAGCAACCCGTGGATGGCGTTGCCGTGCTCGGGCTCGGTCAGCGGCAACTGGAGCTCTTCCCGTTGCCACGCGTAGGCGCCTTCGCGGACGCGATTCGGCCACGGGACCAGCAGCTGACCGCGTCCTCCGTCAATCGTGTCGTCGGCGCCGAATCCGTCGACGACGGACCGCCCGGCCACGCGGTAAGCGCGCAGGGCAGCGCCCAGCTCCACGATCACGGCTGTCTGCTCGCCTTGCCGAAGCCGGTGCTGGCGGCCGGTCAGGGAATCGGTCACACGCGGCCTCCTCGTGAGCCGTCGCGGCCTCGTGCCGCGCAACCGGTGCCTTCAGCGCCACCGGCAGGCTCCCCGGGCGACTCTGCTGGTCCGTGCTCGGGGGATCAAGACCGACACGGGTGAAGTCACCCGCTCGCACGTCCACCCGAGCCCGCCGACGGCTCACCGCCCGCCGGCTCGGATGCCTCCTGCCCGGCGGCGGGCGCGCCGTGTGGCGCGGCGGGTGGCTGCGGCAGCCTGAGCGTGAGGACGTAGGAGACCACGACAGCCACGATCACCAGCGGCATCACGGTGATTCCTTGCGTGCCCAGGAGAAGGGTTGCGAGCAGCACGGAGACCATCGGGAACCTGAGCATCGCTGCGGACATCGCGCCGACGCCCAGCGCAAGCCCGGTGGTCACGCCCAGACCGGGCAGATGCGAGAGCGCGATCCCGCCGGCAGCACCGACGAACATGGCCGGGAAGACGGGGCCGCCCCGGAACGCCGCCATGGACACGGAGTATGCCACCGCCTTGCAGGCCACCAGCACCACGAGGGCGCCGCCCGAATACTGGGCGCTGGTGTCGAGGAGGGGTCCGAGTCCGCTCTGTCCCGAGTACAGCACCCCCGATGCCGCATGCCCGGTCCACTCCGCGTAGCCGAGGGCGATCACCCCGACGACGACGCCCGCGAGCACGGTCGCCGGCAGCCGCCGTCGCTCGACCACTTTCAACAGCCGAAGGGCGAACCATCGGATCCCGGCGCCGACGAACGCCGCCGCCACTCCGATCAGGAGGGCCCAGCCGAACCCGGCGAAGTCCGGCCGGGCGGCGTGGGGGACGTTGGGCAACGACAGCGAGTACGTGCCCAGTCCGGTCCACGAGCCCAGGCCGGTGAAGATCAGCGCGCCGATGCCGGAGGCGAGCAGGCCGGGCACGAGGACGACGCCGAGCATCGGTCCGCCCAGGCCGGACATCTCCATCAGCAGGAAAGCCCCGAGCAGCGGAGAGCCGAGCAGGGTGCTGATCGCAGCGAAGCTCCCGGAGGCCCCGACGACGGCCGTCGCCTGCTTCGGGAACGACTTCCTGGCCAGCCGGAGCGCGGCCACGGCCAGTCCGCTGCCCAGCGCGATGAGCGGAGCCTCAGGCCCGATGACCGCCCCAAGGCTCAGTGAGACCACTGCGGCGAGCGCGACACCGGGCAGGTCGGCCGTCGGGGTCGGGCCCGACGCCACGAACCCGTGGGCCGGCTCGTGTCCGCCGCCTCCGGGGAGATACCGGATGATCGGGCCGACGACGAGCCCGGCCACGGCGAGGAGCGGCACCGGCCACCAGTTCGGCGTGCCGTGGAATCCCAGGGCCTTGGGCAGATCCGTGTAGGTCAGCGACTGGAGCTCGTTGACGAGCGCGAGAAAGCCGAAAGCCGCCGCCGAGATCGGGACACCGAGCACGCCGGCGATCAGGAGCAGCACCAGGTACCCGCGGCTGCGGACGAGCGTGAGCGGGTTCGCCGTGGCTGACGGGGGGCTCCCCTCCCGCTCGACCGGACGGCCAGGGGCGGTCACGCCGAGGCCTCCAGGGTCCCCGCGGCCTCACGGTACGAGGGCACGTTGGCTCGCACGATGTCCGCTCCCTCGGCGTCGTCGAAGCCGTTCGCTCGCCCGGTGATGACCAGGCCGGCCGACAGCCTCTTGGCGTCCCACTCCCGCGGGCCGGACAGGGTCTCGTCGAAGTCGTTGACAGGCATCGAAAGCCTCCTGACTGATCTCGCTGGTCCCGGAAGCCGCGGCGACCGGAGCGATCACGGCGCGCGCCGCGGACCGGCTCCCTGCCGAGCGGCTACCTTCGGCCTCGCGCAGTGCCCTACCGACCGATCATCGCTGCCGGGCTCCGATTCGGCATCACGGCATGCCCCGGGCAGTGACGTCGCAGGTGGTCGCGTACGGCTACGGGAGGCAGAGACCCTGGGCGAGCCGGATAGTGGAAGGCGGTGGGGGTTTTTCCTGAGATCTCCGGAGATTGGACAGCTCATGGAACGCTACCCTCCGATCGCCGACCACGGCCTCGTGGGCGACCTGCAGACCGCAGCCCTGGTCTCCGCCCAGGGTGTCGTCGACTGGTTCGCCGCTCCGCGGTTCGACTCCCCGAGTATCTTCGCCTCCCTGCTCGACCACGACAAAGGCGGCTACTTCCGACTCGCGCCAGACACGGAGGAAGGCTCCGGCGGCAAACAGCTGTACTACCCGGACACAGCCGTCCTGGTCACCCGCTTCATGTCGCCGGACGGCGTCGGCGAGGTGCTCGACTGCATGGATCCCGCGGGCGCGGAGACCGCCACCGACCGGCACACCCTCATTCGGTCCATCCGCTCGGTGCGGGGCTCGGTACGGTTCACCCTGGAATGCCGTCCGCGCTTCGACTACGGCCGCGCCAGCCACGACCTGGACCCTGCGTCCGACGGAGTGGTCTTCCGGGCTCCTGAGATCACCGCCCACCTGCAGGCCACCTTCCCGTTGGAACGTGATGCCAACGACGCCGTAGGCACCGTGACCCTCCACGAGGGCGAGACCGCGGTCGTCGTCTTCACCGTCTGCAGCCCCGTCGGTCCCCCGCCCCCGCCCGCGAACCTCGACAGGACGACGGAAGAGCTCTGGAAGGTCGTCGACTTCTGGCAGCGCTGGGTACGCGGGTCCCGCTACCGCGGCCGCTGGCCCGACATGGTCAACCGGTCCGCCATCACCCTCAAGCTGCTCACCTACGCGCCCACCGGCGCGCCGGTCGCCGCGGCGACGATGGGTCTGCCCGAACAGGTAGGCGGTGAACGCAACTGGGACTACCGCTACACCTGGGTCCGGGACGGCTCACTGTCCATCCGGGCGCTGCTCGACCTCGGGTTCACCGAGGAGGCGACCGCGTTCACCCACTGGCTTCGCAACCGGCTGCTGGCCGAGCGGGAGAAGGGCAGCAAGGAAGCCCTGCAGATCATGTACCGGGTCGACGGGGAGCCCATCCTGACGGAGGAAATCCTCGAACACTTCGAGGGATACCGCGGCTCCTACCCGGTGCGGGTCGGCAACGCGGCCGCGGACCAGCTCCAGCTCGACATCTATGGCGAGGCACTCTACGGCCTCTCCGAGGGCCGGGCGATCAGCATGCAGGCGGATTACCACGGCTGGAAGGCCCTCGCGGACGCCCTGGATTGGCTGTCCGACTCCTGGGACCGGCCCGACGAGGGCATCTGGGAGACCCGCGGCGGACGCAAGGACTTCACCTACAGTCGGGTGATGTGCTGGGCCGCCTTCGACCGCGGACTGCGCATGGCCTCCGAGTGGCGCCGACCCGCCGACACCGAACGCTGGACCAAAGCCCGGGACGCCATCCTGGAGCAGGTCATGACCCGCGGCTGGAACGACACGGACAAGGCCTTCGTCCAGCACTACGAGGGGACCCCCGTCCTGGACGCCTCGCTGCTGCTGATGCCCCGGGTGGGCTTCGTGGCCCCCCGCGACCCGACCTGGCTGTCCACCCTGGACGCGATGGACCGCACGCTGGTCTCGGACAGCCTCGTCTACCGCTACGACCCGGCCGCCTCCCCCGACGGCCTGCGCGGCTCCGAGGGGACCTTCAGCCTCTGCACCTTCCTCTACGTGGACGCACTCGCCCGCGCCGGCCGCCTGCGCCAAGCCCGCTACACATTCGAGAAGATGCAGACCTACGCCAACCACGTCGGCCTGTTCGCCGAGGAGGTCGGCCCCAGCGGCGAGCAACTGGGCAACTTCCCCCAGGCGTTCACCCACCTGTCACTCATCACCGCCGCCACCACCCTGGACGAGGCCCTGGACGGCATGCGCGACTGACGATCCTGGGCCGCCGTCCCCAGCCCCGGTGATCCGCCCGTCCGAGCACCGGCCGGGCGGATCACTTGTGCCGCAGCTCGCCCGCCGCGTAGCCGTCCGTGCACACGACCGGCTACGTGGCGGGCGTCGGTCCGGCCTGTCGCCTTTGAGCTCAACCGAGAGACCTTGGTCTCTCGATCCCGGATCAGGCCCGGCGGGACTGGCGCTGGAAGAGCCGCTGGGAGATCCTCAGCGCGAAGGCGCTGTAGAGGGCGAGCAGGATCAACGCGCCTCCGGTCGCCACGTCGGCGACCGCCGCGTCGCCGGCCTCGGCGTTGGTGGTGTAGCCCACGACGAACGGGGCGACCAGGAGCCACGCGCCCGCCAGCGCGACGACGCCGTCGCTCACCCTGGAGGGGTTACGGACCAGGCGGGCCATTCCGTTGAGGAACACCACGATCCCGACCATGATCTCGTTCAGGTGAGCGTCCTGGGACTGCGGGGTCTGCGGGTAGTCGAGCACCCAGAGCGTGACGAACAACCAGACCCCGATCCCCAGCAACAGATAGCCCACGGCCTGCCGCTGGTCCGCCCACCACAGCGGCCGGGGTGGGGTGATGGACCTGGGCGGACCGACGCCGACACTGACGGACGATGACGGTGATGTCACAAGCGCCATGACAATCCCTCCGGCTTCCTGAGCGTCGGGCTGCACGCAGCAGCGTCGCTGACCTGCCACGGAGCGATCCCTTGCATTATCGCTCCCCATCGATCACCACGCCCGGCGAGCGAGGCGCCGCGGGCGAGGACGTTCGTCACCCGGAGGGCCGCCGGTCAGCCGACAAGTTGGGAGATGCTTCGGCTGACTAGCCACAGGCCGGCGAGCAGAGAGATCGCGACGATGGCCTGATCCTCGTGGCTCTCGATCCACCCGACAAGCCTCGCCAACCGGTACCGGGCTGCCTCTGGTGAGAAGACGGCGTAGACCTGCATCGCCAGGAGGCTCATGGTGGACAGCAGGCAGAACCCCGCCAGGGCCAGGTATGTGGCGATACGGGACGCGTCGGCGTCGACCACCGTCGCGCAGCCGGCCGCGATGAGCCCCCACGGCTGCACCAGGACGGCCACGCCGGATGCGGTCCAGACGGAGACGTGGTCCAGCCGAGCGGTCCACGTAGGTGGCTTGCGGGGGCGGGCCAGCCCGCGGCGCTTGTGCTCGCCGTAGGCCACCAGCCCGACGCCGAGGGCCAGTTTGAATCCGAGGACCGCGTTGGACGGGGTGGAGCTGCGCGCGGGTGGGGTGCCGCCGGTCGCCAGGACCACCAGCGCGAGGACGAGGACGAGCGACGCGAGCCAGGCCAGGATGAAGGCCAGCCCCTTGCGCGCTCCCCGCTCCGCGGACAGCAGGAGAACGAACGCGATGATCGGCACCGGCTCGAAAGTAACGGCCAGGCCGAGCAGGGTAAGGTCAAGAACCATGGCGACCTGCCGCCGAGAGCCTCACGACCGCCGGGGGCGTCGCGGGCGTCGGGTCGGTGCAGACTTGGCATCCCTCGCTCGGCACGAGGGGGTCCGGCCCGCGGCGGACGCGGTGCCGTCTGTGCCGCCGAGCGGCGCGTTCTTCGACCACGAGGGTGCCTTCCGCTACGGTCGGGCGAGCGACCCGGGTACCGGCAACCTGGAGCTGGCCCTGGTCTGAACGGTTACCGCCTTCAAGTACCACGGCAGCCTGGTCCCTTCCACCACACTCGCACAGTGGGGTCCGTGGACTTCTTCGGGACTCACCCGAACGTGGGCCTTGGGGACGACGACCATCCGCCCACGGCACTGGCTAACCCTTGAGGAAGCGCTCCGCCCACAGTCGCAGCATCTCGTCGTCGAACGGACACGACCTCTACCTTCGCCGAGGGCGACATGACCAAGGTGGTCGGCTACGACATGTCCGGGCTCGCCGCGCAGCAGGTCTACGAGAGCGCCGGGGTCAGCCCGCGATGCACCAGTAGCTGGTGAAGTACGCGGCGGTGGTGGCGATCCAGGTTCGGCTGCCGAAGATCCGATCGCCCGCGGCGACGTGAGGCCGGACATCGACATCCGGTCCGCGGCCACGCTCGTCGCGGCGCCGCTGATCTATCGCCTGCTGGCGGAACGCGAGCTGCCCGACGCTCGCTTCGTGGACGACCTGGTCGAACTCGTCGTTCGGGCGGTCGCCAACCCGGCCTGACTCAGGGCGCACCGTCGAGCGGTGGTTTCGCGTCTCGCGCAGCCGCGAGGTGGAGGAGTTGCGGCCGGAGAGCCGCGTGCGATCGTGGAGATGGCGGTCGCTCTGGAGGTGGCAGTGCCTGGCGAAGACCGTAGCGGGGTCGGCGACGCCTTCCTGGAGGCGTTGTTCGCCCAGGCGCCCGTGGGTCTCTTCGTGTTCGACCCGGACCTTCGAGTGGTCCGTTTCAACCGAGCCGGAGAGGGTGTCCGCGGACTGCCCGAAGACGCCGTCCTCGGGCACACGGTCGCGGAATTCGCCGCCGTCGCGTTCGGCCCGGAGGTCCCCGAGGCGGCCGCGCGGGTGCTGGCCAGCGGCGAAACCCTGCGGGACCGGCTGTTCCACGGCTTCCGGGTGGACGATCCCGAGCGGCGCATGGCCGTGTCGGTGACCGCGTTCCGGCTCAGCGATCCCGCCGGGCGGGTGCTGGGACTCGCCGCGGTGGTCCAGGACGTCACCGAACGCGAGGCTGCTCTGGAGCGGCTCGGCCTGCACAACGAGGCGAACCGCCTCATCGGCTCCAGCCTCGACGTCGTCACAACCGCCCGGGAGCTCGCAGAGGTCGCCGTCCCCCGATTCGCCGACGCCGTGCTGGTCGACCTCGTCGCAGAGGTCGTCCGAGGGGACAGACCGGCGGCAGGTCCGCGCGCCGACGAGGCCGTGCTGTACCGGGTGGTCGACCAGGGCGCGCCCGCGCATCCTGACCAGCAGGACGCCGCCGCCGACTCCTCGGTCTTGCCCCAGCCGTATCCGTCGGCCTACGCGGAGGCGATGGTCTCCTTGGGACCGGTGCTCCTGGAGAGCCCGTCGAAGGAGCACAATCTGCCGCTCCGGGCGCGCTCCGCCCTTGTCGCGCCCTTGCTGGTCCAGGGGCATCTGCTCGGGCTGGCCACGTTCGTCCGATCCGACCGCCCGGACGCCTTCGCGGCGGCGGACCTGGACCTGGCGACGGCGCTTGTGGGGCGTACCGCGCTCAGCCTGGACAAGGCGCTCGCCTACATGCGCGAACGCGACGTGGCAACGAGTCTGCAGCGCCACCTGCTGCCCCGCGTTCCGCCCCGGCTCTCCGCCGTCGACTGCGCGCACGTCCACCACCACGGCGCCGAGGCGGCCGACTGGTTCGACGTCATCCCCCTGTCCGGGGCCCGGGTGGCGCTGGTCATGGGCACCGTCGCGGGCCGCGGCATCGAGACGGCGGCGGCCATGGGGCAGCTGCGCACCGCGGTGCAGACCCTCGCCGCCCAGGATCTCGCGCCGGAGGAACTGCTCACCCGTTTGGACGAGGCCACCGATCGGCTGGCCGAGAGCGACGGGGACAGTCCGGGCGAAGGGAGACCGCGAGGGTCGCCCGCGTCGTGCCTCTACCTGCTCTACGACCCGACGACGGGCCGCTGCACCGCCGCCAGCGCAGGCCACCCGGGCCCGGTCGTCCTCGGGCCGGACGGCCAACCGATTCCGTTCGCGGTCCCCGTCGGCCCCTTCCTGGGTGAGGGAGGTCCCTTCGAAAGCTCTACGACGGAACTACCGCCCGACACACTCCTCGCGCTCCACACCACCGGCCTCTCCCCCGCGACCAGCAGCCGGGCGAGCACCAACCGGCAGCGACTGCTGAGCGTGCTGACCTACCCGGGCCCCTCCCTGGAGCAACTGTGCGAGGCGGCCAGTGCGCTCCTGGCACCTGTTCCCGCCGAGGATCGCACCCTCCTGCTGGCCCGCACGCATGTGCTCGGCCCCGAGCACCTGGCCCTCTGGACGCTCCCGCCCGAACCCACGGTGGTGTCGACCGCGCGCCATCTCGCACGCCGCCAACTGGAGGCGTGGCACCTGGAACACCTCCAGGACACCACGGAGCTGATCATCAGTGAGCTGGTCACCAACGCCATCCGCTACGGGACCGGCCCGGTCACCGTGCGCCTGATCCACGACCAGAGCCTTACCTGCGAAGTGTCGGACGCCGGCAAGACCGCGCCCCACCTGCGCCGCGCACACGCGAACGACGAGGGGGCCGCGGACTCTTCCTGGTCATGCACTGCAGCCGCCGCTGGGGCACCCGGTACGAGCGCAACTTCAAGACCATCTGGGCCGAACAGGGCACACACGGTCCTTGAACCCGCCGATGGGATGGGCACCGGGCTTTGGCGTCCTACCCCATCGGCGGAGTCCAACCGGACTAGCCGCCGATGGCGACCGCGTCGTAGACCAGCCAGGAGCCGGTCGACTCCCTGGGACCGGTCGGCTCGATCTCGGGGAGGGCAACGACGAGCCGGCGCAGGCTGCACCTGCGGAGAATCAGCGGGTCCAGCCTGCGCGGCCCGACGCGCAGGCCGATTCGGCCTCAGTGGTGGAAGGCCACGCGAGGCGTGGATCAGCCGCTGGGTGCCGTAGAGACGGCTGCCGGTTCGTCGGTTGTATCGGACGCGTCCAGAAACTCGACGGCGGCGACCGCTCCCAGGACGGCCACGGCCAGCCAGAAGACGACCCAGCCGGTGGGGTAGCTCCACAGGCCAAGGATCACCGCGGCCACCGCCAGCACGGCCAGGAACAGCCATCGCTTGAAGCGGTGCACCCACGGCCCCACCGGGCCGAAGCCGAAGCCGGAGCGCGCACGGAGCCACGCGATTCCCTGACGGCACTTGCCACGGACCAGCACTGCGTAGCGGCCGCGGCCGGAAGCGTAGGCACCGAGCGCCACGACCAGTCCCAGAACCCCCACCGCCCTGATCGTGTGGCGCAGGAAGAACGCGATCTGATCGAAGATCGCCGACGCGGCCGCCTCGGAGGAGTCGGCGGGCAGATGGTCGAGAAAGATGTGCCGTCCGATCGCGAGGCCCACTCCCAGGATCAGCATGCCGACCGCCACTCCGAACGCCGCCGCGACGAGGGCACGTCGCCTGCGGGCGGCGAGCATCACCCCGCCGGCCGCGATCAGCACCGTGATGACGGGCAGCCAGTTCCCGATCGCGTTCAGCAGCCGGTAGCCGGTTTGGAGCTTGGAGACCTGGCTGGAGGTGAACAGCGTGAACGAGCTGTTCACGGTCGGGATGTGCGACGCCACACCAAGGCCGCTGGCCACCAGCCGCTGCTTCACCTGGTCCAGGGCCGGCCCCAGCTCGAGGACCACGTCGTTGCCGTGGAGCTGCACGGCGGCTGTCTTCTTGCCGGACAGGACGTTGTCCACCGCGGTGTGGGCGGCACGGTTGGCGTCGGTCCAGATCGTCACGAACGCGCTGCTGGTGACTACCCTCTGGGTCACCGTGTGCACCAGGCTGGTGACGCCGTTGGTGACCGGCCCGGCCAGGAGACCTTGCAGGGCCGATGCGGCTTTGGGAGGGATCCTTGTTCCGGAAATGGCCTGGCTGGCCTGGGCGACGAGCGAAGGCACGTCGAGTCGTTGTACGACGAGATCGGTGATCCGGTTGGTCGCCGCGCCCTGCACGGCGGTGTTGCTCGCCAGCGGGGCCATGGTGGCCACGTAGCGCGAGGTGTCGGAGATCTGGGAGTTCGCCCACGTCGCCACTACGCAGAGCGGGGCCAGTACCCATGCCACCACCAGCAGCACCAGCGAAGCACTTGAGCGCATCCGGTGGTGCTGTGGCGGTGACGGGGACGCATCCCTGACGGACGGTGAATCGCTTGTCGCCACGCTGGGCCTCCCTGGGCCGTCGAATCGAGGCCGATGCTCCAGCCAGCGAAGCCCTCCACGTGAGGAAGCGCGACCCGGACAGGGCGAACAGGTGACCACCCACCGTGGTCACCCCGCCCGCTCACACGTCCGCCGAGGTGGCCGCACGCACGGTCCTACCCGGGCGCGGAGTTCAGCAGCCGAGGAGCGAGGCCCGCGCCGATCGTGGCGGCGCCGGCCGACCCGACCACGATCAGCCAGGCACCGGGGCCGAGCGGAGTACAGCCGAAGAACTGGCTGACGCCCGGCGTTTCCACCACCGCGAACAACGCGCCTGCCGAGACGGCGCACGTGGCCAGCACCAGGGGACTGTGCCAGCGGGTCAGCAGGGTCTGGCCCAGCTGAGCGCCGACGAGTGCGGCCAGACCCATCGTGGAGGCGCGGCGCTTTCCCCCGGGGACCAGCCGGGTGAGCCGGCCCAGCTGCCACGCCAGCAGCGCGGCCAAGGCCGTGGCCGCACCTCGGACGGCGAGCGCGCGCACCATCTCCGCACCGGCGAAGCCCTGGGCCGGTTCTCCGGTCACCGGGGCTGCTCCTTCGCGTCCGCCGCGTTCCGCCGGAGTGAGCGCCACGGCCAGCGAGGGCAGCATGTCGGTGAGCATGTTGACCAGCAGGAGTTGGCGCGTCGTCAGGGGGGCCTGGCCACCCAGGGCCGCGCCCAGCACGGTGAAGGCGACCTCGCCGGCGTTGCCTCCGACCAGGATCGCGGCGGCGTCGCGCACGCTCTCCCAAAGGGCCCTCCCCTCGCGGAGGGCGTCCAGCAACAGTGACGTGTCGGGTGCGGTCAGGACCAGGTCTGCAGCGTTTCGAGCCGAGTGGGAACCGTGCCCGGCCACCGCGATGCCGACGTCCGCACGGCGGATCGCCGCGGCGTCGTTGGCTCCGTCTCCGGTCATGGCAACGACATGGCCCGCCCGTTGCAGATCCTTGATGATGCGTGTCTTCTGGGTCGGGGAGACACGGGCGAAGACCGCGGCCTGCTGCACCGCGGCGATACGTTCGGTGGTGGTCATGGCGTCCATCTGTGTACCGGTCAGGACCTGGCCGGCATCCGGGATGCCCAGCTCGGCGGCCACCGCGGCGGCCGTGGCGGGATGGTCTCCCGTGATCATGGTGACCCTGATCCCGGCCACGCCCAGCCTGCGGACGGACACCTCCGCAGCAGGCCGAGGGGTGTCGGCGATGGCGACGAACCCGAGTAGCGTCAGGTCGCGAACCTCCTCGGCGATGTTCTCCTGGATCGATGCCACGTCGGGTACGCCCCGCTCCGCGACTGCCAGTACCCTCAGCCCCTGCTTGGCCAGTGTGCGCACGGCGCTCCGAGCGGCCCGCCGCCTCGCCGTCGTGAACGGCTGATCCTCGCGACCCTCGCGACCGGCACGTCGGCGTTCCTCGGTACCGTCGAGCACGCGGACCCGGACGCACCGAGCCAGGATCACCTCGGGCGCACCCTTGACCGCCAACAGCGTCCCGCGACGGTCACGTCCCAGCGACGCGGAGTACCCGCGGCTGGTCTCGAACGGCAGCTCCTCCTCCATGGTCCAGCCGGCACCCGTGCCCCTGCTTCCTGCGGCCTCCAGGACCGCCCGGTCCGTGGCGTGCGACAGGTGCTGGTCGTCGGACTCCGAGGGCGGGCAGGCGCGCGCCGCCGTCTGGATGACCGCCAGGCCGTCCTTGCGTCCCTTGAGCAGGGGCTTCCCCGCGTGGTCCACCAACCGCACCAGATGCAGCCGGCCCTCGGTGAGCGTTCCGGTCTTGTCGAAGCAGAGCGTGTCGACCCGGCCCAGTGCCTCCAGAGCCCGGGTGGAGCGCACCAGCACGCCGAGCTTGGACAGCCGGCGCGCGGCGGCCAACTGTGAGACGGTGGCGACCAGGGGAAGTCCCTCGGGCACCGCCGCGACGGCGACCGCGACCCCTGACTCCAGCGCACGGCGCAAGGGCAACCCGCCGAGCATGCCCAGGGCGGTGACGGCGGCCCCTCCCACAGCGGTGGCGGGCAGGGCGATGCGCGTGAGCTCCGCGAGGCGGGCCTGCATTCCCGGCGATGCCTCGAGGTGCGTGGCGACGGTGGACGCCTGTCCCGCCTCGGTGGCCTCCGCAGTGGCCACGACCACGGCGAGACCGCTGCCGGCCAGCACCGTGGTGCCCTCGTAGACCATGCAACGGCGGTCCGGGATGTCGGCGTTGGGCGTCGGCTGTGGGGACTTCTCCACCGGCACGGACTCCCCTGTCAGGGACGCCTCGTCCACTTCGAGGGCCTCGGTGAGGAGCAGCCGGGCGTCGGCCGGGACGACGTCGTTGGCAGTCAGGGCGATCAGGTCTCCGGCTCGCAGCTCGCCCCCGGCGATCTCCTCGGTCGGCGCCTGGCGAAGTCGGGCCAGGGCGGTCGGAACGGCCGTCCCGGAACCGTCGTCGGCGGCCGCCGGGTCCGCCCGGGGGGCCGCGGGAAGGCGGGTACCTGCCAACAGGTCGCTGGGTACGAGGTGGGCGCTGAGTTCCTGACCGAGCAGCAGTTCTCCCAGGGCTCGCTCGGCGCGCATCCGCTGGATCCCGCCGATGACCGCGTTGCCCGCCATCACGCCGACGACCAGGAACGCGTCGATACTGGAGCCGACGATCGCGGATGCCGCGGCCCCCAGCGCGAGAACCGGCGTCAGGGGGTCGTCGAGCTCGTGCACGGCTGCCGTCGCCACTCGGATCGTCGCGCCGGCAGGCTCGACGACCGCGCGCCTGATCAGCGGGCTGTCCGCGAACCGCTCCTCCCACAGCTGGATCCGCTGCGCCAGGCCCATGGCCTCGGTGTTCGCTGCGAGCTCGTCCCCGGCCCGCTCGGCGTGGAGCCTTCGGTACACCTCGTCCGCCGCGAGGGCGTGCCAGGCGTTGCGGACCACCGGCCGTGGCGCGGGCCGGTGGTCCAGTCGACGGGCTGTGAGCGCGTTGGCGGTCATGGCCATCAGTGAGGCGGCATGGGCGGGCGGCAGATCCTGCCAGCTCGCCAGGGCGCGCAGCGGACCCCGGCGGCGTCGCGGACGGCCGGCCAGCAGCAGTGCGCCCAGAGCGGAGCCACTGAGGGACATCTGCGCGGCCCTGTGGCTGGCGCGGTGGGCGGCCGGAACCGCGCTCAGGACGCGCCACACCTCAGCCAGCCCAGGCCCGCACACCAGGTCGGCACGCCAGTCGGCGACACCGGTGCCGCGCAGCACGCTGACTCCGACGTCGGCGGCGTCCAGCGCCTGGTCGCGATCGTGCGCGATGACGAGCACACCGTGGCCTTCACGCTGCAGGGCCTGGACGTGCTCGGTCAGCTCCTCGGTGGCGACGGACGACTCGTCACCCCATGCGTGCAACTCGGCGGTGCTCGCATGCCGGGTCAGCACGACGTGCGCGGCGGCGTCATGCGCGGCCGTCAGGACGGCTTCGGCCAGTGGGTCGAGCGAGACACCCACCTGAACTCGGCCGTGGACCGTTCCATGACGATCGGTCAGGTCGAGAGTCAGGCCGAGGGGATCAGCGGGTCCGCTGCTGTCGACTGCGTCCGCCACCCGTCGCAGCAACCAGCTGGAGGCAGAGCTCCCGTCGGCCGCGCCGTCGTCGACAGCAGTGCCGCGGCCGGCCTCTTCATCCTCGGAGCGGGCGGAGGTGTGCGCGCTCCAGGGTCCGGAACCGGACAGGTCGGCTGGACCGCGATTCTCCAGCACGGCACCGGCCAGTTTCCAGACATCCGCGTCGTCCAGGGCGTCGCTGGTGGAACGGGCCCCGAGAATACGCTGTTCACCGTTGCACAACACCAAGGAGTCGAGGACGACCGCACTGACCCGGTCCAGGCGCCGCAAGGCGCCGGGCTCGAGTACCACGACCCCGCGGCGGGCCAGGTCGTGGCCGAGGATGGCGGCGAATGCCTCGCGCCCGTGACGGGCCGCCTTCGGCACGGTGGCGAGGACGACGTCGGCCGCCGCCGACGGGTCCCGGGTACCCAGCAGCACACCGGCACCACCGAGCAGGTGTCCGAGCTCGGTGCGGTTGCCCGCCGTCTCCACCGGTCCGGCCGGCAAGGGACATGGACGCTCGGGGCGCTCGGGGCGCACCGGCGGCTGCCCCGCTCCGTCGGGCACGACCAGGTGCTGCTCCCGCCGATTCCAGGACTCCCGCCGGGCACGGACCTCGAACAGTTGGAAGGTACGGTGGGCGGCGTCAGCAGCCAGCGGTGCCGCACCCTGTGCCATGCCCTGGACAACAGCGCTCATGAGTGCGAGCAGCGCGTCGGCGCGGAGCTCACCGAGGCGCTGCTCCAGCGCCTCCCGCACCCGCGGCATCGAGTCCGCCAGTGCCACCACGGCGTGCACCGGCCGCGGCACCAAGGGAAGGTCGGAAATCCGGCCCACCGCCGCAGCCGCCATCCCCACGCAGTCGGCGGCCAGGGCGACGCCCGCGGCGGAGACGGCCATGTCGTCGTCCGGCGGCGCGGCGTGCATGCCCTCCTCCGCGCGGCGGGCGTCGTGGGCCTCCTCCACCGACTCCACCAGCTCCACCAAGGAGTCGACGTCGACCGAGCCCTCGGCGAAGTCGACCAGAACGTGCCCGGTGACCGCGTTCACCTCGGCCCAGTTCACGCCCTCGACGCGGCGCAGTTCCTCGGTGAGCCGGCGGGCGTAGCGGTGGTGCTGCTCTCCGCCGCCGTGGAGACCGTGGGCCTGGATGTGCGCGCGACCGGCGCGAGCCCAGACCCGGCGGTCGCGACGGCCGCGAGCCAGGGCCGCCAGCGATTCGGTGACCTGCGCGCCCCTTCGAGACTCCCGATGGGCGGTCAGGCCGTCGCCGGAACGCTCCGCACGGTCCACGAACCGGTCCGCCGGGGATGGATCCCCATCAGCGGCGGACGTCGCGGGCGCTTCGGCGCGCAGCGCACGGACCGTCGCCCCACCGACCCTGGAGACCATCCGGGCCGTGACGTCCACACCGTCCAGCGCGCCTTTGGCAGCCAATGCGGCCGCCACCCCGGTCACCCGAACAGGCACGGACAACACCGCTCCCACCAGGGACGCGCCCGGAACGCTCACCACACAGCCGTCCTTCCGCGCTGGAACCAGCGGCGTCTTTCGACCAACCTACGCACCAGACCGGCGCCGCACCGTGCAGCCGCCGCCATCCGGCGCGTCGGCGCGCCGAGACAGGCCCGAGACAGGCCCGAGACAGGGCCGAACGGGTGATGCCCGGCTTCCACGGGCGACCCGTGCCGGTCAGGGTGCGGTTCGGACCCGGCGAGCTCGCCTCACCCGTCCCGGGGTGCGTTCTCCGACTGCGGACGTTCTCATGGCGGTATGGAGCCGAATCCGGCCAAGGCACACCGACGGTCGTCCTCCTCGTCGGGCGGACAGGAGGCCCAGCCGTCGCTGAGTGCCGCGGAGTTCCGCGCCCTGTACGAGCGGGTCCGGCGCCCGCCGACTCCCGGAGGACCCACCTGCGGCGCCATCGATCTGATCACTCCGGCGCACGTCGCCGCCGCGGCCCGCGAAGTTCGCAGCGGACGCCATGTCAGCCTCGCCGCGCCTGTGGAGACCAATACCGGGCCGGACAACCCCCAGCCGGCCGGACACCTGATGACCGGGGCGGTCGAGGGCACCATCGGCGACAGCGGACTGCAGTTCGCCAGAGACCACTTCGACATGAACGTCCACGGCGACGCCGACAGCCATATCGACGCCCTGTGCCACGTGATCTACGAGGGCACCCTGCACGACGGCGCATCGGCGAGCAGCGTCAAGGCCGACGGAGCGACCGCGCTGTCCATCGCACTCGCCGCCGACGGCATCGTCGGTCGCGGCGTGCTGCTCGACATCCCCCGGCTGCGCGGAGTGCCCTGGCTCGAACCAGGTGACCAGGTGAGCGCCGACGAGCTGGCCGCGGCCGAGGCCGCCCAGCACGTACGCGTCGGTGAGGGCGATCTGCTCTTCGTGCGTGTGGGTCATCGGCGTCGTCGAACCGAACTGGGTCCGTGGACCTCGGCGACGGCCCGTGCGGGACTGGAGCCGGGCGCGGTGGAGTTCCTGGCCGAGCGGCGTGTGTCGGTGCTCGGCAGCGACGGCAACAACGACGCGGCCCCCAGCACGACCGAGGGCGTGGACTTCCCGATCCACGTGCTGGCCGTCCACGGCCTGGGACTCCACCTGCTGGACTACCTGCAGTTCGAGGATCTGGTACCGATGTGCGAGGCGGAGGACCGCTGGTCCTTCCTGTGCGTGATCGCGCCGCTCAGACTGCCGCAGGCGACCGGTTCGCCGGTCAACCCGATTGCGCTTCTCTGACCGGCGGCGGCCGTGATGAAAGCGAGGCGGTCCGCCCAGGCTGCAGACGGGTTGGCATCCCCCTGGGCTCGAGCTCGGAGACGTCGACGATCAGGTCGATCTCCTCTCCCGACCCGGCCCGGCGGGGCGCGCTCAGCCCGCGGGCCCGACCAGCACGTCGACGTCGCCCTCTTCCGGTTTCGGCACCGCCTCCGTCATCGGAGCGAGCGCTCCGTCCGCGCGGATGCGGAACAACACATCGAATCCCTCAGGCACCGCGCGCTCCGCCGGTTGCGTGACAATCCCGCCGCCCCCCTCGCACCTGCGGTCGAGAGCCACCCTGGTCAGTGAGGGTGCGAAGAGGACCTGCCCACCGGTGAAGGGGGCCACGACGCCCTCGCTGTCGAGCGGCGGCCGCAGTCGGTACACCGGGCCGTCGACATTGGTCCGGAGAATCGTCGACGCCAAGGCGTTGAAGTCGTCTTCCTCCGTGAGCAGGAAAACGGCGGTGATCCCCTCAAGTTCGGCGCCTTCGCCGGTCGCCGCAGCCAGCAGCTCGCCGGGAGCGAGTTCGAGCCCGGCATCGCGGATGCGCTCCCGCTCCTGGTCCAGGCCGGCCCACATCACCACCTCAAGGCCCACTGACTTCAGAGCGCGTCCCAGGTCGATCACCCAGGCGCTGCCCCCGACCAGCAGGGGCCGGGAACGACTGGACCGCTGCACGTTGAGGCGGGCGGCGACGGGAGCCGCTGTGAAGGCGTACAGGGTCACGGTGCCCACGATCACCAAGAAGGTGATCGGCAGGATCTTGTCCGCCCCGGGCACGCCCTTGCTGACGAGTGCGGCAGAGAAGGTCGAGGCGCTCGCAGCGGCCACGATGCCTCGGGGGGCCATCCACCCGATGAAGCCGCGCTCGCCTCTGGTCAGATCCGTACGAACGGTCGTGACCGCCGCGACCAGGGGACGCGCGACGAGGACCATGACGGCGACGAAGCCGAGCGCCGGAAGGCCGAGGTGCCGTAGCGAAGCAGGCGTGATGGTGGCCGAGATGGAGATGAACAGCACCCCCAGGATCTGCTGCACCAGGGTCTCGAAGAACGGATTACGGGCCGGGATGTCCAGGCCCGGCAGGTTCGCGACAGCCAGACCCATCACCACACCCGCGATGAGTCCGGTGTCGTCCCGGATCACGTCGCACAGCGCCGCCACGCCGACGACCGCCGCGAGCTGGACGGACGTGCCGAGGGTCTCCGGTAGTCGAAGCCCCCTCAGCAGCAGCCACAACGCCGCCGCGCCGACCGCACCCCCGGCCAATCCGACGCCTGCGCTGCCGAGGAAATGACCGATCTGGCTGGCGACGGACCCCTTGGTGCTCGCGCTGACGGCGTGGAACACCAGGGCACCGAGAATCCCGCCGACCGGGTCGATGAGAGAGCCCTCCCACGCGAGGATGTGCTGGAGCCGGTCAACAGGGCGCACGAAGCGCAGCAGCGGACCGACGACCGTGGGACCGGAAACCACCAGAATGGCCCCGAGCATCACAGCGGCGCGATGGGACAGGCCGAAGAGCAACTCCGAGAAGATCAAGCCGAAGGCCCAGGTGATGAGCACACCGAGCCAGATCAGCCGCACAACGACCCGGCGCGTGTGGCCCTTCAGCCGCTGCAGATCGAGTCCGAGGCCGGCGTCGTAGAGGATCACCGCCACCGACAGGGACACCAGGGGCGAGAAGGCGGGACCGACGAGATTCTGCGGATTGACGTCGCTGGTGAGCGCACCGGCGGTGAAGCCGACCGGCAGCAGGATCACCAGAGCGGGGAAGCGGAATCGACTGGCCACGACCTGGCAGCCGACGGCGAGGACCACGGTCAGGCCGACACCCAGCAGAATCTGGTTGGCGGTCACGGACTTCTCCCATCGAGTGACGCATCGAACGTGCGACACCACCGTGATGCGGCCGCGCCCCGTCCCCTGTGACCGCGACTCACAACGCGTCCGACGTGCGCCACCGGGGTGACGCGTCAGGCGCGGCGATTCGCCATCACGCTCGGCCACAGACGCTAGGGCACCCAGCGGCGCGACCGCTCAACGCGGCGCGCGTGAAGCCTCCTGCTTCACCCGGTCGGCGGGAGTGACGATCCCACCGGCGCCGCGAGCGGCCCGAAGATGCCACCCACAGCGTCTGCGACATCACCGAGCGGACACGCGGAGAGCCGCCCAGGTGCACGATACGGATCACCGGGCGGTCTAGCCTGCTGCCTGTGTTCTCACCCGTACCTCACGATCGCCGCGTGTGAACGACCCGGATTCCGAAGGCATGACCAAGGCGGAGCGCCGCAGGCTTGTGATCCGCGCGGTGCTTCGTCCCACTCTGACCTCGACCTGCCTGGTGGTCCTGTACTTCGTGCTACCGATCGGGGAGCGCGCCACCGCCACGACCGAGGCCCTGCTGGCGGTCGGCCTGCTGGCAGTGGTTGTTCTGATCGCCCTCCAGGCGCGCGCCATCGCGCGGTCGCGCTTCCCCCGGATCCGGGCGATCGAGGCGTTCGCCCTGAGCGTGCCACTGTTCTTGGTGATCTTCTCGGCCTCGTACTTCCTGATGGAACGAGCCCAGCCGGTCGCCTTCTCCCAGCATCTGACGCGGCTCGACGCGCTGTACTTCACCGTCACCGTCTTCAGTTCGGTCGGGTTCGGGGACATCGTTCCGCGGTCCGAGCCCGCCCGGATCGTGACAACGATCCAGATGCTCGGCAACCTGCTGCTCATCGGCGTGGCCGTGCGGATCCTCCTCGGCGCCGTCCAGGTCGGCCTGCGACGAAAGACGACAGCTGACACGAAAGAGCACTGATCTGGTCGGGTGTGTGACCGCCCGTCATGCCGCTCCGTGGCCGCGCAGGTCCGCTTGGCTTCCGCGTGAGTCGCGGCGGCCGACCCGCCGCCAGATGGCCCGCTGGGCCTTGAGTGCGAGTGTGCCGACCGCGATCAGCACGACGATGTTGACGAGCAGTTGGATCAACGATCCACGGGCCTCGCTCCAGCTCCCGAATGCGGTGGAGACGCCGATGTCCGCGGCCGCCGGGATGGTGGTGACGGAGATGAAGACTCCGAGCAGTGCGCTCGTCCTGGCTTCCGTCAGCGAGACGATGCCCACGATTCCGGCCAGCGCCGCGACGGCGAACGAGAAGAAATTCGGTGTGTCGATCAGGCTGGAGACGGGTCGCAGGCCGGCGGTGAACGCCTTCGACTGAAACCCGAAGCCACGGATCATCAGGCTGAACAGGAACGTGGTGAGGATGGCCAGCAGGAAGCCGATGAGCAGCGCGAGCAGCCCCTGCCGGATCCTCGGCCGCGAGCGCTGGTCGATGCCGAGCGCGATGCTCACGATGGCCCCGTACTCAGGCCCGACGACCATCGCGGCGACGATGAGGATCTGGGAGTTGGTGACGATCCCCACGGCTCCGAGCAGGCCCGCGACGACCAGGTAGAGGTAGAAGCTCGGCGTGTAATTCCCTTCCGCGCGGATGCGGGCCTCGACCTGTTCCCAGACCGGCGCGTTCCCGACCGCGCCGGACCAGCGGGCTCGGGCCTCGTCGGCTCGAGCGGAGAAGGCCATGTCCACCGGCTCGATGACGATCGAGCCGCGCCGCTCCAAGCGAAGGTCACGCAGACGGCGCAGGACCTCGTTCGCCCCTCCCGTCAGCACGTCGCACACGATCGGGTCGCCGTCCGGATTTCGCGCAGCACCCGGCTGGACGACAAGGTTCAGGACATGGGGATCGCTGTCGAGGATCTCGATCACCCGCTCCGTGAGATCCGGGGGGCTGACCACGCGGACATGGATCATGTCCATGCTGAGCCTCCGGGTTCTGGCTTACCTGCCCTCCGCGCCCTGCGGTCATCTCCAGTAACACCGCAGCTGCGGGAATCGGCAATCGAAGGTCCGCCTGCAGGTCAGGCGGAAACACCGCGAGCGGGTGAATGTCCTGCCGTACCACCGCGCCCAGGTCGCCGTCCGGATTCGTGCCCGTTAACTTGCGAAGTGACACTGATCGGCCGATTCGCCCCCTGTGTTGCCCACCGAAGGTGGCAATCACACCCGGGCAGGGCCGAGGATCTGAGGACGGAGTCCAACGTGGCTGACGATCAGCACTACGATGTCATCGTCATCGGAACCGGCGCGGGCGGAGGCACCCTCGCCCACCGGCTCGCCGGCTCCGGCAAGCGGATCCTGATCCTGGAACGCGGCGGCTACCTGCCACGGGAACGGGACAACTGGGAGTCCACGGCCGTCTTCGTCAAGGGCAAGTACCTGGCCCCCGAGTCCTGGTACGACCGACACGGGAACGAATTCCAGCCCGAGGTCAACTACTACGTCGGCGGCAACACCAAGTTCTACGGTGCCGCCCTGTTCCGGCTGCGTCCCCAGGACTTCGGCGAACTGCGGCACCATGGCGGCATCTCCCCCGCCTGGCCCATCGACCACCAGGATCTCGAGCCCTACTACACCCAGGCCGAGCACCTCTACCTGGTACACGGCCGCCACGGCGAGGACCCCGGCGAGGGGCCGGTCAGCGCGCAGTACGCCTATCCGCCGGTGGAGCACGAGCCGCGGATCCAGCAGCTGAGCGACGACCTGGAAAAGCAGGGGCTGCACCCGTTCCACCTGCCCATCGGGGTCAACCTCACCCAGGACGAGCACGGCGGGGCCACCCACGAGAGCGTCTGCATCCGCTGCAACCGGGTGGACGGCTTCCCCTGCCTGGTGCGCGGCAAGGCCGACGCGCAGGTCATCTGCGTCGAGCCGGCCCTGGAGCACGACAATGTCCGGATGGTCACCGGCGCCAACGTGCGGCGCCTGGAGACCGACGCGACCGGACGCGTGGTCACCAAGGTCGTCGCCGAACTCGCCGACGGGTCAACGGCCGGCTTCAGCGCCGACATCGTGGTGGTCGCGTGCGGAGCGGTGAACTCCGCCGCGCTGCTGCTGCGCTCGGCGAACGACCGGCATCCACGCGGCCTGGCCAACAGCTCCGACGTGGTGGGCCGCCACTACATGCGGCACAACAACCTCGCCCTCATGGCGGTGTCGAACGAGCCGAACGACACGCAGTTCCAGAAGACCCTGGCACTGAACGACTGGTATCTCGGTGCGGACGACTGGGACTACCCGCTCGGCGGCATCCAGATGCTGGGCAAGTCCGACGCCGACCAGATCCGCGGCGAGGCGCCGCGCTGGGCCGGCAAGGCCTCACCGGACATGCCGTTCGAGGTCCTGGCCCACCACGCGGTGGACTTCTGGCTGTGCGGCGAGGACCTTCCGCAGCCGGACAACCGGGTCACCCTGGACGGTGAGGGGAACATCCACCTGGCCCTGGACGAGAAGAACAACATCGAGGGCCTCAAGCACCTGCAGCGCAAGCTGCAGGGGATGCTGGGGCATCTGGGCATGCATCCGCACCACCTGATGCCGCACAACCTCTACCTGCACAAGGGGATGCCGATCGGGGCCACCGCGCACCAAGCGGGCACCATCCGATTCGGCACCGACCCGGAGAGTTCAGCCCTGGACGTCAACTGCAAGGCCCACGACCTCGACAACCTCTACGTCGTGGACACGAGTTTCTTTCCGAGCATCGGCGCGGTGAACCCGTCACTGACGGCCATCGCCAACGCCCTGCGGGTCGGCGACCACATCGCCGAGCGCCTGGGCTGATGCCGGTGCCTGTCTCGCCTCCGTGCTCCGCCCCCGCGGTCGGTGTCCCCGGCCCGCGGCGGCCGCCGCGCCCAGGACCGGAGCGTTCGTCCGCAGTGCAAGATGCTCCGGCGGCGGGGCATCCGCGCGCTGTCTGCGCAGCGGTCGCGGGTCTCGCGGGGGCGCGCACGGTTGCGGCGCGCCCCGCAAGATCCGATCAGGACTGAGCGCGCGTGCCGGCGTCCTCTTCGGAGGGCCCGGGGACCGGGGAGATGGCGTTGTCGCGGATGGTCCTGGCGTACCAGTGCGCGCTGTCCTTCGGAATGCGGCGCTGGGTCGGGTAGTCGACGTAGACCGCCCCGAACCGCTTGGAGTAGCCGTATGCCCATTCGAAGTTGTCCAGCAGCGACCACAGGAAGTACCCGCGCACGTCGACCCCGTCGGCGATCGCGCGGTGCACCGCGGCGAGGTGTGCCCGGACGTAGGCGATTCGCTGCGGGTCGTGGACCTGGCCGTCGGCAGTGAGTTCGTCGTGGTAGGCCGCGCCATTCTCGGTGATCACCAGGGGCAGCCCCGGGCGGGTGCGGGCGACGTCGGTGAGCAGGTCGTAGAGGCTGCCCGGGTCGACCGACCAGTTCATCGCGGTGAGTTCACCAGGAGACTGGTGGAACACAACGGTCTCGGAGCCGGGCCACGGCGAGTGGTCGCTGGCGCCGTGGGCGTCGTTGCGGGCGGCCTCGCGCGGTGTGAGCCCGCTGCCCTCTGTGGGGGCGGAGACCAGGGTCGGTGAGTAGTAGTTGATGCCGAGCAGGTCGATCGGGGCGCTGATGGCCTCCTCGTCGCCGGGGCGGACCAGCGTGTCCCAGTCGACCAGGTGCGCGGTGTCCGCGCGCAGGTCCTGCGGGTAGCCGCCGCGCAGGATGGGCCCGGTGAAGATCCGGTTGCCGACGGCGTCGATGCGGCGGGCCGCGTCGAGATCGGGCTCACTCGTGGTGAGGGCACGGACCTGGTGCAGGTTCAGGCTGATCGCGGTACGGGCTGCGGCGGGGAGCTGGGCGCGCAGGGCGGCCAGGGCACGGCCGTGGCCGAGGTTCAGGTGGTGTGCGGCGCGGAGCGCGTCACCCGGGTCGGTGCGCCCCGGGGCATGGACGCCCGATCCGTATCCCAGGAAGGCCGAGCACCACGGCTCGTTGAGCGTGGTCCACACCGACACTCGGTCTCCGAGTGCCTCCGCCACGAGGGAGGCGTACTCCCCGAAGCGCTCGGCGGTGTCACGATGCGGCCAACCGCCCGCGTCCTCCAATTCCTGCGGCAGGTCCCAGTGGTAGAGGGTGACCACGGGCTCGATCCCGGCCTGCTCCAGCTCGTCGACCAGGCGCCGGTAGAAGTCCAGTCCGCTCTGCACGGCCGGGCCCCGGCCGGTCGGCTGGACCCGGGACCAGGAGACGGAGAACCGGTAGGCCTTGAGCCCCAGTTCGCGCATGATCGCGACGTCGTCGCGGTAGCGGTGGTAGTGGTCGACGGCGACATCGCCGGTGTCCCCGCCCGCGACCTTGCCGGGAGTGTGGCTGTACGTGTCCCAGATCGAGGGTGTCCGGCCGGCCTCGGCGGCGGCGCCCTCGATCTGGTACGCGGCTGTCGCCGCGCCCCACAGGAAGCCGGGCGGGAACACGAGTCGCTCGCGCTCGACTTCGGTACGAGGCTGGGAGGGCCGCTGCACGGTGGAGGTGGGAGGGTTCACGAGAGGGTCTCCTGGAGGAATGAGGGGGAGTCGGCGGCACAGCGGGCCAGCCTTTTGCCAGCTGGGCTCAGCCCTTGATGGCGCCTTGGGTGATGCCGCCGACGATGTGCTTGCCGAACAGGACGAAGACGAGAAGCAGGGGCAGGGTGCCGATCAGCGCGCCGGCCATGATGACGGACCAGTCGGTGGACCAGCCGGTGCCAAGTCCGGCCAGGGCGACCTGGACGGTGGGGTTGGTGGAGCCGTTCATGGCGATGATCGGCCACAGGAAGTCGTTCCAGGACTGCACGAAGGTGAGCATGCCCAGCACCGCCATGGCCGGCCGGGCGATCGGGACGACCACGTGCCAGACCGTGCGCAGCGAACTCGCGCCGTCCATCCTGGCCGCTTCCAGCAACTCGGTCGGCAGCGCCTGGAGCAGGTACTGACGCATGAAGAAGACGCCGAAGGCGGTGACCAGGGTCGGCAGGATCAGCGCGCCGAGATGGTTTCCAAGACCGAGGTTGCGCATCAGGATGAAGAGCGGGACAACGCTCAGCTGGGCCGGCACCGCGAGGGTGGCGACGACGAGGCCCATCAGCACGCCCCGGCCACGGAAGCGGAGCTTGGCGAAGGCGAACCCCGCGAGCACCGAGAAGGCGACTGTGCCCAGGGTCACGGACCCGGCGACCAGGGTCGAGTTGAGCAGGGCGACGCCCATGCCGCGACCGCCGGCGTTGTTCCACACGTAGGCGAGGTTCTTGAACAGGTTGCCGCCTGGCACCAGTGGCGGCGGCGTGGACACCACGCGGTGGGCGTCCGTGGAAGCGGCGACCAGGGTCCAGTACAGCGGGAAGAGCGAGACCAGCGCGACGAGCGCGAGAACGACGTAGGTTACCGGTCCGGCGTGGTGCTGCCGGCCCGCGCGGGACGCGCGCGGTATCAGTCGACGACGCCCGGCACGGTGCGCGTCTGCCAGTGACGGCCCAGTCGGCGAGGGCGTGACCGCGGCGAGCTGGCCGTGGCTGGGTTGGGTGGTGGTCATGAATTGTCTCCCCGTCACTGTGAGCGGCGCAGGCGGCGGGCGATAAGGGCGTTGGCCGCTCCGACGAGCAGCAGCAGCGCGAACATGATCCAGGCGATCGCGGAGGCCCGGCCGAGCATGCTGTTGCGGAACCCCTGGTCGTACATGAGCACGCCGAGCGTTTCGTACTGGTTGGCGGCGCCGCCCTGGTGCCCGCTCTGACCGCCGAAGAGGTAGGGCTCACCGAAAAGCTGGGTCGCGCCGATGGTGGAGACGACGACCGTGAAGAGGATCGTCGGCCGCAGTGCCGGGACGGTGACGTGCAGGAACTGCTTCCAGCGTGACGCGCCGTCAAGTGCGGCCGCCTCGTAGAGTTCACCGGGAACCGCCTGCATCGCCGCGAGGTAGATCAGGGCGTTGTAGCCGGTCCAGCGCCAGGTGACGATGACCGCGATGGCGATCTGCGAGGTCCAGCGTCCGGCCTCCCAGTGCACCGGACCGGCGCCGACCAGGCTGAGGAGCCAGTTGGCCATCCCGCCCTCGGGGCTGAAGATCAGCGCGAAGACGAGGGTGGCCGCCGCCACCGAGGTGGCGTAGGGGGCGAGTAGAGCGGTCCGGAAGAAGGCGCTGCCGCGCATCTTGTAACTGAGCAGGTGGGCCAGGCCCATGGCTATGAGCAACTGCGGCACCGTGGAGAGCACACCCAGGGTGACGGTGTTGCCCAGCGCGTTCCAGAAGAAGTGGCTCGGTGCACCGGTGAACAGGTCGAGGTAGTTCCCGAGGCCCACCCACTGGGACTGGTTGACGTTGTAGAGGCTCACCTGGTGCAGCGAGAGCCAGCCGGTGTAGAGCAGCGGAAACAGCCCGAAGGCGGCGAAGACCAGGAAGAACGGCGCCACGTACACGTAAGGGGATGCCTTGGTGTCCCACCGGTACATGCGACTGCGCCAGGCCTGACCTCGCGCCTCCCGGTCTCGGTCCGTAGCCGGGCCATCTGGGGGTGCGGATCTACTGCGACCGCTGCCGCCGCGCAAGTGTGTCGAAGTGGCCACGACTAGGGCTCCCTTCCTCGGGTTTCGTCGGCTGTTCGTCTTCCCTCGGCGCAGGCCACCGACGGAACCGGCGCCCGGGCGGGTCGGCACGACCCGCCCGGGAGCGAACGGCTACTGGATGCTGCTGTCGATCTGCTGGACGGTGGCGTTCCAGGCGTCCGTCGCGCTCTTGTGGTTCTGCTCGACGAGCAGAATTCCGTTGCCGAAGTCGCTCTGCAGGTCACCCGAGTGCGGGCCGAGTTCGGCGGGCTGGATGTTCTTGGCCGCCGCCGAGAAGATCTGACCGGTCGGCGCGTTCGGGCCGATGAAGGGATTCTTGAAGTCGGTCACCCCGGGCAGGCTGTACGCGCCCGTGTTGGAGGGGATGTTGCCCACCGACTGGAAGACCTTGGCCTGTTGGGCCGGTGC
>NZ_JBGCCK010000041.1:0-34367 GCF_041262525.1 Streptacidiphilus sp. MAP12-20
CGGCGATGTCGATGTGCCCGTTGCCGAGGAAGTCACCGGCGGTGATCTGCTTGAAGCCGCCCCACAGACCCGTGGTCCCCAACATGTAGATACCGCTGTCCGTCAGGTGGCCGGTGCCGTCGTTGGTGTAGAGCTTGAGGTTGTTGTTGGCGTCGATGCCGGCGATGTCGATGTGCCCGTCACCCAGGAAGTCACCGGCGGTGATCTGCTTGAAGCCCGCCCACAGACCCGTGGTCCCCAACATGTAGATACCGGAGTCGGAGAGGTGCCCGGTGCCGTCGTTGGTGTAGAGCTTGAGGTTGTTGTTCGCGTCGATCCCGGCGATGTCGATGTGCCCGTCACCCAGGAAGTCACCGGAGACCAGGCGGGCCATCCCCGTCGCGTTGGCGACGGTGACGCCGATCGCGGCGTAGGCGTGGCTGGCGTTGTCGATCTCGTTGGCGACGGGCTGGACGGAGTAGCTGCCGGAAGGCAGGCCGCCGGTGTTCCAGGAGTAGGCGTACCCCGTGGTGTTGGGGCTGGTGGGTCCGCCACCGGCGCGGAAGGTCTGGTTGTATCCGTTGGGGCCGGTGATGGTGTAGTCGAGGTAGTTGATGTACCCGTTGGCGGTGACGGTGGAGGTCAGGTTGACCGTGCTGCCGCTCTGCTGGGCGTTGGCGGTGACGTTGAAGCCGGCCGGGATGGTAGGGGTGGCGCCGACGGGGCTGACGTAACCCAGGAAGTTGTAGCCCGATCCCTCCAGCTGGGACTCGATGGATGCGGCGGTCCCGGTCACCTCCGTGACCTTGCCGCTCTGGTTACCGCCGATCTCGGTGATGGTGCTGCCGGAGACCTTTTCGACCATGCCGACGTGCGCCCCCCCGCTGCTCTTGGTCGGGAACCCGGAGCCGCCGAAGATCATCGCGTCGCCCGGCTTGGGGGTGTAGGACCCCGGGTCGTGCCAGGTGTGGTTGTTGTCGCCGTAGTTGACGAAGGTGGTGACCGAGGCGCCGAGCGTGGAGACGTCCACGCCGCCCTGCGCCCAGGCCCACCTCGTGAAGTCGGCACACCATTCCTGGCTGCAGCTGCCGTAGTAGGAGTTGGGGGAGCAGCCGTTGTCGCCGAGCTGACCGACCGCTGCCGAGACGATCTGGCTGGTGTTGGTGGTCGCCGAGGCGGGCGTGACGCCTGCGGCAAGCAGGCCGGTGCTGGCCATCACCAGGCCGATGGAGGCGGTGAGCATCGTGCGGATCGAGGTACGAGACATGGGAGTTCTCCTGACGTGAGGAAGGGGAGTGGATTGAGAGCGAAGGCGGGGAGCGTGCGCGAGCGGCGGGCGAGAGCCCCGACGGTGGGCGCAGCGCAGGGACACCGGGCGATACGAACGGCCGTCCTGCAGGAACAGCCGGCCGGGGCGGCCCGGGGCGTGCGGTGCTACGGACGTGTCTCAGGTGATGGAGGTTGTGAGGAGTGCCGGTGCCAGGAAGCCGGGTGACCTGTCATTGGTCCCACGAGGGGGCGGTGGGCCGTGGCGGACGGTTGTTCTGCAGGAGCAGTGGTCTGGGAGCGATGCGGGAGTTGGGTGTGCAGGCCGAGGGTGGCCGGTGTCTCGCGGGCCTGGCTGCGGCGCGAGTGGAGGCTGGGCGTGGGACGGCTGTCCTGCAGGAACAGCTGTCACGGGAGGCGACCCTGACGTCCGGAGTGATGGCGGGTTGAGCTGCCCTGGCGGGTTCAGGGAGTGGGGCGGGTGTCGTGCGCCCGGGCGGGGTCGAGCTCTGGCGGCGGGAGGTAGCGGCGCTGCAGGAGGGGTGAGGCGTGGTGGGCGCGGTGCAGGAGGGCGGCGGCGCGCTGCTCGGCGCTGTCGGCGCTGGCGCTGTCGGGTGGGAGGAAGAAGAGGAGGAGGTCGACCCGGTCGGCCTCGATGCGGCCGCCGGCGTGTTCGAGGTGGTCCTCGGGGCCGGCGTGTGCCCACAGGACGTCCACCACCTCGCCGACCTCGGCCACCGGGGCCGGCCCGTCGCCCGCCTGCTGGCGGCGGGTCAAAGAGGCGTAGACGATGTCCATTCGGTTCAGCCCCAGGTGCCGTTGCCCGGGGTGGAGGTGGCACCGGCGACCGGGGTGGAGGTCGAGGTGGCGGCGGCCTGGGCGGCGGGTGCGGCGGTGGCGGCGCTGGGCAGGAGGATGACGGTACTGACGGCGAGAGTGGCGACCGCGGCGGCCTGGGCGAGACGGATGCGGATCATGGCATGGGTCCTTTGCTGGAGAAGTCGGGTGTCCTGTGGCCGGTTTCGCGTCCCGCGGTGACGCTTCGTCCGGTTGCCGTTCGGGCCGTTTCCGTTCCCTGCTGGCAGGCAATAGCTTCGCCGCAGATCAACGCCCCCGGAAGGGCTTCCTGTTGTCGCCAACTCGCCTGACGGGAACCAGACATACTGTCATGGACACATCAAGTCAATCTTTGGTGACCGCCAGGGCGTGGCCGTGCTCTCACTGCCGCCGGGACCGCGGGCGGAATGAGAAGGCATTGGACCGCCGGTCCCGGGATTGATGAAGCCGGGAGGTTCAGTGGAACGTGACGAGCGTCGCACCCCATTGGGCGGTGGTGGTGCCCGTGACGGCGCACCGGCCCGATTCCGCTGCGACCTGGTAGGCGGTAGTGAGCCGGTAGGAGGAGAGCTTCAGGACGGGCAGGGTGGTCCAACCGGCGGCCAGGGTCGGCGCGGTGCCTGTGTTGGTGCCGATCGCGGCCACCATGAGGTCGCCGCGTGTGCAGGTGACCGGGTTGGCGCTGGTACTGAAGGCACCGTTACCAGCCTCGCCGTGGGCGTGGCTGCTGCCGGTGACGGCGCTGATGTTGCGGAACTCGTCGACGGCCACGTGGTACTTGCCGGCGTGCGGGTAGGAGAGATGGACGGCGTCAGCCGTGGTGAGCTGTTTGACGCCGAAAGCAGCGAAGATCATGGTCCGGTGGCGGGCGGTGTCGGTCTCGTCGGCGACCATCGTGTAGCTGTCGCCGAGGGTGTCTGTGACCTGCACCGGACCCGGGCAGACGCTGGTGAGCATCACCGTGACGACGAGGACGTCGCCCGATGTCACCTTGGTGGTGATCGGCAACACGACCGCGGTGCCGGTGAAGTTCTCCTGATCGGAGGCGCGACGGCCCACCCAGACCGGCACCCCCTTGGGAACCGCGGACTCCCGGTCGGTGACCTGGCTGGCCTGCAGAGCCCGGGGCGGTGCCATCGCGGCGGCGTCCGAGGTCTGGCAGGGGCTCAGCAGCGAGGGGGCCGACTGCGTCCAAGCGCTGATCCCCAGAGCCCCGCCGGCGCCGACAGCCATCCCGACGAGCCCTGCAGCCAGCAGGGAAATCCTGGAGACACGCGGCCGCCGACCCCGTTCCGCAGGGCTCCCGGCAGCCGTCGTTTCCTGTTCCGGCTCCTGGCGCGGGAGCTGCGGTGCCACCTGCGGCTGATCCTGCTCGGCTCCGGACGCAGCGAGCCAGCGCTGGCGCCACACTGCAGAATCGCCCCCGCACGCCTCCACGAAGGCCTGGACCGTCGGCCAGGTCGGCAGCCTGGCACCGGAGACGGCGTCGTGGAGCGTGGTGTGGGACACCGCGCCGGAGGCCTTCGCCATCGCACGAAAGGTCGGCTGCCCCGCCTCCAGCCGAAGCTGCTTCAGATCCGCAGCCAGCTCGGCGATCACCACGCGACGCTGCTCCCGCAGACGCGCACTCTCGTCTGTCCTGTTCGTCCCATCCACGACTGGTTCCCACCCACGGTTCTTTGTTGTACGCCCTTGTCAGGGCTACCGAACACGCTGACGCGTCCGGATCATAGGTCTAGATCAACGGCGCTGAGAAGCGGCCTCCGGTCATCCCCGCGCCGCACTCATAAATCACCGGCACAACCCCCGGACAGGTGGCTGAACAACCACTGCCGGACTCCCGCCTGGCAGACAGCCGCATCTGCGCAGGCGCGACCGGGGACCGCGCCGCCGTCATGAGGACACGTCACGATGCTGGAAGCACTGGGTCTCACCTCGACCGCCGCAGCTGTCTACCGGGCCATGCTCGACCACCCCGGCCACAGCGTCGAAAAGCTCGCACCCATGTGCAGCCTGACGCCCGACCAGGTCCACGACTGCCTGAACGAACTCACCCAGCTGATGCTCGTGCGAGCCTCCAGCGAGCACCCCGGCCAGATGCGCCCCGTCACCCCCGAAATCGGCCTGGCCGACATGCTCGCCCGCCAGGAAGCCGACCTGGCCGCCCGCCAGGCCCAGCTCGCCGCCTCCCGCGCCGCCGTCACCCGCCTGGTCGCCGAACGCGCCGACACCCGCGCCGCCCACGGCGAACGCCTGCTCGGCATGGACGCCATCCAGACCCGCCTGGAACTCCTCATGCGAGGCGTCACCACCGAATGCGTCGGCGTCCACCCCGGCGCCAGCCAGCGCCCCGAAGACCTCGCCGCCGGCCGCGAAGGCAACGCCGACGCCATCGCCCGCGGCGTCACCGTCAAATCCCTCTACCAGGACGCCACCCGCAACGACCCCCACACCACCAGTTACGCCCAGTGGCTGCTCCACCTGGGCAGCGAGGTCCGCACCGCCCCCGTCCTGCCCCAACGCCTGGTCATCATCGACCGCACCCAGGCCCTGGTCCCCATCGACCCCGCCGACACCCGCAAAGGCGCCCTCCACGTCACCGAGCCCGGCCTCGTCAGGGCTCTCGTCGACCTGTTCGAACAAGCATGGGCCACCGCCGTCCCCCTCGGCGCCACCCGCACCGAAGACCCCACCACCGGCCTCACCGACACCGAACGCGAACTCCTCCGCCTCCTCGGCTCCGGCCACACCGACGACGCAGCCGGCCAACGCCTCGGAATGTCCTCTCGCACCGTCAGCCGCCACATGGCCTCCATCATGGAACGCCTGAACGCCTCCAGCCGCTTCGAAGCCGGCATCAAAGCCGCCCACCGCGGCTGGCTGTAGACGGGCCCGCACGGAGGCGCCACCGCCCCGGAGAGCATCCCCGCCCGACCGAGGGCGACCCCGCGTTCCGCTGCCCAGCGCGAAGGTCTTTCGGCGAGCCCCACGTGTCTCACGTGACGGAAGCGGGACCATCTCACTTGACCTGGCCTTTTGGCAGCCCAACCCCAGACACCACACGGTTCCAACGCGTCAAGTCGGGGTGATGGGCCGCAGGGCTTGTCGAACAAAGTGTGGGTGCTCTTCGACTCAAGCGCTGCTGTAGCGTGCCGCCCGGTGGCGGGAGCGAAAAGGCGGACTACAAGGAGTTCGTGGCCGGGTATGGTCCCGGCATCATCGGTGACTTCCTCAACCTGCTGCACCCTCAGTCCGCCACGCTCGACATGTTCGCCGTGATCGAGCGGATGGCTCCGCTCTACCAGGAGTTGGTCCCCGAGACGATCCCCTACCCGGTGTTCCCCGCCGAGGACGGCATGGTCTTGTGGGCGAGCACGGCGGAGGGCGACGCCTGCTTCCTGGTGCCGGGCGTCGAGGGGTCTTGGCGAATTGGGGTCTGGTTCCGGCAGTGGGCCCAGTGGGAGGAGTACGAGGAGAGCGTCCCGGTCTGGCTGCTCCGCCAGGCGGAGGGCAGCCTCGTCATCCCGGGCCTCCCGCTTCGCTATCTGCCCCGATTCGCGGCCGTGGACTGACCCGTGGGGACATGTCGCTATGCAGCGACGGTGAGCAGTTTGGTGGGGAATGCCTGGGCCTCGTCGAAGACGAGGTGGTTCTGGAGGCAGTGGTAGAGCTGGCCGATCATCTTGTTGAAGAGGTTCCTCTGGGCGGCGGCGTGCCAGTCTCCGGCTTCACGGCGGCGGTCGTAGTGGGCCTTGGCTCCTGGCGAGGACCGCAGAGAGGCGAAGGCCCACAGGTATCCGGTGTGGTTGAGACGGTCGTTCTTGATCCACCGTCTGGTGACGCTGGTCTTCTTCCCCGATGCGCGGGTGATCGGGGAAGCGCCGGCGTATGCCTTCATGCCGCGGGCGGTGGCGAACCGCGTGTGGTCGTCGCCGATCTCAGCGAGGATCCGGGCGCCGAGCTGCGTTCCCAAGCCGGGGAAGCTCAGGATGATCTCGGCGTCCGGGTGCTGAGGGAAAGCTTCCTCCACCGCCTCTGCGAGCTCGTCGGCGGCCATGCAGGCCGCGTCAAGTTGCCGCAGCAGCGCCAGCATCTGCCGACCCATGGCGTCCTCGACCAGCGTGGGCTGGTGCGCGTACTCGGCACGCAGGACCCCACGAATGCTCTCGGCGTCGGCGTCGATCCCGCGCTGACGTCCTGCCCGCCGGATCGCCGACCGGAGCTGCGCGAGTGAGAGCCGTGCCGCCTTCGCGGGAGTGGGGGCGAGCTCCAACAAGATTCTGGCCTCTGGTCGGCACAGGCCGTTCTGCCAGCGCTGGTGGTAGGCGTCCAACGCGGCCGGATAGTACTCGCGCAGCAGCGAGCGGAGTTGGTTCGCCAGCTGCTGGCGGCTCCAGACGGCATCCTGCTGGGCCCGGGCCAGGACAGCTATCGCGCGACCTTGGTCACTGTCGGCGGGAAGGGGACGGTGGGCGTGCCGGTCGGTGCGCAGGATGTTCGCCAGAACCAGGGCGTCGCCCGGGTCGGACTTCTTCCGGGTGACGGAGTGGCGGTCGCGGTAGCGAGCAGCCGCCATTGGGTTGACGGCGTAGACCTGCCGCTTCCCCGTCCGCAAGACCGCGACCAGCAGGCCGCGGGGCGTCTCGATAGCGACCGGGATCGGGGTGTCCTCGGTGTCGCCGTGTTCGGCGAGAAGGCCGATCAGGAGTTTGTAGCCCGCCGCGTCGTCGGTGATCATGCGCTTCGCGAGCAGGGTGCCCTCGTCGTCGACCAGGGCAACCGCGTGGGTCTTCTCGCCCCAGTCGATGCCGCAGTAGATCATGTCCCCTCCCCAATGTTCGGGATGTTTGCGCTGGTGAGAGCGCGTGCGGAACCACGCAGCGACCTAATTCCAGGCCTCGGTCGAAGCTGGCCGGGCCGACACCTCCTAATGCCGTTGTCAACCTGTCGGGACGGCGGCGGAGAGCCCGGGTTGGTAGCACTGGCCGTCTCGGATCATGGCCCACAGCACGTTCACGCGCCGGCGGGCGAGGGCGAGGACGGCTTGCTTGTGCTTCTTCTTCTCGGCCCTCTTGCGGTGGTAGAACCGCTGGGAGGCGTCGTCGATCCGAATGCTGGTCAACGCGGAGTGGTAGAAGACGCGTTGGAGCCCGCGGTGGTAGCGCTTGGGCCGGTGGAGGTTGCCACTGACGTTGCCGGAATCGCGGGGCACGGGGGCGACGCCGGCGAACGCGGCGAGCTTGTCCGCGCTGGCGAATCTGCTGAGGTCACCGCCGGTGGCCGCGAGGAACTCGGCGCCGAGCACGGGCCCGATCCCGGGCATGCTGGCGATCACTTCGGCGAGCTCGTGCTCGCGAAACCGGGCCTCAATGAGCTTGTCCAGTGCGTGGATCTTCTCGTGGAGGGCGATCACCTCCAGGGCGAGTTCGCGCACGGCGTCGGCGACCGGGGCCTCGCCGGGCAGTTGGGTGCGTTGTTGCTCAGCTGCGGAGACGGCTGCGTCGGCCAGGGCCTCGGCACTTCGGACCTTGCGGCGGGCCAGCCACGTCGTCAGCTTCGACCGGCCTGCTCGCCGTAGAGCCGCCGGGGTCTGGTAGCCGGTCAGCAAGACCAACGGACCCAGGTTGGTCAGGTCCAAGGCATGCTCCAAAGCAGGGAAGATGCTCAGCAGCTGGCCGTGCAGCCGGTTCGTCTTACGCGTACGTTCGGCGACCAGGTCGGCGCGCCGGTCGGTCATCACCCTCAAGGCGATGGCGAGCTCGCTGTCGGGCTGGAGAATCTGCAGGTCGCGGCGCATCCGTGCCTGGTCGGCGATCACATGGGCGTCGCGGGCATCGGTCTTGCCCATGCCGCGGTAGCCGGCGGCGGCGCGGTTTACTGACAGCCCGGGCAGGTAGACGATCTTCTGCCCGTGGTTGAGGAGGAGCCCCACCCACAAGGCGGCCATGCCGTCGGCGACATCCACGGCCCAGACCACTTCGTCGCCCTCGGCCAGGGCCAAGACCTCGCCGATCAGCTCCAGCAGCTCGGGTTCGCCGTTCGGCACTCGCTTCGACAGCAGGGTCTTCGCCTCGCTGTCCAGAGCCACGCAGTGGTGGTGGTGCTTGCCGATGTCGGTCCCCGCCCATATCCGGGCCACAAGTCCTCCGGTCGTTCGACGTGCAGTGTTGGTCCGGACGACCTCGCCAGCGCGGTCCTATTCAGCGATGCCCTCTGTGGGGCTCACAGCTCCTAATCAGCGGTCGAGTCGTCGTGCGGTCCCGGGCGGCCAGGTGTCGGGAGCCATCGAGGGCAACCACACAAGAGCCATACCCGGGACCGTCGGATCTTCTGGACACTACGACAGCCCGTCCGACCCACGAACAACGTAGGACCACACAAGCCGTTCGTGGGACCAGCTCACTCCACGGGCCCCGGTCTATGGAGGAACTCCAAGGGCTCGGGTTTCACAAGGGGTCACCGTGCAGCGGGCTCGCACCACCAACTCCAACGAGTGATCAAGGTGGCAGGTGTTGACGCTCCGTGCGGGGGGTGGTGGCCATGAGAGCGACGGACCCGCACCGGTCTGGGGTTGGGCCTCCAGGCCTGATAACAGATAGGCGTCCAGTCCGGCGCTCACGTGGCCACCACCACCGATCGAGTTGCCCGCCGGTCTAGCCAGAGACCTCCGCGATCGGGGGCGCAGGAGGCGTCACAACCCGTTCGAGCCATCCGGCTGACCAGCCGTGCTTCGCCGGATGGCTACGAAGGAATTAGATAACGGTCGGGTCGGCCGAACAGGTGCGACACGATCTTCACGAAGATCCAGTTCAGGCCGTAGACCAGCAGCATCATCGCGACCACGAACACGATCACCACGTACACGTAGGTCTGCTGCTGCGCCCGGGTCGGCCATACGACTTTCCGCAGTTCGGCGACGACCTGCCGGCCGAACAGGGCGAGGCGGATCGGCGCCGAGCTGTACCGCAACGCCGAGCAGGCTCCTCCGAACGGCAACTGAGACCACGGCCCCCGTCAGCACCCAGCCGCCGGGGGGCCGAAGCAGTTTCAGAAACGACAAACGCCCAGCTCAGAGGTGTACTGAGCTGAGCGTTTGCCTGCTGAGCCGCCTTCGGGATTCGAACCCGAGACCTACGCATTACGAGACCATGAGCGATCACGTTGCGGGGCGCCGCGTTGTGCTGTGCAGTGATGTCTTTGCTGGTCAGACCCCATGCAGCAGGTTGACCCGTGCCGACCTGTACTGCACCGTCCAAAGGCGTCTGTCCACCGACCGTCCACCGGAGAGGCTTCGCTGGAGGCCAGCGAAGCCGCCGAGCGGCCACCGCTCTCATTGCTGGCGCGGTCGGCCGAAGCGGAGGACACCGCTTGTCCAACTTCCACAATCCACCCCCTACGGAACCGACGGACATCGGCATCCGCAGTGACAGCAGCAGCCCTGCATTGCCTCCGTGCGCCGAGGAGAGCCGACTTGAACCAGCGGTGCTGCAAGCTCCGGCGCCTCTGCTGCTCCCTCAAGCGCCAGGACACGCTGAAGGTCAGCGGTCACTACTCGGTAGGTACTGCCGAGCCTCAGCACCTTGCACGGGTAATCGCCTTGTTTCGCGAGGCGGTAGCCAGTGCTCCTCCCGATGGAAAGGATCTTGTTGGCCGTCCGCAGATCCACCGTGGGCGGCAGTGCCATCACATACGTGCGCAGCAGGGTCACCCCATCGAACGTCCCATGAGCTTCAGCCAACGCGCCGCCCCCAGCCCCGTCTCTGCGATGAGAGCCGAATTCCGCTCCCGAGGGGAGGGTCACCTCTACGGACACAGGCAATCCCCGCACGCCGCCGGTTCACCCGAACGAGGAGCCCTGCTGGCGACATCCCTACGGACCTGAGCAGTCAACCGACCGCGTGCCGCAGCCGCCCCCTGGGCCATATCCGATCCCCCAGGACATCACGCCACACGGCAAACGATATCTCGTTCAGCATTGGGCTGATATCGTTTGGCATACTTGAGAACCGAGGAGGCCAGCATGGCAAGGACAGTGATCGACCTCGACGAGACCATGGTCGCCGAGGCCATGCGCATCTTCGGCACCAAGACAAAAGCCCAAGCCGTGCGCCTCGCCATGGAGGACGCCGTCAAACGGCACCTGCGGCAGGAGGGCTTCGACGCCATGGACTCCGGCGACTTCGACTTCAGCGAGATCGTCGAGAGCACCGGCCCTCGCAACGCCGACGGAACCCTCAAGCACGAGGGTGGCCGGGCCGCCTGATGCAAGACCGCTTCCTGATCGACAAGTCCGCTCTAGCACGCTGGACGAAGCCGGGCGTCAAAGAGGTACTGAAGCCCCTCCACGAGCGCTACCTACTCGCGGTCTGCCAACCCACCGAGTACGAGATGATCCACTCGGCCCGGGACGCCGCCGAGGCAACGCGAATCAGCACCTGGCTCCACGCCTTCGACTACCTGCACAGCGACGACGACACCTTCACCCGCGCGCTGGAGGTCCAGCGCCACGCTCTCAATGAAGGCTTCCACCGGGCGCTTTCACTCCCCGATCTTCTCATCGCTGCAACGGCAGAGCTGAACCGGTTGACTGTGCTCCACTACGACGGCGACTTCGACATGATTGCCTCCCTCACCGGCCAACCTGCCGAGTGGGTCGTACCCCCAGGCAGCGCGGACAGTTAGAAACGCGGCCGACCCCGACTGTAAGAGCATGCCGCCTTCTACTTAGAAGGCGGCACCTAGGCGATCGCACGACCACTACTCTCGGCGAGTGGTGTTCCTCGTGACCTTGAGTACCGATGACCTGGCTCGGAACCAGGACGATCTCCGTCAGAACTTGAAGTTCACGAAGGCAGTCCCTTCCAACTACGGGCCAGAGGAGCCCGGGGCAGTGCCTCTGGTGCTGTTCCTCACCGATAGCCAGCCTTCGAAGAGTCGCGCCTCCCACCAGGTGGTCCGAGACAGAAGCCTGGTGTGGATCGGCAAGGTAGGGGGCTGGAACACCATCGGCCCAGTGGACCGGAGTATCACCGTCAAACCCATGCGTGAATGTCTGCCGCCCGTGCCATTGCTCGGTACGGACGGACTGCTGGAGAGTCTTCCCATGCCACCGTCGGCGGCCTTGTCGCATGCCTACAGAGCAGCCGCCAGTGGTCCCGCTCGAGGCACCTCGGCCGCCTATAGCGCCCCCGTCGTGGCACTCAGGGTCACCACATCCGGTTGGGTCAGCGCGTTCACCGAGAATCTCGGCCGCCCACGCACGCAGCCGTCGACGCATCCCCTCCACCTCACCGCCATCGACCTCGTACTCCCGATCCGGCCAACGGTTAACCGCCTGCATCGACTGGGCGAAGTAACGCGGATCGGAACCGGCATCGTGCTCCGACACTAAACGCAGCAGTTGTAGGTCTCGCGGGGCTGGCCGAGGGCCTGGCCGCCATGCGCGACGCGCGCGACTTCGCCAGCCGCGAGGCCCGCCAGGACTTCCTCGACCACGACGCGCACCTCCATGAGCCCGCGCACACCTGTACCCGCTCCACTTCCGCGATGATCAGGCCGTCGGAACCTGCCGCGAACACGAACGGATTCTGGACGCGCTGACCGAGAAGGACCCGGACACCGCCGAATCGGCCGTGCGCAGCCACATCCAGCGCTCGCGCGAACGTCTGATCGTCGCCTCCGACGCCAGCGCCCCGACGGACAGACCGAGTCAGCGCTGAACGGGACCGTGGCGACGGGCGCCCTGGGCGGGCGCGCGGCAACGCTCATGCGGGACCGGCTGGATGTGGTATTCGAGGACGACGAGTCCGCGAACCCGTATCCGAGAGACGGTCATCCGGGACTGTCACCGAGGCAATTGGCGCTGGCATCGGTGCAGCAGTTCGCGAAGACCCCTCGGACCGCACTCCGGGCAAGGGTGAGAGTGGGCTCTACCCCGGATTATGGACACTTCTGAGAAGCGATTCCTGGGGTCTGGCGAGGAAATCATCATGAGTGCTGCGAGTGTCGACTTCCAGGCGCGAGATCGGTGTACGAACGAAGACGACAGTCCCCGACCGGCGTTTCCGCTGGTCGGAGGTGGTCCTACTGCCGCTTGTCGCCTGGTTGGCCGGGCCCGGTCACCTCAACCTTCGGCCCTCCGGCGGCCTCCGTGTGCCGTCAGTCCGTAGATGGCGGCGATCGAGACGGCGATGATGGTCAGAGACCAGAACGGGTAGGCCGGGACGAACCACATCTGGGCGAATGCGTTAACCCCGAGGATGACTACACCGAACCAGCGTCCCCACGTCTCACCGCGGAAAATGCTGACTGCGGCAGCGAGTTGCAGAATCGCCAGGATGAGGATTACCCAACCCCAGGCGCGCAGGTCTCCGACGACGAAACGAGCACCGGCGACGAACACGCGCGAACGGTAGATTGCCGCGATGCCGTCCAGGCCGTTGAAGAACGCCAGGAGTACCAGGAGAACGGCACCGAAATGCGCCAGACCGCTGACTTCGGTTCGCTGGGAGACCCCGGCGGGTGAAGTTGAGGTCATTGAAACCTCCAAGAGGGTGGTGGGGCCCGCCCATTCAGACAGGGCCCGTCTCGCAGGCCGATTCGCCCTGAGTTGTGGAAAGCCGTAACGGTGTTCTTGTCGTAGCTCAACGGCGATGGGCCCGCAGCACAGACGTCATTTCGGCCGACGGATCGGATCCCACGTGGGAGGGGTTCACGGCGAGCTTGCGCCGCTCCTAGGAATGGTCGTGCTCGCGATGGCTCGAACCCTGACGAAGAGTCATCGGTTATCCCTCTCAGTTCTCGGCAACAAGCTCCGCGGTTACCTCGAGACAGCCCACCGGCAACGATACGGACAATCAACGAAGTCCGCGCGCTGGGATCGGCATCGCCCGGTCCCAGGCCAGCTGGTCACGCGCATACCAATACGCCATGTCCTCCGGGATCCGCAGACTGGTAGACGCGGAGATCGCCATCCGATGGACAGCACCATCGGTCACGCTGCGTGGCCGGTCAAACAACTTGGGCCACACCCCGAGATGAGTCGGAAAGTGAACGCTAGGCGGGCGGGCCAGCGAGCGTCTGGACGGCGGTGTACAGGCCGAAGGCGATGACCAGGCCGGTCACGGCGTAAGTGATGGCCCGGTGGGTGCCGCGCATGCGCAGAGCCGCCGGCAACGCGCGGCGTTCGAGGGCGAGCAGGAAGCCCAGGACGATGGGGAGCAGGCAGGCGTTCATGACCTGGATACCGACTGACAGGTTGACCAGGTTCGGGACCAGCACGACCAGGATCGCGCCAGTGGCGATGCCCGCGGCGACGAGCATGTAGAAGCCGGCCGCGTGGCGTGGGGGGTCATTCAGGCTGTGTCGCCAGCCCAGGACTTCGGACATGCCCCACGCGCCGGCCAGACACACGACGAGTGCGGCGAGCACGGAGGCCCCGATCATCCCGGCGCCGAACAGCACGACGGCGGTGGTGTGTCCGAGGAACGGGGCGAGGCCGGCAGCGATGTCGCCGATGTCGTTGAGGCTGGCGCCGGCGTTGCGCAGGCCGAGGGTGGCCGCGGAAGCGACAAGGATGGCGACGGTGACGACCTGGCAGATCACCGCGCCGATCACGGTGTCCCAGCGGGACTCCCGCAACGCCGCCCGCAGCCGACGCCCGCGCCGGCCCCGGTCGACCACGGCGCCCTGCTGGTAGAAGACCATCCACGGGATGACGGTCGAGCCGACGTTGGCGGCCACGAGGGTCAGGTACCCACCATTCGTGCTCCACGGGTGCGCCAACCCGCCGACCACCGCTCCGAGGTGGGGGCGGGCGATGATGTCGGCGGGAATGAACAGCAGTTCCAATGCGCCGATCGCTATACCAACACGTTCCACCCGCCGGTGCCCGCCGGACAGCATCAACGCCACCAGCGCCACCGCGACAGCGCCGACCGACACCGCGCGGGGCAGACCCGCCAGCGCCCCCGCTCCAGCCACGCCGGCGAACTCGGTGATCAACGCCCCCAGACACGCGACGAACAGCGTCAGCGCAGAGAGCAGCGCCGACCAGCGGCCGAACACCTGGCGGATCAGCGCGCCATGCCCGCGCCCCGTCGCCAGCCCCAGGCGGGCGGTCATCTCCTGCACCAGGAACAGGACCGGGATCAACGCGAACTGCAACGCCACCAGCCGGTACCCGAACCGCGCCCCGGACTGCGCGGCGGTGATCACGCTGCCCGCGTCAGTGTCCGCGAGCATCACTATCACTCCAGGGCCGAAGATCAACAGCAGCCGCGCGATGCGTCCGTGTCCTCGCTCGGAGGCTCTGGCAGGAGCGATCGAAGCCGTGGAAGTCGTGGTGGGGCAGGACGATTCGGTCGGGGGTGCCAGGCGGTCAGACAACAAGACCAGGTCGGTATCAACCACGGCAGCTCACCTCAATATCAGGTCGACGATCCCCACCGATGACTCTGCAACCAGGCCCCCACCTGCAGCGATGACGTCACAAGGCCCTACGCTCGATGCCTGCGGACGTACTGTCTCCGGCTGAACCGGCCAAGGCAGTCTGCGCAAGGCGTGTCGGGCAGTGGATGCGGCAAGGGAGGAACTCCGGCCCTGGGGGTGAATCGAGCCCGGGAGCCACCGAGTTGCCGCTCCAGAAGGGTGAGCTGATGCCGTAGCACCAACATTGCGGTGCGGGCGGTCCCCCGTTCGCCGTCCCGTCCCGCGCGCAAAGGCCGATGGCCCCATTCCGCGGGTGCTCGAAATCGCCGAAATTCGGCGTCGCATTTCGTCGTGATCAGCTGAACATGCCGGCCATGCGGGCCGTGACCCAGCGCGCCAGAGGCGGCGCCACGCGGGTCAACGCGTACGCGACGTGGGCCTCGGGTGAGACCGGTGCGACAGCGCGGTTGCGTCCCGCCGCACGCAGGATCTTCTCCGCGACGCGCTCGGGCGTGTAGTTCTGGCGCTCATAGCGCTCGCGAACCCGGGCGAGACGCGCGTCGGCATCGGCGCCGCGGGCTACGGAAGTGCGCGTGATCGACGTGTTGATGCGACCCGGGCAGATATTGGTGACGCCGATCTTGTGCGGTCTCATCTCGATGCGCAGTCCTTCGCTGAAGCCGAACGCTGCGAACTTCGTGACGGAGTACGCGAACATGGCCGGCGTGAACAGGTATCCGCAGGCGGACGAGACGTTGACGACATGTCCACCGGCACCGCGCTCGATCATCCGGGGGATGAAGCGCTCGCAACTGTGCACCATTCCCTTGATGTTGACCGCGATCTGCCGGTCCCAGTCCTCGGGCTTGCTCTTGAGGAACTCCGCCAGGACGGCGATGCCGGCGTTGTTGATGAGCAGGTCGACCGCGGCGTACCGATCGTGCACCGCGTCGGCGAAGGCATCCATCGACGCGGGATCGGACACGTCGGCGGTCTTCGCGAGCACGTCACAGCCGAGGGCACGGGCAGCCGCGGCGGTATCGCTGAGTCCGGTCTCGTCGCGGTCGCAGAGGACGAGCGTCGCTCCGCGGCGGGCACAGAGCATCGCCGTAGCACGGCCGATGCCGCTGCCGGCGCCGGTGATGAGGACGACACGGCCTCTGAGGTCCTTGACCTTCATGGGTGACTCCGATCTGGTGGGGAAGGCGGTGGGGGTGATGCGCCGGGTGGCTGGGGGATACCGAGCCGAGCGGCTGTGACTCGTCTGTTCGTGCTGGTCCACGTCGGTCAGGCGCGAGCGCGCTGCGCGGGCACGGAGACTGAACGGTCTGCCCCTCGTATGTCGACGGTGGCGGAGTTCAGTTGCGTCATGGCCGGGCTTGGGGCTGCGAGACTCGCGGTCTCCGCGGAGCCGCTCAGAGGGTGCGGCGCAGGAAGTCGAGCTGGTCGGCCAGGGCCTGCTCTTGCCCGGGGCCGACGTAGACGTCCAGGTGGTCGAAGGGGTATTCCAGCAGCTCGGCGCCGGCTCCCGCCTTCCTGACTGCGCGGCGGCCGGTATGGGCCGGGACGATGGTGTCGATCGACCCGATCTGTACGAGCCAGGGGCAGGTGACCCGGGAGGCGGACGTGATCGGTCGGTTGAACCCCGCCCCGAGGGCCGCGCGCGCACACACGTCGTTGCTCCAGGTCGGGCCTGCGATGGCGCGGTACAACTCCAGCCCGCCCGCTCGGGGGATGATCGCGTTCGAGCCCGGCTCGCCGATCATCGGAACAAGGTGCGGTCTACGGCCTATGAACGCTCTGGACGCGTCGCGCAGTCCGTGCATGGTCGCGCGGACCAGGTAGCCCACGCCGCCGCCGATGCGGGCGAGCTGCGCCAGTATCGCGATGCCGTCCAGCGCGGGCGTCACGGAGATCGTCGCCGCGATGCGCTTGTCCTGGGCGGTGACTGGGACCACGTGGCCGCCGGCGTAGGAAATACCCCAGAGCACGATGCGCTCAGGGTCGACGCCCGGCAGTCGGCGGGCTGCTGCGAGCGCGGCGTGGTAGTCCTGGCGCTGGCGCCGCACGGACACCAGCTGACGGGGCGACCCGCCGGAGGCGCCGAACCCGCGGTAGTCGAAGAGCAGGGCGTCCATTCCGGCGGCGGCGAAGCCCTCGGCGTAGCCCAGCAGGCTGTTGTCACGGGTGCCGCCGAAGCCCGCCGCCATGATGACGCATGGCCGTCCGCCTGCGCCGGTGAACGCGTCGCTGGTTGCCGGGAGATGCCAGGCGGAGCATTGGTCGCTGCCGCTGGTGAAGGTGATCTCGTTCATGGTGTCGGTTCCTGTTTGGTCTGCGGTGGGATTGGACTTCTGGGTGTGCTGCGAAACGCCCAGAAGTTGCGGGGCCCGACCGTCTCGTTTGCTCGGAATGGACGGTCCTGGTGCTGGGAGGGCGGCGCGGACCTGGGTCGGCGGGGCCCGGGGGGCCGGAGGCGACTGCTCGCCGGGACGGCAGTCAGTCGTCCGAAGTCAACGAGTTCCGTTACTGCCGGGTCATGGCGATCCGCCAGCGTTCCTCGATGGGGATCAGGTGCTCCTGGTTGGCCGCGGCGGTGTCCACGTCGATCTGCACCCATCGGATCTCGCCGGTGAATTCGTTGCCGCGCGCCGGGTATTCCGGGGTGACCGGCGCCCCGGACTCGCGTCCCACGTGGGTCGCCTCGTCGGCGGAGAACACGATCGCTTGGGTCATCGGCAGCTGTCCGCGGCCCACTTCGGTGCCGTCGAGGTAGAGCGTGACGGTGCCGCCCTTGGCCAGTCCCGGGCCGTCGTAGTCGAACTCCATCCTCACCTGGTGCTCGCCGGCCGGAAGCTTGGTGTCCGAGCCGACGTAGAAGTGCTGCAGGCCCACCAGGTTGTAGCAGTAGCGCAGTCGGCCGTTGCGGGCGTAGAGGCTCCAGCCGCCGGCCATGCCGCCCTGGGACAGGATGACGCCCTCGGCGCCGTCCTTCGGGACCACGACCTGTGCGGTGATGGCGTGGCTCTTGTTCTTGATGTTGATGACGGAGCTCTCGTTGAGGTGGCCCATGCCCGGGAAGAGCACCTGGGTGTTCCCGCGGATGAGCTGCGGCCGGCCCGCCAGGTCGGGGTTGAACCGCTCGGCTGCCCGGTCGTCCAGCGGCAGCACACCGTGCTTGGCTGCCTCGATCAGCCACAGGCGCTGCAGCTTGTGAAGCATCTCGGGCTGCTCGGCCGCCAGGTTGCGGGACTGGGTCCAGTCGTCGGGGCCGTACAGCTCCCACACGTCGTCGTCGAAGGAGGCCAGCTTCGCTCCCAGCAGTTCCCAGGGCGTGCGGTGCTTGGTGACCGCGGTCCAGCCGCGATGGTAGATGCCGCGGTTGCCGGCGATCTCGAAGTACTGCGTCTGGTGCCGCTCGGGTGCACCGGCGTCTTCGAAGGAGTAGCCCATGCTCACGCCTTCGATGGGGTGCTGGGTGACCCCGTGCACCGTGGTGGGCTCGGGCAGCCCGGCGGCCTCCAGGATGGTCGGAGCGATGTCGATGACGTGGGAGAACTGCTCGCGGATCTCGCCTTGGGCCGTGATACCGGCGGGCCAGTGCACGAGGGTGCCGTTGCGGGTGCCGCCCCAGTGCGAGGCCGCCTGCTTGGTCCACTGGTACGGCGTGCACATCGCGTGTGCCCAGCCGACCGCGTAGTGGTTGTAGGCGCTGGGCGAGCCGAACTCGCCGGCTTTGGCGCGCAGGAACTCCGTTGTCTCCAAGGCGCTCAGGCCGTTGAAGTTGATCGCCTCGTTGAAGCTGCCGTGGTGGGTGCCCTCGGCCGAGGCGCCGTTGTCGCCGATGATGTAGTAGATCAGCGTGTTGTCGAGCACGTCCAGGTCATCCAGGGTCTGCACCAGTCGGCCGATCTGGGCGTCGGTGTGGGCCAGGAACCCCGCGTAGACCTCCATTTGACGGGTCAGCACCGGCTTGAGGTCCTCGGGCATCTCATCCCAGTGCGGGATCTCCGGGTTGAACGCCGTCAACTCGGCGTCAGCCGGGACTACACCGAGCTGCTTCTGCTGCTCGAAGATCTCCTCGCGCAGCGCGTCCCAGCCCGCGTCGAACCGGCCGGCGTACCGGTCGGACCACTCCTTGGGGGCATGGTGCGGGGCGTGGGTCGCACCGGGTGCGAAGTAGAGGAAGAACGGGCGGTCGGGCTGCAGAGCGTGCTGGCGGCGGATCCAGTCCACGCTGCGGTCGGCGAGATCCTCGGTCAGGTGGTAACCCTCTTCCGGCGTGCGCTCCGGCTCCACCGGGTTGGTGCCCTCGTACAGCGCGGGGTAGTACTGGTTGGTCTCCCCGCCGACGAAGCCGTAGAAGTAGTCGAAGCCGCTGCCGGTCGGCCAGCGGTCGAACGGGCCGGCCGGACTGGTCTCCCACACCGGCACCTCGTGGCACTTGCCGAACTGCGCGGTGGCGTAGCCGTTGAGCCGAAGCGTCTCGGCGAGCGTGGCCTTGGAGTTGGGCCGGATCGTGTTGTAGCCCGGTGCGGAGGTGGCCAGTTCGGTGATCGCACCCATGCCGACCGAGTGGTGGTTGCGGCCGGTCAGCAGCGCCTGCCGGGTCGGCGAGCACAACGCGGTGGTGTGGAACCGGGAGTAGCGCAGCCCGCCGTCGGCCAGCCGCTGTGCCGCAGGGGTGTCAATCGGGCCGCCGAACACGCTGGAGGCGCCGAAACCCACGTCGTCGAGCAGGATCACCACGACGTTCGGCGCGCCCGCCGGCGGCCGCAGCGGCGTGATGGGCTCGAACGACGTCTCCGGGTCACGGGCGTCGTACGTCGTCGGCCTGGACCGGGGCCGGTCGGGTATGGGCAGGGTGGTGCGGGGGAGATCGTCGTGGGTGGGCACGGGTGCTCCTGACTGGGATCGGTGACGACCCGGCGGCGCCGGCGGCCACGCCTGTGCGGTGACCGGCGCCGCCGGAGTCCGATGGTGCGGTGCCCGTCGTCCGGCGGGCGGTGTGCGCCTACGGCCGCAGCGCGGCCTCCAGGTAGGCGGTGAGTGCGATCCGGCCGTGGCGGATCACGTCGGGGTCGGGATCGCGGCGCTCCCGGAAGGCCAGGTCCAGGATCCTGTCGCCGAGCTCGACCACCATCACGAAAGCCAGCTGATCGGTCTGCGGGGCGACGAGGCCGGCCGCGACGGCCACGCCGTGCATGCGCTCGGCGGTGCGGCGGGTGGAGCGCCGCACCTCGGCCCGCACGGTGGGCGAGACGCGCCCGTCCAGCCACAGTCGGGCGGTGTTGGGGTTTGCCTGGAAGTAGGCGGCGTAGGAGTCGAGCTCGCGTCCGACGAACTCCGCCAGCGACGAGGGCGTCCAGCCCGCCTCGCGCTCGGCAAGGTAAGCGCTTTGCCGTTCGAGATGCCGTTCGATCAGCGTGTCGAGGACCTGCTCGCGGTCGGCGAAGAAGCGGTAGAGCGAGGGCGCGGTGACGCCGGCTCGCTCGGCGATGGCCCGGGTGGTGGCGGCCTCGACGCCGCCCTCTTCGACGAGGGCAGCCGCGGCGTCGAGGATCCGTTCGACGGTCTCGCGGCTGCGTGCCTGGACCGGCTGTCCGCGGCGGCGATCACGCGCGGCTGGCTCCTGTCCGGAGCTGGGCTGTTCAGAGGGCTCTGGGCTCTTGACGACTGCTGCCATGGATGGGAGCGTAACGCGAATCGCGTTAGCTTTTCTAGAGGAGTTCCACATATGACCACTGAATTCGAGCCGCGGCATCTCAGGGTCGTCGTCGTGGGGGCGGGATTCGGTGGGCTGGCTGCGGCCCACGCGCTCAAACGGCGGGGGGAGGACTTCGCCGTGCTGGAGCGCGAGCAGGAGGTGGGCGGCGTGTGGCGAGACAACAGCTACCCCGGCTGCGCCTGCGACATCCCCTCGAACCTGTACTCGCTGTCATTCGCGCCCAATCCCCACTGGACTCGCGCCTTCTCCAAGCAGTCCGAGATACGCGACTACCTGCGCAGGGTCGCTCGCGAGCACGGACTGCTCCCCCACATCCGCTTCGGCTGCAACCTGATCGAGGCCGCCTGGGACGACGCCGCACAGCGCTGGCGCATCGAGACCAGCAGCGGACCGCTCACCGCCGAGGTGCTCATCGACGGCAGCGGCCCGATCGTCGAACCGTCGGTTCCGGACCTGCCAGGGCTGGACGGTTTCGCCGGTGAGGTGTTCCACTCGGCCCGCTGGAACCACGACCTCGATCTGACCGGCCGCAACGTGGTGGTCATCGGCGCCGGTGCTTCGGCGATCCAGTTCGTGCCCGCGATCCGGTCGATCGTGGGGCGGATGACGGTGGTGCAGCGAACGGCGCCGTGGGTCACCCCGCGGATGGATCGTGCGACGACCCGGTTCGAGCGCCGCCTCTACGCAGCCGCGCCGTGGCTGCAACGGCTGGTACGCCTGCGGCAGTACTGGATGCGTGAACTGGTGACGTGGAAGATCATGGTGTCTCCGCGGGTGCGCCGGATCGCCACCAAGGCCGCTCTGTCGCACATGCGCCGGCAGGTGGCCGACCCGGCGCTGCGCGAGCGGCTGACCCCGAACTGGGAGCTGGGCTGCAAGCGCATCCTGATCTCCAATGACTGGTATCCGGCCCTGTCGGCGCCCAATGTCGAGGTGGTCAGCGCAGGCGTGCGCGAGGTGCGGGCGCACTCGGTGGTCACCACCGACGGCCGCGAGCACCCCGCCGAAGTGATCATCTTCGGCACCGGCTTCCACATCATCGAACCTCCGCTCGCGGACCACCTGCGCGGTCGCGACGGGCGGACCCTGGCCGAGTGCTGGAACGGCAGCCCGCACACCTACCTCGGCGTCACCGTGACCAACTTCCCCAACCTCTTCCGCCTCGGCGGCGCGGGCAGCGCGACCGGCCACAACTCCCATGTGTTCCAGGAGGAGTGCCAGGTGGCGTACGCGATGGAGGCGCTGCGCCTGATGCGCGCACGAGGTATCACCAGTGTCGAGGTCCGCGCCGAGGAGCAGCACGCCTACGTCGAGGAGCACACGGCGCGGCTGGCGGGCACGGTCTGGTCGGTCGGCGGCTGCAGCAGCTGGTACCAGGGCGCCGACGGCGTGGCTTCGCTCAACTGGCCTGCCGAGACCTGGAAGTACCGCCGCGCGACGCGTCGCTTCGATCCCGCCGCCTACGAGCTGCGCACCCGTGCCGCAGTCGCGCCCGCCGCGAACTGACCCTGCGTATCCCTTCCATCCCACCCGACAGGGAGACCTGGCCATGACCAATCTTGCGCACCACCTCGTCGCCTTGGCGACCCGCGATGGCGACGCCCCCGCGATCCGCCTCGGCGACGCGCTGCTGACCTATGCGGAGCTCGACGAAGCCAGTGCCCGGGTGGCGGGGCTACTGCGCGACCGGGGCGTGCGGCCCGGGGACCGGGTCGGCTGCATGCTCCCCAACGTGCCGCAGTTCGCCGCGGCGTACTACGGCATCCTGCGCGCCGGCGCCGTGGTGGTGCCGATGAACGTGCTGCTCAAGGCGCGCGAGGTGGCTTTCTACCTGGGTGACTCGCGGGCCGGGCTGGTACTGGCCTGGCACGGCTTCGCTGAGGACGCCCTGGCCGGCGCGGCTACTGCCGGCGCCGAGTGCCTGCTGGTGACGCCGGGCGAGTTCGAGTCCCTGCTCGCCGACACGCCTGCGCAGGCCGGGGTCGCGGAACGGGACACGTCGGACACCGCCGTCATCCTCTACACCTCGGGCACGACCGGCACACCCAAGGGCGCTGAGCTCACCCACGCCAACCTGATCCGCAACGCCGAGATCTGCATCGACCTGTTCTCGCTCACCGGCGGTGACACGGTGCTCGGCGCGCTGCCGCTGTTCCACGCCTTCGGCCAGACCTGCGGTCTGAACGCGTCGATCGCCGCCGGTGCCTGCCTGTCGCTGGTACCCCGGTTCGACGCGCGGGCGGTGCTCGAGACAATCCGCCGTCACCGGGTGAGCGTCTTCCTGGGCGTGCCCACGATGTACGTCGCGCTGCTGAACCACCCCGAGCGGGCGGCATTCGATGTGGACAGCCTGCGGCTGTGCGTCTCCGGCGGCTCGGCGCTGCCGGTGGAGGTGCTGCACGCCTTCGAAGCCGAGTTCGGGTGCATCATCGCGGAAGGCTACGGGTTGTCGGAGACCTCGCCGGTGGCCTCGTTCAACCACCCCGACCGGGTGCGCAAGCCCGGGTCGATCGGCACGCCGATCGACGGGGTAGAGATGACGCTGCTGGACGTCTCGGACGGCGTCGGCGAGATCGCCATCCGCGGTCACAACATCATGAAGGGTTACTGGCAACGGCCGGAGGCCACCGCCGCCGCGATCGACGCCGAGGGCTGGTTCCGCTCCGGTGACCTGGCCCAGGTCGACGAGGACGGCTACTACTTCATCGTCGACCGCAAGAAGGACCTGATCATCCGGGGCGGCTACAACGTCTACCCGCGCGAGATCGAGGAACTGCTGTACACCCACCCGGCGGTGCGCGAAGCCGCTGTCGTCGGCATCGTGCACCCCGAACTCGGCGAGGAGGTCTGCGCCGCCGTCACGCTCAAAGACGGCGCTACGGCCACCCCCGAGGAGCTGCGCGAGCACGTCAAGGCGCAGGCGGCGGCATACAAGTACCCGCGGCACGTGTGGATCGTCGGGGAGCTGCCCAAGACCTCCACCGGCAAGATCCTCAGGCGCAGCGTCGAGGCGCCGACGAGCGTGGCCACCGCGCAGACCGCGGGCTGAGCCACTCCTGGAGGCCGTCTTGTGTCGTCTGCAACAACGGCAGAAGGCGCGCCGTCCTCCGGTACCCGCGCAGCCCCGGTTCCGGCCGTGCGCCGACAGCCGGCGTCCCGACATAGAGAGAAGGAGGCGACATCGAATGAATGAAGCGTCCACCGTTGCCATGCCGCCCCCAGCGGGGCAGCCGACCGCCGGGACAGCCGGCGAACCGACAGTGCCCCGCAGATACGCCTGGTGCGTGTTCGCGATGGCCTTCACGCTCATGACGTCCGACTACCTCTCCCGGCAACTGGTCGTGTCGATGTTCCCGCACTTCAAACAGGAGTGGGGACTGTCCGACGCACAACTCGGCGGTCTGGTCTCCGTCGTCTCGGTAACCGTCGCGCTCGGCACCTTCCCGGCCGCTCTGCTGGTCGACAGGTGGAGTCGGGTCAAGAGCATCGCGCTGATGGGGAGCATCTGGAGCCTTGCCACCTTCAGCGCGGCCTTCACCCGCAACTACGGTCAGCTGTTCGCGGCCCGCGCCGGGGTGGGTCTCGGCGAGGCCGGGTACGCACCCGCGGCCGGCGCGCTGCTGAGCCGACTGTTCCCGGAGCGTCTGCGGGCCACCGTCTTCGGCGCGCTCCTGTCGGCCGGGTCACTGGGCTCGGTGCTCGGTGTCGCACTCGGCGGAGTCATCGCCCAGCAGTGGGGCTGGCGGGTCGCATTCGCCGCAGCCGGGATCCCCGGCCTGCTCGTTGCGCTGCTGTTCCTGCGGGTACGCGACTATCCCACGGTCCGGCTGCCCGCCGACGCGACGACCGTGCCGAAGCTCGGCCTGCGCAAGCTGCTGGCCGAGCTGCTGCGGCCGCGTTCCGCCGTCGGGGCATACCTCGGGGGGGCGACCCAGATCGTGGTGATGTCCGCGCTGTACGCGTGGCTGCCCAGCTACTTCAGCCGCTACCTGGGACTGTCCACCGCCCAGGCCGCGGCCCGGACGGCATTGGTCATCGCCGCAGGCTTCCTCGGCCAGATCGTGCTCTCGTTCGCCGCCGACCGCCTCGCCCGCCGTGACCGGCGCCGCCGGCTGCTGCTGCCCGCCGCTCTGTCGCTGGTCAGCCTCGTCCTGCTGGTGGCCGCGTTCGCCGTCATGCCGCCGGGCAATGCGCAACTGCTCGTCATCCTGGTCGCAGGATTCACCATCACCGCCCCGTTCGGCGTGGTCGGCTCCGTTTCCGTGGACGTCGCGCACCCCGCGCTGCAGGCCACCGCCGTGTCCATGGCCGCAGTGGCGCAGAACTTGTTCGGCTTCGCCGTCGGCCCGCTCGTGGTCGGCGTGGTTTCCGACACCTACGGTCTGCGGGCCGCTCTTGCGGTGATCCCCATGTTCTGCGGGTTCGCCGCGACCTTCTTCTGGTTCGCCTCCCGCCACTACGACAAAGACCTGCGCCGGGTCGCAGCCGGCACCGACGCGAGCATCTCCCCCGACAAGGACGTCATCCGATGAGTTTCGACACCGCCGCCGCACAGCAACTGGACCAGATGATCGCCGCGCTGCGCGACGGCGAGCAGCGCTGGGCCGCCGAGCCGCTCGCCTCGCGCCGCCAACTGCTGCTGCAATTCCACGCCCACGTCGGCGCCCACGCTGCGGAATGGGCGCGCGTCGCCGGCGGCATCAAGCAGCTACCCGCCGACTCGCCGCTGCTCGGCGAGGAGTGGATCAGCGGCCCATGGGCCGTGCTGGGCTACGCCGAGGCGCTGGCCGACACCCTCGGCCGCCTCGCCGACGGCCGTAGCCTCCTGGCCGGCTACCCGGTCAGGACCGCCCCCGGTGGCCGCGCGGCGGTCGACGTGCTCCCCCACAACGTCTTCGAGCGGCTGCTGCTCAGCGGCTTCAGGGCCGAGGTGTGGATGGAGCCCGGGGTGACCGAGCGGGAGACCCGGGAGCAGGCCGGACTGGGCCAACGTACGCCCGAGCAGACGGACGGCATCGCCGTGGTCATGGGCGCCGGGAACGTCACCTCGATCGCGCCGTTGGACGTGCTCTACCAGCTGTACGCGTACAACCGGGTGGTCCTGCTCAAGCTCAACCCGATCACCGACCCGCTGTTCCCGGTGCTGGAGCAGGTGTTCGCCCCGTTCATCGACCGCGGCTACCTGCGCATCGTCACCGGTGACGCGCGGATCGGCGACCACCTGGTAACGCACCCGGGCGTCGACGCGGTACACATCACCGGCAGCGCGGCCACCCACGACGCGATCGTCTGGGGCGTCGGCGCGGCCGGTGCGGCGGCGAAGGCGGCGGGTACCCCGCGTCTGACCAAGCCGATCACCAGCGAGCTCGGCGGTGTGGCGCCGACCATCGTGGTGCCGGGCCGCTGGTCAGCGGCGGACATCCGCTTCCAGGCCGAGCACATCGCCACCCAGCGCCTGCACAACAGCGCGTTCAACTGCATCGCCGCGCAGATCGTCATCATCAGCGCGGACTGGCCGCAGAAGCAGGAGTTCCTCGCCGCACTGCGGGCGGCGCTTGCAGACGCGCCCGCCCGACCGGCCTGGTATCCCGGCTGCGACACCCGCGTGGCCGACGCCCGGCGGCTGCACCCACAGTTCGAGGCGGTCGGCGGCACCGCCGAGCGCACCGCCCTGTGGGGCCTGGACCTCGCCGACGACACCGAAACGGCATTCACCACCGAGTACTTCGGTCCGGTCCTGGGCGTCGCCGAGCTGCCGGGCACCGGCCTGCAGTTCCTGAGTGCCGCCGTGGACGCCGCCAACGACCGCCTCCACGGCACGCTGGGCGCCAACCTGGTGATCGACAACAAGACGATGCGAGCACTCGGCTCCGGGCTGCGCGAGTCCATCGCGCGGCTGCGGTACGGCACCGTCGGCGTCAACGCCTGGACCGGGGTGGGATATCTGACCGCCCGCGCCACCTGGGGTGCGTACCCTGGCCACGAGCTCCACGACATCGCCACCGGCCGAGGCGCGGTGCACAACGCACTGCTGCTGCACCGCCCGGAGCGGACGGTCGTGTACGGGCCGTTCCGACCGGCGCCGCGCTCGGTGCTCACCGGCGAGTTCAGCCTCACACCCAAGCCGCCGTGGTTCGTCACCAACCGGACCGCAGCGACCACCGGGCGGCGGCTGACCGCCTTCGCCGCCCGGCCCCGCTGGTCAGCGCTTCCCGGCATCTTCGCCTCAGCGCTGCGCGGGTAGCCGAAACCGACAGCCGCAGCTGTTCCCGCCCACTGCGCCACCCACGAAAGTGAACCACCCCCATGGCCGACCTCCTGCCGCTGCTCCCAGCTTCCTCCGCCCCGCAGAACCGACCCGACGGGATGGTCTGGATTCCCGGCGGCCAGTTCACCATGGGGTCGGACTGCCACTACCCCGAGGAGGCCCCAGCCCACGCCGTGAGCGTCGACGGATTCTGGATCGACCCGCATCCGGTCACCAACGTCGAGTTCCAGGCCTTCGTCGAGGCCACCGGATACCGGACGATCGCCGAACGCCCGGCCGACCCGGCCCAGTACCCCGGCGCCGACCCGGCCGTGCTGGCGCCGGCCTCGGCGTTGTTCACGCCACCCTCGCATCCGGTCGACCTGAGGTACCCGTATCAGTGGTGGTCGTACGTCCCCGGCGCCGACTGGCGGCACCCCGGTGGCTCAGGGACGTCGCTGCGCGACCGACTTGATCACCCAGTGACCCACGTGGCGTGGCCGGACGCACTCGCCTACGCGGAATGGGCCGGCAAGCAGATCCCCACCGAGGCCGAGTGGGAGTACGCCGCGCGCGGCGGCCTGCCCGACAGCGAGTTCGCCTGGGGCGACGAACTCAACCCGGATGGCCAGTACATGGCCAACACCTGGCACGGCGAATTCCCGCACGAGAACCTGGAGCTGGACGGCTACGCCGGCACCTCGCCGGTCGGGGCCTTCCCGGCCAACGGCTACGACCTGTGCGACATGATCGGCAACGTGTGGGAGTGGACCTCTGACTGGTACACCGAACACCCACGTCTCACGGCCAACACGCCGACCTGCTGCGGCACACCACGGCCGCGCGTCAACCCGGCCGGCGGCAAAGAGGCGGACAGCGTCGAACCCGGTCAACTCCAGCTGCCCATCCCCCGCAAGGTGATGAAGGGCGGCTCGCACCTGTGCGCGCCGAACTACTGCCGCCGCTACCGCCCCGCCGCACGGCTGCCCCAGCCAATCGACACCTCCACCTGCCACCTCGGCTTCCGCTGCGTCATCCGCCGTGCTGGATGAACCGTTGGAGGCAGTGGGGCACCAGCGCTGTGGCCGCCGCCACCCCCACATCAGCTCGTGCAGCTGGCGGGCCGAGGACTGGCGGCCGACTCCCCAGGAGGGAGCGGCGAAGGGCCGATTCACTGACAGGCCGCCAGTTCCACACCCGCGTAAGCAAACATCTGTCGTCTCGTGCCAAGGAGGGCATCCTGAACAGCCACAGCTCTTCCCGCTCGCATCTTCGCCTCGCCGCGATCGTCACCGAGGTTGAAGGCCTGTACAGCGCATACGTGGCACACAGGCAACCGCAGCGGGACGCCCATCTCCTCGCCCAACTGAACGACGCAGCCGAACGGCTCGCGGCACAGACATCCCGACCAGAAGCACTCCGGACGGCGGCAGGCTCGGCCCGCCGACGGCGCCGACAGATCGCCGCAGAGCGAGTAGCCCAGAGGATCATCGAAAGACTCGCACCGCCGGTAGAACGCTCACTAGCTGAGGCCCCAGCCGAATAACTCGAGGCTCGGGCCGAAGAATTGTCCACCCGATCAACAGTCCGACTCGTCGCCAGGCTCCAAACCGAATTGACGAGACGCCGCAGACAGGAGCAGACCCGCCGAGCGGCACATAAGAGCAGGTCACAACCCCGGTAGCACTTACCGGCTACACCCCGCCGACAGGAGACGTACGCATTGCGACGCGTAGACCGCACGCGCCCGATTTGCCGGAATCCCAAGGTGTCACGGAGCAAGAAACCCCAGGTCAAAGGCCTGACCTGGGGTTCACTATGGAGCCGCCTTCGGGATTCGAACCCGAGACCTACGCATTACGAGACCATGAGTGATCATGTTGCGCGGTGACTCGTCGTACTATCCAGTGATGTCTTTCCTGATCAGCGCACGTGCAGCCGGTTGACCCGTGATACCCCGTGATGCACCGTCCAAAGGCGTCTGTCCACCAGCTGTCCACCGGAAGGGTCGTCACGGGCACGCCAGCCAGACCGGAACTGGGGCGCCTGACGTCTCTGTCAACCGCGCCGATGGACGGACGGAGGTCACTGTGTGACCTCTACAAGCGCCCCATTGCCAAGCTGGCGGCCACCATTCGTCCGGGCGGGACCGGCCCGCAGACCGGGCCGACCGTCACGAACCGGCCCCGCGCGACCTCCGTCTCGCGCAACTCGGCTTGAAGCATTTCCACCTACTGCCGAACAGCTCTCGCGCACTCCTCCAGCGAATCGTCACTGATGACATCCGCCACCAAAATCAATGGGGCGACGCGACTCCGTCAACCCCGTCGTCGGGGGCGACGACTTGCCTGACGACGGAAAAGCAGCCTCTTCTTCGGAAAGACAACGGTTTCTAGATCTGCGCCCTTTGCCACGTAACGCCCGATCGCCAGTCCTCGGTGCCGCTTGCCCAGCTCATCATCGCCGCATGAGCCTGTTCCACCGTGACGCCCCGGCTAGAGTAGTGTCGCTCTGGCCCGCCCTCCCGATGCTCCAAGCAAACCCCCTCAATATCAAGGAAGGCTTGAATGTAAATTTGAGGAGATTGCACCTGTTGGATTACCAGAAAGGAAAGCTCACCTGCGGCAATAGAATCGATCAACTTCCGAATTGCATCAGGATTTGGGATGCCATCCTCGAGAGTTCCAAGGTCCGACTTGATCAGAAATAGTGTCATTTATCGAATTCGCCCTCTCGGACTTACGGATATGTATTGGTTCCCGGAATTCTATTACCTTCGAGGATTCTATACGGATCGATCATGGCGTGGTCATCCGACCAGCGGGGGGCCACGTCGGTACCGCCATCGCGAAAGGGAATTGGCTCATGTGAGAGTTCCATCGTCTCCATTTGCCCAGTCCAGGGATTCCTTCTGATCGGTCCGGCCCATCCCCGAGCCTTGACCTGTGTGCGTTCGGCCTGATCGAGTCCGAATCCACGCCCGCGGGGCGGGCCCCCGTCTGCGTCGCGCGCTCGCTCATCAGCGTTTCCGTCTCCACCCGGACGGCAGCCTTGGACTTTGCCGGGCGGCCCCTGGCGCATGTCCGAACCACACAACCCCCGCGCCTTCGATCCTCCCCACCTGATTGCTCGGTACATCAGCCCTTGACCACGCTCGAATGAACTTCCTCAGTCCGGCTCTCTGAATCTCCCCACCTGTGCCCCGCCGTAGCAGCGAACGGGGCTCCCTCGAACACTGGCGGTCTCTGACCACGCGCCAGTTCGAGGGAGCCCTCGCTGCTCATGCTGACACAGGAGGAAGACGTGGACGCGAACGCGCTCCACCGCCGGGGATGGACGATCTCCGCGATCGCCCGGCACCTGCACAAAGACCGCAAGACCATCCGCGCCTACGTCACCGGGCAGCGCTCCGCCGGGGTCCGTGTGAAGTCGCCCGACCAAATCGACGCGTTCGACCCCTTCGCCCAGTACGTCGCGGCCAGGCTGGTCGAGGACCCGCACCTGTGGGCCCGCACGCTCTTTGACGAGGTCGCTGGGCTCGGCTACGACCAGGCGTATCAGACCTTCACCCGCAAGCTGCGCGAGCGGGGACTGCGGCCGCACTGCGAACCGTGCTCTGGGGCTAAGGGCCGCCCTGCCGCGGTGATCGAGCACCCGGCCGGCGAGGAAACCCAGTGGGACTGGCTCGAACTGCCCGACCCGCCCGTCGGCTGGGACTATCCGAGCGGGAGAGCGTTCCTGCTGGTCGGAGCCCTGGCCCACTCGGGGAAGTGGCGCGGGGTGCTGTGCGAGTCGATGGACCAGGCCCACCTGGTCGACGCCCTGGCCCAGGTCACCCGCGCGCTCGGCGGGCTCACCAAGGTCTGGCGGTTCGACCGAATGGCCACTGTCTGCCACCCCGACAGCGGCCGGGTCACCGCCTCCTTCGCCGCCGTCGCGAAGCACTATGGGGTCCAGGTGGCGATCTGCCCGCCTCGGCGGGGCAACCGCAAGGGCGTGGTGGAGAAGGCCAACCACACTGCGGCCCAGCGTTGGTGGCGCAACCTGCCCGACGAGATCGGGGCGGCCGAGGCCCAGGCGAGGCTGGACACCTTCTGCGCGCGCATCGCCGATGCCCGGGTGAGGACCATCGGCGAGATCCGGGCGGCGGTATCCGAGCACGCCGAACGCGAGCGGCTGGCCCCGGTGCCGGCCACCGCGTTCCCGCTGACGATGAGCGTCACCCGCCGGGTCGACGCCCAGTGCCTGGTGGCCTTCCGCGGCAACCGCTACAGCGTCCCGCCCGAACTGGCCCGCGCCCAGGTCACCGTCGCCTGGCGGCTCGGCGCCGCCACCATCGACATCGTCACCGCGGCGGGGGCCGTGCTGGCCCGCCACCGGCTGGCCCCGGACGGCGCCGGGGTGCTGGTCCGCGACCACCATCACGTCACCGCGCTGGAACAGCATGTCCTCGGCGTGTTCGACGCCGGCCGCCCGCACCGCCGCAAGGAACGCATCCCGCCCGGGCCCCGCTGCCCTGGCGGCCGCCGAGGCCCTGCGTGAACACCGGCATGGCCTCCCGCACGCGGGAGGCGAGGTCGTGATCGACCTCGCCCGCTACGCGGACGCCGCAGCCGAGCGCACCCACCTGCCCACCGACGACAGCGACGAGGCCCCCGCATGACTACCATCCTCACCGACGCCTCGGGCAGCGACCTCGGGCCAGGGCCGGACACCCCGGCCCAGGCCGCCCTTTACCAGCAACTGCGCGGACACCTAGCGCAGTTGAAACTCGCCGCCGCTGCCGAAGCCCTGCCCCAGGTGCTGGACACCGCCCGGAGCGAGGGCATGTCCTTGACCGCAGCGATCGAAGCACTGCTGCGGATCGAGGTCGAGGAGAACCAGGCCCGTCGCCTGGCCGGACGCCTGCGCTTCGCGTCCCTGCCCACCCCGGCCGCCCTGGCCGACTTCGACTACGACGCCTCACCCAGCGCCGACCGGCACCTGATCGAGGAGCTGGCGACCTGCCGCTACCTGGACACTGCCACCAACGTCCTGCTGGTCGGCCCGCCGGGGGTCGGCAAGACCATGCTCGCGGTGGGCCTTGCCCGGGCGGCCGTCCACGCCGGTCACCGCACCTACTTCACCACCGCCGCCGACCTGGCCGCCCGCTGCCACAAGGCTGCACTCGAGGGCCGCTGGGCCACCATGATGCGGTTCTTCGCCGGCCCCTCGCTCCTGGTGATCGACGAACTTGGCTACCTCCCGTTGCCCGCGGAGGCCGCTTCCGCCTTGTTCCAGGTCATCTGCCAGCGCTACCAGAAGACCTCGACCATCTTGACCACCAACCGCGGAGTGGCCTCGTGGGGAGAGATCCTGGGCGACCCGACCGTGGCAGCGGCCATGCTCGACCGGCTCCTGCACCGCAGCGTGGTGATCAACCTCGAGGGCGATTCCTACCGCCTGCGCGGCCACCACGCCCGCTCCGAGCGCACCCGCAAAGCGGTGGCAGCCAGATGACCATCGCCGCCTACATCGAGACCGACCGGCACACTCGCATCGCCTGCACCGGTCCAGGCGATCCGCTGCCCCGTTTCTGGATCACCACCGCGAACCACGCGCAGATCGAGATCTCCGTGCCTGCGGCTGACCAGGACGCCCTCGCGTTCCTCGCCGCGGTGGTCAGCACTTGCCAGCGACTGCACGACCAGATCGCAAAATCCCAGAAACCATAACAAATCTGTCTACCCATCAGGCCGTGATCCTGCTAACGTCGCGGCCCAACAGGTGGGGACATTCGCCGAGCAACACCGGGGAACACCACCGAGCCGCGTCACCCTGATCGAAAGCAGCGCGAAGCCTCTGACGCGGCATCACGCACAGCTGTCCACCGGCTGTCCACCGGAATCCTGCGTATTGCGCGGCTCCAACGACGAGCCGAGCCAAAGCCGCAGGTCAAAAGCCTGGGTTCCCACGCATGCGACGCGGAGCAGAAGCGAGACCTACGCATTGCAATGCGTAGACCGCAAGTGCCCGATTTGCCACGATCCGAAGGTGGCGAGGAGCAAGAAACCCCAGGTCAGAGGCCTGACCTGGGGTTCACCATGGAGCCGCCTTCGGGATTCGAACCCGAGACCTACGCATTACGAGACCATGGTTGATCATGTTGCGCGGTGACTCGTCGTACTATCCAGTGATGTCTTTCCTGATCAGCGCACGTGCAGCCGGTTGACCCGTGATACCCCGCGATGCACCGTCCAAAGGCGTCCGTCCACCAGCTGACCACCGGAAGGGTCGTCACGGGCACGCCAGCCAGACCGGAACTGGGGCGCCTGACGACTCTGTCAACCGCGCCGATGGACGGACGGAGGTCACTGTGTGACCTCTACAAGCGCCCCATCGCAGGGGCCGGTCAACGCTGACCAGGCTCGGATGAACACCACCGAGTCGCGTCAGCCCTGAACTTGCACCGAGCCCGTCACCGTAGACAACGCGGCACCCGAGTCCTGCGGATGAGCCTGACAGCGCTGACTCATCGAGACCCCGTCGCGATCTCAAGTGCAGCTCGCCCCGGATCCCACCAAGGAACCTCATGACGCTCAAAGGCATCCAGGAGCCACTCGCCAGATCGTTCACCCTTCAACTCAATTTCTGAGCGATAGACAGGCATCACGGGAAGAAATTCCACGTGCGATCCATCATCCAGAAGGAATTGATCAATGATTGGGTCAATGTCGGGCAGAATCAGGTAGCCCGAGAAGCCGGATCCATCCCAAAGATTCTCCGCAAGCGAAAGAGTGTGGCCCTTATCCAAATTGATCCCGGACAATAGTGCGCCTGCAAGCATAGCAAGCGATTGAGCCACATTATCCTCCTCAGGAACGATTCCCAGCAGGAACTCAAACCTCCTCCGATTGCCCGCATCAATCAAGCGCCGACTGCCACCGATCGTCAAGTAAAGGGCGACACCCTCATCCGTTTGCTCTGCAGACCATTTCAGGATGGAGATATGGTTGCCCATTCCATGGAACTCGGCGCGACGAGTCGGCTCGCCCCACTTCGACACAACATGCTCGACGATTGATGCGTTCATATCTGGCGTCACGACGGAGCCCCTCCAAACGGCCACCAAACACCCGGGGGCCAGGCCGGCGGCCACCATTCGTCCGGGCCGGGCCCGAGTACCTTACCACTCTTCCCCTGGAAGCCGTTGCACTCATCGCAAGCACCTCGGAGGTTTCCGCCCTGATTGATGTCCCCGGATCGCGTTGGCTTATCGAGGCCCCAGCCGCCTCGGTAGTAGTATTTCGAGACTGGATATACGTGATCCGCCTGAGTCGACGGGGCCTCATTACAGTAGACGCAGGTTGGATTGTTCTTAAGCGCAGCAGTCCGCGCGCTCGGAGCCATTCGGCGAAACTGAATCTTTCTCACATACTTGGGGGCGGCACCGCGAACTTGATTCGGGCCTTGATATTTCCAGTTTCGATCGCCATTTGGTGAAACATTTGAACTGCCGGCAGACGCCTCATTTGTCGAGTTACCCTCGCTGGTACCGGTGGACGGCTGGTCAGCATGCGGGGCTGTACTCGTTGGTTCGTTGTTGTTTTCCCAGTTTTGTACGCGGCGGGACTGTCCTTGGGCGGCCTCTTCTTCCGCTTGGAGCGCTGCAAGTTCTTCTGTGGGGAAGTCTTCGGTGACTGGTGGGGTATAGCTGCCATCGTGACCATCGGTGGGGGGTACCGCCTCCGGGGCCGTTTCGGGCGCCCCGCCCTCGGCACCGCCGCCGACCGGCCATTCCTCGGCCGGGACTGTCAGGGATGTGGTGGGTGAGACCACTCGAAGGAGTTTCCGATGGCCGTGGGCAAGCGTCCCCTGATGGGGTCGGATTCGCGGGATCCG
>NZ_JBGCCK010000042.1:0-25006 GCF_041262525.1 Streptacidiphilus sp. MAP12-20
ATGTGGATCGGGACCTGGATCAGGTTGCCCGACAGGAAGCCCGGGGAGTTGGTGGCGGTGCCGTTCGCGGTCGCGTCGGCCGCGGCCGCTCCCGCACCACCCACCATCAGGCCGACGGCCGCAACGGAGACGGCAGCGGCGGACTTGAACTTGCGCACGATGAATCTCCTACGGATTAGCGGATGGGGGAGGAGGCTGCTCAGCTGTTGGAGCAGGCGTTGCCGAACGCCGGGTTCAGCGCGCCGATGACGTTGACGGTGTTGCCGCAGACGTTGACCGGGATGTGGATCGGGACCTGGATCAGGTTGCCCGACAGGAAGCCCGGGGAGTTGGTGGCGGTGCCGTTCGCGGTCGCGTCGGCCGCGGCCGCTCCCGCGCCGCCCAGCAGCAGGCCGACGGCCGCGATGGAGACGGCGGCGGCGGACTTGAACTTGCGCACGATGAATCTCCTACGGAATTGCGAATGGATAGGAAGGACTGCTGATCGGTTGCTGGTGATCAGCTGTTGGAGCAGTGGTTGCCGAAGACCGGGTTCAGCGCGCCGATGACGTTGACCGAGTTGCCACAGACGTTGACCGGGACGTGGACCGGCACCTGAATGGCGTTGCCCGAGGCGAATCCAGGGGAGTTCTCGGCGGTGCCGTTCGCGGTGGAGTCGGCCGCGGCCATGCCCGCGCCCGCGAGGGAGATGGCCGCGGCGGCCGCGGAGAGCGCGGCGGCCTTGGTGACCTTGTTCATGGTGGAATCCTTTACTGAGGGCGCCCGTCCTGACTGGAGGGGACGCAAGACGAAACGAGCGCCGAGGTCCGTGAGACACGCTGTTCTCGAACGACCACTCGGACAGCCGATAGGGATTCGCCCGCCGGGCCCGCAGCGATCGCCGGGGCCGTCGTTGGACGGAGGGCCCGGCCGCAGGATGCGGCCGGGCCCTCACGCCGTGAGGCTGAGTGGAGGTCAGCCCTCGTTCGAGCAGTGGTTGCCGAACGCCGGGTTCAGCAGGGCGATCACGTTGACGGTGTTGCCGCAGACGTTGACCGGAACGTGGACCGGGACCTGGATCAGGTTGCCCGACAGGAAGCCCGGGGAGTTGCTGGCCGTGCCGTTCGCGGTGCCACTGGCCGCGGCGACGCCACCACCGGCGGCGAGCAGACCGGCCGCCGCGACGGAGACCAGAAGGCCGCGCTTGGTGTTGACCATGGGAGGTGTCCCCTCTCGTGAGGATCTCGGGAAGTCTGCGGAGCCAGCCATTTCGGGCCGAAAGTCCGCACTTGGTAATCCGGTCTCTCCAACGAACCGGTCGGCCCCAGGACATGGGTCATGGGGAGCTCCACTCGAATGGGCGCATGTTCGGCGGAATCCAACTTCCGGGTGATTGTCCGGTGAGTCCGGTGACGGGCCGGAGAGGACGTCGTTGGTCGTGGTGCCTGCTGCTCGGCAATTGCGCAGGCCCCGCCGTCGGTCAGTTGGTCGGCCGGTTCCATGGCGCGGTCCATCGTGTGAGGAAGAGAAGTCATGACGAACGTTCTGAAGGGCGCCCTGGTCGCCTCCGCCGCTGTCGGTGTCGTCGCGGCCGGCGCGGGCGCAGCCTTCGCCAGCTCGCACGCCTGCGGCGACACGTCCAACTCCCCGGGTGCCATCAGCGGCAACAACATCCAGGTCCCGATCCACATCCCGGTCAACGTCTCCGGCGTCACGGGCAACCTGGTCGGCGTCCTGAACCCGGCGTTCGGCAACCACGCCGAGAACGAGGGCTGACAGGCCCCGCGGCGCACGACGATCGGCCCTGCTCCATGCTCGGGAGCAGGGCCGATGCGTATTATCGGGGGTGACGGCGCGTCAGAGCGGCGCGACGTCGGGGGTCTGTCCGCTTCTTCCGAGTGCCGTCCGGATATCAATCGCAGTCCTGGTCGGTGGCGACGACGTCATCGTCGTCGTGGTGGTGCCACCAGTGGTGCCAGACCACCTGGGACTCCGCTCCCTCGCCGGACGCGCAGCGGTTGCCCACGGCCGGGTTGAGCAGGCCGACCACGTTCACCGAGTTCCCGCAGACGTTCACGTCCGCGTCGACCGGTACCTGTACGAGGTTGCCGGACAGGAAGCCGGGCGAGTTGGACACCTCGCCGTTGGCCGTCGCGTCCGCGCTGGCTACGCCGGAGGCGGCGAGCAGCAGGCCCGCTACCAGTACACCGGCGGCTACCAGTCGGGAGGGTGTGCGCATGGTTGCTCCTTGCTGTGCAGGCGGGAGCCGTCGCGCCATCGCGACGGTCACCCGGCGTGTTCACAGCAACACTGTGCGTGGCTGATCGGCGGCCTCGGGGACGGCGCGGCGCAGAGTCGCCCGCGCGGGTGAACCGGGCCTGGGCGCGGGTCGGGCGGTGGCGGGGCGCGGACCGGGCGCGGTTCCGGGCATGGGGCCGGGTGCACGGGGCCTTTCGGCGGCAGACGATAATGCAGGCATGCGTCACCGTTCCCGCGCCGCGTTCGCGCTCTCCGCTCTGGCCCTGTCCGCCGCGCTCGCGCTGTCCGGCTGCGCCGGCAGCGGGGTCCAGCGAGAGGAGCCAGGGGCCGCGCAGTCCTCGATCCGGACCAGCGCGGACGGCACGGATCTCTCACTTCTGGGGCGCAACGTCGACCTGAAGATCTCCAAGGCGGCGGTGCACCTGGGCGCCCCCGGCGGCGCCCAGCTGGAGCTGGGTGTGGTCAACTCCGGACCGGTGACCGAGCACCTCGCGGTCGCCTCGGTGGCCGGCAAGGTGGCTGACCTGAGCGGCGGCGACCCCCACGCCAACCCGCTCTCGACGGCCGGCGTGCTGATCGCCTCCGGCACGACCGCGGAGTTCGGGTCGGCCAACGGGCCGAAGATCGTCATGACGAACGGCGCCGCCCTCAAGCCGGGCGGCACCGTCCCTGTCATGCTGCAGTTCGGGGTGGCCGGGATGATTCGTCTGGACGTCCCCGTCCTCGCGAACTGAACCACCGCGAGGCCTCGGTCACGCGACCGAGAAGTCGTCCGCGTTGACGTCGCCCTGGCCGTACCAGCCGTGGACGAAGACCGTCACCGTGCCGTTGGAACCGGTGGTGAAGTGCACCGTCAGCTGATTCCAGCTGCTGCCCGAGGACCAGGTGCTCGCCGACGCGCCGCCGGTCACCCCGATGTACGCGTACGGCCCCTGGACCCAGCCGGTCAGCGTGTAGGCGTGGTTGGGGGAGAGGGTCAGCGTCTGGTCGCACTCGCCGGTCGTGGAGGCGCTGGGGACGACCAGTAGGGCGTGCGAGCCGCTGTGGACGGGGGAGGAGACCACCGCGCTGCCGCTCTGGCAGGTCCACGGGCTGAGGCTGCCGCTCTCGAACCCGCCGTTCACCAGGCTGCCGCCCCCGCCCCCGCCGCCGCTCGTGGTGACCGTCAGCGTGTACGTGGCCGTGTGGCTGCCGGAGGCGGCCGAGCCGGTGACCTTGATCGGGTAGCTCCCGGCCGGGACCGAGGCGCCGACCGTCGCGGTCAGCGTGCTGCTGCCGCCCGCCGTCACCGAGGTGGGGCTGAGGGCGAGGCTCACGCCGGAGGGCGCGCCGCTCGCGCTCAGGCTGACGCTCTGCGCGCTGCCGGAGGTGACCGCCGTGCTGACCGTCGCCGTCGCCGAGCCGCCCTGCTGCACGGAGGCCGAGGCGGGGCTGAGGCTGAGCGAGAAGTCGTTCTGGGTCGTGCCGCCACCGCCGCTGGTGAACGGCTCCATGGCGTGGCTGAAGTCCCAGGTGCCCTGGCTGATTCCGGAACACGTGTCGGAGCCGCCCGTACCCGGGCAGCCGCCGTTGTCGCGCTGCAGCGCCCAGAAGGACAGCTCGGCCAGGCCCTTGCTGGTGGCCCAGCTCTCGACCTGGGTCGCGTCGGCCACGGTGGTGGTCTCGGCGGCGCCGTAGTCGTCGATGCCCGGCATCATGGTGATGCCGACCATGTTCCACAGCTGGGCCGCGGACTTGGCCGGGTAGAGCGAGGCGAGCTGGCCCTCCAGGCCGGTGGCCGCGTTCTCGGCGTCGGTGCCCATGTGGTGGGTGGCGCCGTCGTAGTAGTCGAAGGTCATGATGTTGACCACGTCGACGCGGGCGTTGTTCTGCACCGCGTTCTGCAGCACGGCCAGCCCGCTGGAGGCGAGCCCGTTGGTGGTCGTCGGCAGCGTGTAGGAGAACTGCACGGTGTGGCCGGTGCTCGCGGCCCAGGACTCGACCTGGGCGATGGCCTTGTTGCGGCGGTCGATGCCGGCGCTGTTGGTCAGCGAGTTGTCCTCGGTGTCGAGGTCGATCCTGGTCACGCCGTAGGTGGTGACGACCGACTCGTACGCGGCGGCGATGGAGCTGACGTTGGTGCAGCTGTCCGCGATCTCGGTGCCGGTGTTGTCGGCCGTGTAGCCGCCGAAGGAGGGGACGACGTCTCCGCCGTTCGCCTGGATCGTGGCGATCTGGCTGCCGAAGGTCGAGGAGCTGATCGGCTGGCTGGTGCTGCCGTTCCAGTAGGCGGTGCAGGAGCCCTTCGTCGCGGCCTGTACGAAGGCCATGCTCAGGTACTTGGCGCCGGAACTGGACGACAGCGTGGCCGGGTTGTCGCTGCTGTAGGCCTCGAAGTAGGGCGAGAAGACGTGGGCGGGCAGAGGTGTGTTGGCCGCGTGCGCCGTGGGGGACGCGGCGACCGCCAGGCCGGCGCCGAGCAGCGCGGCCGTGAGCAGGGTACGGACGGATCTCATGCAGGACTCCCGTGGGGTGGAGTGGTGCATTGCGGGGATGTCAGAACCCTGCCAATGATTGGACTAGACCAAATAACTGTCAAGAGTGTTAACAGTTAGCCGTTCTGACCGACCATCGGGTACCCCTCGAGCAGCGAGCCGGTGCCCTCGTAGACCGGGTACTGCCAGCCGGCGCCGAGGGCCGGGATCCGGATCAGCGCGATCGCGCCGCTGGGTACCCACGTCCCGGCTCTGAAGGCCTGCTTGATCCGCTGGCTGGCCTGCTGCTGCGCCGCCGTGGGGAGAGGGCTCTGCCCCCAGGAGAGCCAGGCGGCGAAGAGACCGGTGAGCGCACCTGCGACGATCAGCAGCTCGCCGAGCTCCTGCAGCACCACGCGCAGCGTCGGCTCAGGCGCGCCCGGCCGTCACCCGCGCCCGGCTCTCACGCCCGCCACGCCGCGACGCCTTCGACGCTGTTGCGGTGGCTCGGCTTCCAGCCCAGCTCCGCCTTGGCCTTCGCGTTGTTCAGCCGCAGGTTGGTGGTCATCGCGATCGAACCCAGCGGCGCGAAGGGGCGCAGCAGCCACATCGGCATGGTCATCGGCTGCGGGGTCCCGTAGGCGTCCGCGACCGCGCGCAGGTGCTCGGTCCAGCCGACCGGCTCGTCGTCCGCGATGTTGTACGCCTGTCCGGGCCGGCCGTGGTGCAGCGCCGCGACGACCGCGCGGGCGGCGTCCGGCACGGCCGTCCAGGCCAGCTTGCGGCCGTGCTCGGCGACGCCGGGCAACATCCGCTTGCGCAGCATCGGCACCACCAGCGAGTCGGTGACGCCTGGACCGTAGAACAGGCCGTAACGCAGCGCGACGCCGTCCAGGCCGTCCGCGTTCAGCATCAGCTGCTCCTTGACGCGCATCGCGCCGACGTGGCGCTCCAGCTCCGGGCTCGTCCCGGGCGGGCCGAACAGGTCCGCGTCCTCGACCAGGGCGTGGTCGCCGTGGTCGCCGTACCCGTAGCCGTACATCATCGACTCGGCCACCAGCTTCCGCGCCCCGGTCGCCCGCGCGGCGTCGACCAGGTTCGGGGTACCGAGCGCGCGCAGCGCGTTGGTGGGGTCCATGTCCGCGTGTCGGGCGAGCGTCTTGCCGCTCAGCCCGGTCGCGGCGTGCACGACGGCGTCGAACTGCTGCCCGTCCACGGCGCGCAGCACGGCGTCGCGGTCGAGCAGGTCGGTGCGCAGGTCGTTGTCGGCGCCGCGGCCGAGGGTGGCCACCTCCTGCCCGTCGGCGCGCAGCGCCGCCACGATCTGCTGTCCCAGGACCCCGCTGCCACCGGCCAGTAGCACTCGCATGACTGTCTCCTCGTTGCGTCGATCCGCGTTCTCACGCTCGTCATAAAGGGAGACAGAACAGACCCGCGGAACGTGACACGCGACGGTGGGTTCTTCGAAGAATCCTCGCGAGCTTGACCCTGACACAGTGGGAGGCTCTGGACTGGAGGGGTCATGTTCACCATCGGAGATTTCGCCGCCTACGGCCAGGTGTCGGTCCGCATGCTGCGTCACTACGACGCGCTCGGGCTGCTGCACCCTGCCCGGGTCGACCCGTACAGCGGCTACCGCTACTACGAGGCGGCCCAGCTGTCCCGGCTCAACCGGATCATCGCGCTCAAGGACCTCGGCTTCAGCCTGCAACAGGTCGGCGAGGTGCTGGACGCGAAGATCGGCATGGAGGAGCTGCGCGGCATGCTGCGCCTGCGACAGGCCGAACTGGCCGAGACCGTCGCGAGCGCGGCGGCCCGGCTGAACCAGGTCGAGGCGAGACTCCGGACCATCGAAAGCGAAGGCAGCATGCCCACCGACGAGGTCGTCCTCAAGTCCCTTCCCGCCGTGCGCCTGGCCGTGCTGACCGGCACCGCCGAGAGCTTCGACCCGCGCCACATCGGCCCGGTCATCGGCCCGCTCTACCGCAGTCTGCACGAGCGGCTGACCGCCGCGAACGTGCCGGTCACCGGTCCCGACATCGCCTGGTACCAGCAGGCAGGGACGGAGCTCGGCGAGCCGATCGTGGTGCACGCGGGTGTCTCGGTCGCGCTGGATCCCGGTCCGGTGCCGGGCGCCGACGGCGTCGAGGTGGTGGAGCTGGCCACCGTCGAGCAGGCGGCGACGATCGTCCACCGCGGCGACATGGACCAGGTGCTCGGCTCCGTCCAGACCCTGGCCCGCTGGATCGAGTCCACCGGTCACCGGGCCGATACGCTCGGCCGCGAGCTGTACCTGAACTCCTGCGGCCCGCAGGCGGAGTGGGTCACCGAGATCCAGTGGCCGCTGGTGGTCCCCCCGGACGCTGTCAGTCCTGTGAGGTAGGACTGACGCGAGGAGCGACACGCGGGCTGCGGGACAGCGTGCGGTGGTACGCGCCGACGAGCTCGCGGTGCCACCAGGCGCCGGTGGCCCGCCGTTCGTCGCGAGTGGTGAAGCGGTAGCGGTAGAGCGTCGCCCGGACGTGGGCGGGCGGCGCGTCCGCGAAGGGATTGCCGTCGCGGCGCAGCAGCCGCAGCGTGTCCGGGTCGCCCGCCAGCAGCTTGCGCAACAGCGGCGCGAGCCACGGCCGGGCGTAACCGGGGTTCAGCCCGGCGAACCACATCAGCCAGTCGAGGCGGAGATGGTACGGGGCCCACTGTCCGGGCCGGCGGCCAGGGTCGCCCGGCTTGCCCTTGAACTCGTAGGCCAGCCACGTGCGTCCATCGGCGCTGCCCTCCAGCACGACCTCGTGGCGCAGCCGCGTCACGCTGCCGAAGGCGCCGTAGGTGTTGACCAGATGGAGGGAGTCGAAGGAGCGGTTCATCACCTGACGGGAGGAGAGCAGATTGCGGGCGGGTCGGTAGCTGAGCCCGAGGACGAGCGCCGCGTACGCCAATACGACGACCTGGAACCAGACGGGAGTGGCCGGGTAGACGTGTCGCGTCCCGCTGCTGACAGCGCTGAGCGCCAGGGTGATCGTCAGCCAGTTCAGCCAGGCGAAGTTGCCCGACAGCACCAGCCAGAGCTGGGTGACGACGATCAGCCCGGCCGCGACCGTGGCGCCGGGCTGCGGCAGGAACAGTGCGACGGGCGCGCCGAGCTGCACGACGTGGTTGGCTCCCGCCTCCGCGCGGTGCAGCGGCCTGGGCAGATGGTGGAACCACCAGCTGAGCGGGCCCGGCATCGGCTGCGTCTCGTGGTGGTAGTAGAGGCAGGTCAGCTCCCGCCAGCAGCGGTCCCCGCGCAGCTTGATCAGCCCGGCGCCGACCTCGACCCGGAACAGGATCCAGCGGAGCAGCAGCAAGGTCGTGATCGGCGGCGCGACATCGGCGTTGCCCAGGAAGACCGCGAGCGCGCCCGTCTCCAGCAGCAGCGACTCCCACCCGAAGGAGTACCAGGTCTGGCCCACGTTGACGATGGAGAGATAGAGCGCCCACAGCAGGAACCAGCACAGCATCGCCGCCCAGAGCGGCACCGCGTCCGCCGCCCCGGCCGCCACCGCTGCGGCGAGCGCGCAGCCCGTCCAGGCGAGGCCGGAGAAGAGACGGTCCGAGTAGCGCCAGTGGAACAGCGTCGGAGCCTCCCGCCAGCTGCGCCGGGCCAGGTAGCGCGGCACGGGCAGCAGCCCGTGCTCGCCGATCAGCGCCCGGCCCTGCCGCGCGGCGGCGAGGAAGCCGACGAGGTAGACGACCGCGAGCGCACGCTGGAACAGCAGCCTGCCCAGCCAGTACCCGGACGCGTCCAACCAGCGCATGCTTTCACTCTGCCCCAGCGGGCGGGCGACGCCAGTCGCAGGCGCGGAACCCGACCGGATGAACGGCGCGCCGCTGCCGTGCCGCCTCGGGAAATCCCTCGCGCTGTGCCCGGGCACGGGGCTAGCGTCGAAGTATGCCGCCGACCGACCGCCTGCTCGCCTTCGTCGCCCTCGCGACCGTCATCATCGTGATCCCCGGCCCGAGCGTGCTCTTCGTCCTCGGCCGGGCGCTCGCCCACGGCCGACGGACGGCGCTGCTCAGCGTGGTCGGCAACACCCTCGGCTCGCTGCTGCTCGTCGGCGGGATCGCCGTCGGCCTCGGCCCGCTGCTCGCCGGGTCCGCGCTCGCGCTCACCGTGCTCAAGCTCGGCGGCGCGGCCTACCTGGTCTACCTGGGCGTCAAGGCCTACCGGCACCGCGGCAGCCTCGCCGCCGCCTTCGAGGCCGTCGCCCCGGCGGACCGCCGCGCCGCCCCGCGCAGCGACCTGCGGACCCTCGCCGAGGGCCTCGTCGTCGGGGCGAGCAACCCGAAGACACTGATTTTCTACGCCGCAGTGCTGCCCCAGTTCGTCGCGCGCGGCCACGGCGCGGCCCCGCTGCCGCTGCAACTGCTCGCGCTCGGCCTGATCTTCAACCTCATCGCGCTGACCTGCGACTCCGCCTGGGGCCTGGCTTCCTCGGCGGCGCGCTCCTGGTTCGCCCGCTCGCCTCGCCGGTTGCGCGCGGTCGGCGGCGCGGGCGGCCTGGCCATGATCGGCCTCGGCGTCACCGTCGCGGCGACGGGCCGCACGGACTGACGCGGCCGACCGAGCACGCGCGGCCGGTTCACCGCTCCGCAGGCAGCGCCTCCAGCGGGCGCTCCACCGCATACGCTGCCGCGACCGACGCCCGGTCGAACACGTGCCAGGTCGCCGCGGCGACGCCGAGCGCCACCACGAAACCGACCCAGTACGGCGCGGTGACCCCGAACCGCGCCGCCAGGCCCCCGCCGAACAGCGCGCCGACGCAGTTGCCACCCGCCGCGATGAAGAGGTTGGAGCTGCTGACCCGGCCCATGAGCGCCGACGGGGTGAGTCGCTGGCGCAGCGAGTTGCTGACGATGCTCCAGAGCGCGCCGTGCACGCCGAAGGCGAAGAGCATGAAGCCCAGGAACCAGGCGCTGTGTGAGGTCGCCAGCGCGAGGTGCAGGGCGGCCTCGATCAGCAGGCCGATCCGGATCGTCCAGGTCGCGGTGACCCAGCCGACCAGCCGGTCGCCGATCGCGGAGCCGAGGATGCCGCCGATCGCCATGCAGGAGAAGAGTGCGCCGTAGCCGACGGCGCCGAGGCCCAGCCGCTCCTTGGCGAGCAGGACGAGGACGGCGATCGCGGCGGTGAGGGTGACGTTGAGCAGGCCGATCAACAGCGCCATGGTGCGCAGCAACCGCTGCCGCATCAGCCAGCGGAAGCCCTCGGCCATGTCCGCGAACACCGACCGGCGCGCCGACCGCCCCTCGGCGATCGCGCCGTCCACGCCCGCCACCCCGTGCACCCTGTCCACGGCGTCCGTTGCCCGGAAGCTGCCGCCGACCAGGCCGATCAGTACCGCGCTCACCGCGTAGGTGCCGGTGTTGACCAGGAACGGCAGCCCCGCCGCCAGCGCGAAGAGCAGGCCGCCCAGAGGCCCCGAGATGACGCCCTGCATCAGCGTCGCACCCCCGGTGAGCCACCCGTTCGCCCGCTCCAGCAGCGGCCGCGGCACGACTGCGGGCAGCATCGACTGGCTGGCCGCGCGGAAGACGACCTCGCCGCTGTTGACCACGAACAACACGGTGTAGAGCACGGCGATGCTGGGCCGACCGACCAGCAGGCTCGCCGCCAGCAGCCCCATCGCGCCGAACCTGGCCCAGTCCAGAGTGACCATCAGCCGCCGTCGGTCCACCCGGTCGACCAGCACCCCGCCGGGCAGCGCGAAGAGCAGCCAGGGCAGCCACGCGACCGCCGACGCCGCTGCCACGACCAGCGGATCGCTGGTCCGCGAGGCGACGAGCAGAGGTGTGGCGACCGTCGCCAGTCCGCTGCCCATGGCCGACGCGGTGCTGGCCCCCCAGAGTCTCGCGAAGCGAGCGCCCAGCCGGTTCGCCTCGTCCACGGAGCCTGACGGCCCCTCACGATCGGCCTGCCTCGCGCTGTCAGCCTGCCCCGCGCTGTCCGCCCGTCCGGCCTGTCGGCCGCCCGCCCCCGCCGTCGCGCTGTCTGTCACGGGCACCGAAACTAGCAAGCACCCGCACCGAGGACCCAGTGCTTTTTCTGCAGACGAACAGCCGTTCCGCCGCTATTATCGCCCGCATGCGTACGCATCTCTCCGGGCCGCACTAGACGGACCGCCGCCGCCGCAGTGACAGGACGTGCTGAAGCCCCGCCGTCCTGATCCGCGTGCCGCCTTCCGTCGTGCCCTGTCGGCTTCCTTCCGCTCGGAGAACTCCCATGTCCCGCCCTGACCAGGGCGGCGCGTCGTCGTATCGCGCCGTCCTCGCCCTGCCGCATGCCCGCGGCCTGTTCGTCGCCGGCGCGCTCGCCCGGCTTCCCTACGGCCTGCTCTCCCTCCCCCTGCTGCTCGCGCTGCGCCAAGCGGTCGGCTCCTATGCCGGGGCCGGAACCGCGTTCGGCGCGTTCGGGCTGGTCAGCGCAGTCCTCGGCCCCTACAGGGCCCGGCTCGTCGAACGCCGTCCCGTCGCGCTGATCTGGCTGTCCGGCGGATTCGCGGCGACGCTCGCCGCGATCGCGCTGCTCGCGGCCCAGACCCGGCTGCCCGAGGGCGCGGCGCTCGCGCTCGCCGTGGCGGCCGGGGCGCTGCCACCGCCGGTCGGCCCGCTCCTGCGGGCCCGCTGGAGTGCCATGTCCGGCGGTGAGGCGCAGCGCCAGGCCGCGCTGAGCCTGGACACCGTCGCCGAGTCGACCGTCTTCGCCACCGGCCCCGTCCTCGCCGGTGCGTTGCTCGCGGTCGGCAGCCCGCCCCTGGCGCTCGCCGCGTGCGCGGCCACGGTCGTCGTCGGCTTCGCCGCGCTCGCCTCGCTGCTCGCCCGCATCCCGGCCCGGGTCCAGGCCCGCGCGTGGACGGGGCGGCGGGACAGCTCAACGCCGCAACCGGGCCCGGACTGCGGCCCGCGGGCCGGGGTCCCGTTCCGCTCCGGTGCGTTCGTCTCCCTTCTCGCGGTCGTCCTCGCCGTCGGCTGGGCCGTGGCGATGGCGGAGCTGGCGGTCGTCGCCGCCTGGGGAGCCGCCGTGTCCGGGCCGCTGCTGGCGTTCTTCTCCGTCGGCGGCGTTCTCGGCGGGCTCCTCTACGGCCGCCGCAGCTGGCGCTGGTCGCCGCGGCGGCGGCTCGCCGCCCTGGGCGCGGCCGGTGCGCTCTGTCACGCGCTGCCGGCCCTGCTCTTCGCCCCGGCCGGCGCGGCTGTCGCGCTGCTCTGCGCCGGTGCGGCCACGGACGCGGCGCTGATCACCGCGTACCTGCTGGTCGAGGAACTGGTGCCGGAGGGCGCTCGCACGGAGGGAAGCGCCTGGGTGAACACCTGCTTCAATCTCGGCGTCGCCCTCGGTTCCAGCGTCGCGGGCCTGCTCCTGGGCACTGCCGTCGGCGCGCGCGGTGTCCTCGTCGCCGGCGCCGCGGGCGCGGCGCTGCCGGCCCTCGGGCTTGTTTCGGTCCGGCTGCTGAAATTCGGTGGACAGCGACAGGGCCCAGCAGAGACTGGGCTCATGACCACACATCAGGCTCAGCCCGCGCCCGTGGACCTCGCCGCCGCGCTCGCCTCCTTCGACGACCTGTGGAGCCCGCGCATCGTCGCCGCCGTGAACGACTACGACGTCCGCATCGCCAAGGTCCAGGGCGAGTACGTCTGGCATTCGCACGCCGACACCGACGAGTTCTTCCTCGTCCTCGACGGCGAGCTCACCATCGGTCTGCGCGAGCCGGACGCCGCCGAACGCTCGGTGACGCTGACGCGCGGCTCGGTCTTCGTCGTGCCGCGCGGCGTCGAGCACCGACCGGAGTCCGCGACCGGCGCCTCCATCCTGATGTTCGAACCCACCGGGACGCTCTCGTCCGGCAGCTACGACGGTGAGATCCCCGACCACATCGACTCCACCACGGGCCACGCCCTCACCTCGGGCTGACCCCGGGCCCGCCCGACTCCCCCCTTCATCGCTCCTCGTCCGCGCCCGGACCGCCGCTCAGCAGCGTCACGAACGCCGCGTGCAGGCCGGGCGCGGCGACGAGGACACTCTCCACACCCGCCCGCCACGGCCCGCCCCGCACGTCCGCCACTTGCCACGAGGTTGACCGAGGTTGCCCACCGCCGCGACCGCGGGCAGGACCGCCGCGCGCTCGGCGTCGACTCCGCCGAGACCGTGATCGTCGGCGAGGCGGTGAAGCGCCCCGGCGTGAACCACGTCACGCTGCGCTGATCCCTCGCCGGTCGCGATGGCGGTGACCCGCGTCACGGTGACGGGGTGACCCGGCTCACCCCGCCCCGCTGCGCCTTCCCTCCCGGAGCCCCGCGTCCGTGCTCCGAGAGCGGCTCAATAGAGCCGATTCAGGAGGTTTGGAGCAGTTGAACCCACTCTGATCAGCTATGCGGCTTCTCCTGTGGTTTGGACCACTTAGGGCGGAAGTCCCTTGCCCGGCCCCTGGGCGGCGTGTGACCGTGGAGAAAGTTGAGCGGAGAACGCGGTCGATTCCACGGTCGCGGATGGGCGCCAGGCGCCCCGGCGAAAGAGCCCCGCCAACGACAGAAAGCTCGACTGAAGAGCCCGTGACGCGGTGTGTGCGCCGGGCGGGTCGACATCAACTGCCAGTTCCCCGAGCGGCACCCCCTTGCCTCGCGCAGGGCGTCGCTCATGACTTCTGGAGCGACATGCGTCTCGCCTTCCGTACCCCTGCCCGCCTGACCGCCGACGTCCTGATGGCCTCGGCCGTGGCCGGTGCGCTCCTCATCACGCAGAGCGCCTCCCCGGCCAGTGCCGCCGACCACAAGGCCTCGGTGAGCGAGCGAATACCCGCCGGCGCGGCCTCGAAGCCCGCCGCGAAGACCGAAACCAAGCCCGCGGCGAAGCCCGCCGCCCACCCGGCCGCGAAGCCGGCCGCCAAGCCCGCAGCCCCGGCCAAGAAGACCTACGCCAACGACCTCAACGGCTGGATCTCCGAGGCCCGCGACGTTCTCGCCGCCCACGGCGACAAGGTCCCCTCTGCGGGCTCCGTCTACGCCCGCGCGATGACCGAGTCCTCCGGCAACCCCCACGCCGAGAACCACTGGGACTCCAACGAGGCCCTCTACGGCGGCACCTTCGGCCTGATCCAGACGATCCGACCGACCTTCGCGCAGTGGTCCCTGCCCGGCCACAAGGACATCTTCAACCCGGTCGACTCGATCATCGCCGGCGTCCGCTACGCGAACGACCGCTACGGCTCCTTCGAGAACATCGCCTACGGCAAGCAGGGCTACTGACCGGGCGAGCCCGCTGAAGATCGCCATCGGACGGCGTCGCGCTCGCTGCTGACTGGCGGCCGGCCGTCGGCCCACGCGGCGGCCGCGCTTCCCGCCCGGGCCCCAGCCGGAAAGGTTCACCCCAGGTCGTCGACCTGGGGTGAACCTTGAGTTGGCGGCGAGTTCGCGCACACCGACGTCAACGCGTAGCGGCCAAAGGGGACTTCAGCCGCCCAGCACGGTGTTGGACGTGATGGTGCCGGTCGCCCCGTCGAGCGTCACCAGGTGGCGGACGCCGTCGGGGCCGAGCACGGTCGCCAGCCAGGCGCTGCCGCCGCCCTGCTCCGGGACGGACGCCAGCGACTCGACCTTGCCGCCCGTGACGGCTGCGACCGCCTTGGTCACGGCCTGGTCGGCCGGGAGGGACGGCAGGGGCGCCGGGGCGAGCTTCGCCCCGTCGGCTCCGGGCACCGGCAGCTGCTGCGGCAGGGTCTGGTCGCCTCCGACGAGACCGCCAGGGACCTTCACGGCCTGGCCGCCCTCGACCACCACGGCACCGCCGCCCGGCCCGCCTTCGGCCATCAGGCGCTTGAGCCCCGGAAGGCCCTCCGGGCCGACCGCCACCGCACGAACGCCGCGCTCGTCTCCGTGGTGCACCAGGGCAGCGGTCACCGCCGCCGTACCGCCGACGAGGACCAGACCGGCCACACCGCCCACGACCCAGCGGGAACGGCGGCCCCTGGCCAGGAGGCGGAAAGGGCCGCGCCGCGGTGCGGGCGCCGTCGCGGGGGTCCCGGCCCCGTGGTCCTCGGCGCGCTCCTCGGGTTCGTCGGGCGCAGCGCCCGGTGTGAGCGGCTCGCTCATCTTGGCTCCTTCATGGGAATCGCACGGGTTCGGATGCCGAGAATCCCGCAGCGACGCTGAAGACCAGCTGAAGATCTTGAAGCCTGCTTCAGCTTCCGACCGGGCGGCCTGCCACTCTGGACGCGTGCGCGTACTGATAGTGGACGACGAACGGCGGCTTGCCGCCGCGCTGCAGCGCGGCCTGGAGGCGGAGGGCTTCGCCGTCGACGTCGCCCACGACGGGATCACCGGGCTGCGGCAGGCGACACGGAGCCCGTACGACGTCGTCGTGCTCGACATCATGCTGCCGGGCCTGAACGGCTACAAGGTCTGCTCGATGCTGCGAGCGGGCGGCTGCCGGTCGGGCATCCTGATGCTCACGGCGAAGGACGGCGAGTGGGACGAGGCGGAGGCGCTGGACACCGGCGCTGACGACTTCCTCTCCAAGCCCTTCTCCTACGTCGTGCTGGTCGCCCGGCTGCGCGCGCTCGCGCGCCGACTCGGCGAGCGGCAGCCGCGCGTGGTCCGGCTGGGCGGTCTGACCGTCGATCTCGGCGCCCGCACCTGCCTCCGGTCCGGAGACCAGATCCGGCTCACCGCCAGGGAGTTCGCGGTGCTCGAACACCTGGCCCTGCACGCGGGCGACGTGGTCTCCAAGCGAGACATCCTGGACGCGGTCTGGGACGAGCACTACGACGGCGACGCGAACGTCGTCGAGGTCCACGTCAGCGCGCTGCGCCGCAAGATCGACGCGCCGTACGGCCGTGCGGCGGTGCAGACCGTGCGCGGCGTCGGCTACCGGCTGGCGGTGGACGGTGGCTGACTCGGCCCGGCCCGCCCGCCATCGCGTCCGGCTCTCACGTCTCCGGCTCTCACATCTCCGGCTCTCACATCTCCGGCCTTCGGGTGTCCGCGCACGGGGAGGCGCACTGCGGGTGCGGCTCACCCCGCGCTCGGTGCGGGCCCGGGCCACGCTCGCCGCCTGCGCGGTGGTGGCCGTCGCGCTCACCGTCGCCTCGCTCGCCATGCTCAGCCTGCTCCGCGCGAACCTGCGTGGCAACGCCGAGCAGAGCGCACGGGTGCAGGCCGTGGCCGTGGCCAAACTCGCCGCGGACGGGCGCCTCACCAAGCTCGTCCCGCTCGGCCGCGGCACGGACTTCGTCCAGGTGGTGGACGCCGAAGGCCGGGTCGTCGCAGTCAGCCAGAACGTCGTCGGACGCCCAGCCCTGGCACTTGTTCCGCCCGCGTTGCCCGAGGCCGACGCTTTCGGGCAACTGGGCATCGAGGTGCACCAGCAGGTCACCAGCGTCGTCGTCGACACGCCCAAGGGCCAGGTGGTCGTCCACGCCGGCGTCTCGCTGGGCGCGGCCGACGACGCCGAGTCCACCACCGCGCTGATCCTCGCGGTCGGCTGCCCGCTGCTGCTGCTCACCGTCGCGCTGGTGACCTGGCGCGTCACCGGTCGGGCGCTGCGCCCGGTCGAGGCCATCCGGAGCGAGGTCGCCGCCATCGGTGAGCAGGAGCTGCACCGGCGGGTGCCGATCCCCCGCGGCGACGACGAGATCACCCGTCTCGCCACGACCATGAACGGCATGCTCGACCGCTTGGACCTCGCCGGCCGACGGCAGCGCCAGTTCATCGCCGACGCCTCGCACGAACTGCGCAGTCCCATCGCGGTCCTGCGCACCCAGTTGGAGGTCGCCCTGGGCCACCCCGACGCCGCTGTGCGCGCGGAACTGGTCGAGGGCGCGCTCCAGGACGCCGAGCGCCTGCAGGCGCTCGCCGCCGACCTGCTCTTCCTGGCCCGCCTGGACGCGGGGTCCGCGGACCGGCCGACCGACCCGACCGATCTCACGGAGCTGGTCCGCGCCACGGTCCGGCGCCGCGGCTCCACGCTTTGTGACGTCGTGTTCGACGAGGTCGAGGGCGAGGGCGAGGTCGTGGGCGAGGGCGAGGTCGAGGGCGAGGTGATCGTGCCGGGCAACCGCCTCTGGCTCACCCGGCTGGTCACCAATCTGGTCGACAACGCGGAACGGCACGCCCGCCGGACGGTCCGGATCCGGGTCCGCAGGGACGAGGTCACCGGGGAGGGCGTACTGGAGGTGTTCAACGACGGCCCCGCCGTCGACCCGGCCGACCGGGAGCGCATCTTCGAGCGCTTCACCCGCCTGGATGACGCCCGCAGCCGCGACGACGGCGGCACCGGCCTGGGCCTGCCCATCGCCCGCGACATCGCCCAGCACCATGGCGGCACCCTCGCCGTCGTCGATTCCGTCCAGGGCGCGACATTCCAGGTGCGCCTGCCGCTGACTCAGGCGTGCGGATCACCCCAGGTCGCTGACCTGGGGTGATCCTCGGGCTGGTTCACTGCGAGAGATTGTCAGGCACGGATGGCGAAGTACTGCCACGCGCCGGTGGTGCTCAGGTTGGCGGTGTCGGTGCTGCTGCGCACATAGGTCGCGTCGATCCGGTACAGAGCGCCCACCGGCAGACCGGGGGTCAGCTGCAGAACGGTCGTGCTCGCGGTGTCAAGCTTGGTGCAGGCCGACCGGCCGAGGTCGTGCCAGGCGCCGGACCAGTAGCGCTGCACGTCGAACACGACGCACTGGGACGCCTTGCCGGGCGACACGGTCACGGTGAACTGCGGTCCGGCGGCGTGGTGGTAGACCCGGTAGAGCGTGCTCCCGGACCAGGCGCTCGTGTAGTAGCCGCGGAGCGCCTCCTGCATCCCGGCGTAGCCGCCGACGGAGCTGGACGCGGTGGAGGGGCGGTAACCGGAGTCGCCGGCGAAGACCGCGCTGAGCGTGGTGCTGCCGGTGACCCGGTAGAAGCCGGCCAGGTTGCCGTGGGCGTCCACCGTGCCGGTCCTGACCAGGACCTTGGCGCCGCCGTTCGGCTGGGCGTAGATCGAGACGCGGCGGCTGTCCCGCGTGGTGCCCAGGTGGGCGGTGATCGTCGCGGTCGCGCCGTAAGCGTAGGACCGGGCGTTCGTGGCGATGCCCAGCGCGGTGACGACCCTGACGTCGACCGTGGTCGTCGCCGACGCTGCCGTGTGCACGGCGTCACCGGCGTATGAGATCTGGTAGCTGTAGAGGCCGTTCGTCGGCACGGTGTCGGTGAAGGCGAACCGCCCGAGGTCCCAGGACGCTCGCACGTCGGGGAGCTGCACGGGCCGGTGATCCGCCGCGCTGGTCCGGGTGACCTTGACGACCGGGCTGCCGCTGAAGGTGTGGCTCGTGTCGAGCGCCCCGCGAATCGTGAACGCGGTGCCCGGCACGACGCCGACAGGGGCCTGCAGGCGCGCGGACGTCTTGGCCTGCTGCGGGTCGTCCTTGAAGATGTGCAGCACCGACTGCGTCGCGAAGCGGTCCCGGGTGACGGCGAACAGCTCCGACCCCCCGGGGCCCCAGGCCAGGCCACGGTTGCCGAGATGCATGTCGCGCGCGAAGAAGTACAGGTTGACCGGGGCGGTGTCCCCGGCGGCGTACACGCCGGCGACATCCGAATTCGAGGTGAAACTCCCCGCCGCGACGGTGCCGTTGGGCGAGATGGCCACGCTGTCGGGAGCGCTGTCGAGAGAGCCGGGGTACGCCCCGACCTCCGCGAGGTCAGCGAGCCGGAAGACCCGGTGGTTCAGCACGGTCATACCGGTGGTCGGCTCCGCGCTGGCCAGCACGAGCTGCCGGCCGTCCGGGGTGATCGCCATGTCGTTGAGGGTTGCCACGAAGATGGGTTTCGCCGAGGCGACCGGAGCTCCGGACGACACGTCGTACACGCCGACCCTGGCGGAGTCGTCGCCACCACCGCTGCTTCCGCTCTGATCGCCGATCACGAGCCTCCCGGGCGCGGCGGGCGACGCCGCGAGCAACGGCGCGGTGTACCAGTGCTGCTGGACCGGGTTCACCACGGCGGTGGGCGTCGCGGCGCCGATGTCGACGGAGCCGATGCCGGTCGGGTCGGACGGATGCGCGCCCGCGTAGCTGAACCAGAGCTTCCCGCCGCTCACCGCGACAGAGCTGGGCGCCAGCCCGCCAGCGACGGGATAGCGGGCGGACTCCGTCAGCGTGCCGGTGTCGATCGCCGCGATCGCGTGCGCCGTCCCGAGCCCGACGTAGAGCTTGCGCCCGTCGGCCGACAGGGCCATGCCGTCGGCGTCCTGCTCGGAGGTCATGGTGGCGACGGTCTTCCCGGCGAGGTCCGTGACCAGGATGCCCTCGGCGCCCGCGGCGAAGAAGATGTGACCGTGTGCGCCGTCCACGACCAGCTGGCTGATGGCACCGACCGGCAGCGTGACATCGGTCGGGTCAGCCTGCGCGGCGGTCGCGGTCGGGCCCAGGGCGGTGACCAGCCCTGCCACGACGGCGGCGGTCGAAGCGAGTGAAAATCTCTTGAGTTGCACGAAGAACAGTCCCCCTGAACAGCATCGGATGCGACTCGAACACTAGCGCAGATGATCACCTGCGTCCGGGGCTGTCGAGGCGTTTCGGGCCAAGGGAACTGACGGAACGCCAGCACGCGTTGAGCACCTACCGGACGGTAGTCAGGACCGTCCCCCACGCGGACCGAATGAGATCGTGCCGGTTGGTATGACCGACTCCCTGGGGGCCTAGCAGGACCCTCAGTCGTGGTCGTACGGTTCGATCCGCTCCCACTCTTTCCCAGCTTTCAAGCCCGCTCGGCACCCGCGACTTCCGCCTCGCGGGTCGTTGGGCCCGTCCGCGCCGCTCGGGCTGCGATGCGCTGTGCCACGTAGCCGGCGTCCCGGTCGATGCCACCGATCAGCATGGACGCGAAGGAGTACAGGAACGGCACCCCGACGAAGTACAGGCCGGGCTCCGGCGACAGGCCGCGCTTCTGGACCGGGTAGCCGTCGCCGTCCGTCACCGGGAGGTCGATCCAGCCGTAGTCCTGCCGGAAGCCGGTGCACCAGATGACGTTCGCGGCCTCGATCACCCGACCGTCGCCCAGGACCGGCAGACCGTCCCGTACGCCAGTCACCCGGTCGAGCACCCGCTCGACGCCCGCCGCCGCGAGGTCGGCCTTCTTCACCCGCAGCAGCGGTGCGCCGTGGCTGCGGACGGCCTTGCGCATCAGCCGGCCGGGCGGCGTGCGGGCGGTCAGGACATGGCGGAAGACGAACCACTGCACGGGCAGGATCAGCCGCGCCCGCCGGGTCTCCAGCCGCCACGGCAACTGCCCGTGGAACCGCCCGCAGAGCACCGTGGGGTGGCTCGCGGCCAGCTCCAGCGCGATGTCGGCGCCCGAGTGGCTGGCGCCCACCACCAGCACCGGCCCCGGGCGCAGCTGAGCCGGGTTGCGGTACTCGCTCGAGTGCAGCTGGCGGATCGCCGGGTCCAACTGGGCCGCGATCGACGGCGTGTGCGGCACATGATGCGGCCCGACGGCCACCACCACCTGGTCGGCCTCGAACCGCAGGCCGCCCGCAGCCACCAGGAAGCCGTCGCCCTGGCGCCGCAGACCGCCCACCGCGACTCCCGGACGGATCGGCAGCTCGAACCGCTGCGCGTAGTCGTGCAGGTAGTCGGCGAACTCGTCACGGGTCGGGAAGGCGTGGCGCGGGCCCGGGTAGGGCAGGCCGGGCAGGCCGTCGTACTTGGCCGGGCTGAACAGTCGCATCGAGTCCCAGGCGGCCTGCCGCCACTGGTCGCCCACCCGCCGGTTCTCGTCCAGGATCAGGAACTCCTGGCCGCGCCGTGCCAGGTGGTAGCCCACCGACAGCCCGGCCTGGCCGCCTCCGACGATCAGGGTGGGCACACGCTCGGTCTCGTTCGTCATGGCTCCTCCTCAAGCCCGGGGCGGGGCCCGCCCGGCCGCCGTCCCGAACGGTTCCGAACCTAGGCGCGACGGCGACGCCCCGCTTCGGGCGAAAGACCCATCCGGTGCGGCGCCGGCCTGCACAGATCTATGCAGATCCCGGGAACAGGCCGTGCTCGAAGGCGTAGGCCGCGGCCGCCGTCCGGGAGGCGACACCGAGCTTGGGGTAGATGTTGCTCAGGTGCCGGGCCACCGTCTTCTCGGACAGGAACAGCTCGCCGGCGATGGCGTGATTGGTCAGGCCCGCGGCCACCAGTCGCAGGACCTCGGTCTCCCGCGCGGTCAGCACCCCCGGGCCGTGCCGCAGCCCGGCGAGCCTCCGGACCAGTTCGAGGTCCGGCGCCGCCCCCAGCCGACGGAAGATCTCCGCGGCGGCGTCCAGCTCCATCGCGGCGCCGTCCTCGTCCTGCAGCGCCCGGCACGCCCTGGCGACCAACACCCGGGCCCGCGCCGCCTCGTAGGGCGCGTCCTGGTCGCGCCAGAGCCGCCAGGCCCGACGAGCGTCCGCCAGGGCCATCCCGGCAGCGTCGCTCTCCGGCTCACCGGTCAGCGCCACGGCTGCGTCCGCGTGCGCGGAGGCGGCGAGTACGGCGGGGGTTCCGATCCGCTCCCCCCGCGCGGCCAGCTCCGCGGCGGCGCTGCGCGCGGCCGCCGGATCGTCCGCGGCCAGCAGGATCTCCACGGCGGCGGGCAGCAGCGGCAGGCGAGCGAACGGTTCGGCGGTCTCGGCCAGCGCCCTCCCGATCGAGAAGGCGGCGGCGTCGGTCCGATGCTGGGTCAGCCGCAGCAGGGCCAGGCCCGGCTGGGCGTCCCAGCCGCACCGCAGCGCGTCCCGGTACGCCTGCTCCGCCTCCTCCAAGCGGCCGCGCAACCGGTGCACTTCGCCCAACTGGTAGTACGCCGCCCCGGCGACCTGCTGCCCGAAGCCGTCGGCCACCTCCCGGCAGATGCCCTCGGCCTCCCGCTGCGCCGTGGACCAGGCGCCGCCGAGCCGCAGCACCGCCACCCGGTGCACCCGGCACAGCCCGTGGTAGGCGCCGGTGAACTCCGGCTGCGCGCCGTACCAGTCGGCCAGCGCAGCGGTCCACTCACGCGCCCGGTGCAGGTCCTGGAGCTCCGAACAGGCCCCGATCACGCTGCAGTAGACCATGCCGGTGGCACGCGGGCTCAACTCTCCCCCGACCACCGCGACCATCGCCTCGTCCAGCCGTGCCAGCCCCTCCTGCGGACGGTCCAGCCGGATCAGCGCACGGCCCAGGGCGTGAAGCGCCATCACGCGCAGATCCGGATCCCCGCAGCCGATCCCGAGGTCGACGGCCCGGGCGGCCAGGGAAGCGGCAGCGGCGAAGTCGCCCGCCTCGAACAGCCGGCGGGTCTGCGCGGTGAGCAGGTACCCACGCTCGGCGCAGTCGGAACGATCGCCCACCAGCCGTCCCGCCCGTTCGGCCCACCCGGCGGCCCGGGCGAAGGAGCCGTTGAACCCCAGGCTGCTCTGCAGCCAGAACGCGCAGCGCAGTGCCCGGCCCAGTTCTCCGGCCGCTTCGTACCCCGTGTAGGCCCGTTCCAGCGCGGCGACCCCCTGCTCGGCGCGGCCGGTCATGTCGGCCGCCTCGGCGAGTTGCTCCAGGTCCTCCGGAGCCAGCGCCGACCGGGCGTCCGCCGCGGTGAACGCCTCGAACGCGGACGACCACGCGCGCCGCCGGTACGCCGAACGGGCCTGGTCCAGTTCTCCGCCGCCGTCCATGCTGCCTCCTGCCGGGCCTGCTCCCATTCCACCCCGACAGGGGGACGCTGTCACGCAGAGCACGCCCCACGCGCCGCCCCGCACGACCGGATGCAAGCGCTGAGGCACGCCTACGCGTCCGTGCTCCTGGATGAAGGGGAAACGATCAAGGCGCTGGCCGAGTACCTCGGGCACGCGGACGCGGGCTTCACGCTCCGTACGGATCCCCACCTCGTGCCGTCGAGCAGTCCGGAACCCGACGCGCTCGACCCCGCTTTCGCACCCGAAGCGCACGCACCGACCGAGCCCGCCCAGGTCGAGTCCACGCATGGTGCAGTGGCGGCCTGATCCGGCTCGTCCGAGGGTCACTCCGCAGGCCCGCCGTTGATCACCGCGATGCGGCAAACTCCCAGCTCACGGCCACATCAGGCAGTACAGCTGGTGCCCCGCGTCGTGGAGCCGGTTCGCGAAGTCCTGCCACTCGTGGAGCAAATGATCACCCCAGGTCGCTGACCTGGGGTGATCCGCGCAAATGGCATCTGACCTGCGGCGGAACCCTTCACTGGTTTTCATCGCTGCCAGCCGTTTTCTGGTGCCGAGTGCACTGAAAGTGCACGGGTGCACGCCGCGCGGGGTCAGTCGAGCCAGGCGGCTCCGATCCTGGCAGCGTCTGCAGCGTCTGCAGCGTCTGCAGCGTCTGCAGCGAGCTCGCTGCGGATCAGCTCCAGCAGCCGTCCGACCCAGTTCCGGCCACGCTTGCCGGCTTCACCCCAGTAGAGCGAGTCCACACTGGAGTAGAGGATCTTGGCGTCGTCGGTGCTGAGCAGGAGTTGCGCGAGCTCGGGGTGCTGGGCGTACTTGGCCCGCATGAGCCGCGCCATGACGGCGGGTCGCGCCTGGGCCCAGCCTGACCGCCGAGGGGCCGCGTCGGCGATTCGCTTCGCGGCGTAGCCAGTCTCGGCCTCCAGGACGGCCCGCTGCTGGGATTCGTCGTCCGTCGACAGGGCGAAATAGGCACGGTCCACGTTGGGATACTCGACGTCGCCCACCCGGATCGGACACGGGAACTCATTGCGCAGCGCCAGGAGGCGGGGGCGTCCGGCCAACCCTTCGGGAAGGACCTGTGCGCAAGGGAGACCGCCGAGGTCTCCGGCTGGACCGGTCCGAAGGCCACTGTCCTGGCGTCGTGGTCGCTGCCTGCTTGGTCTCGTCTGACGAAGTACTCGAGCGCCGAGTCGTGCATCTTCTCGGTGACGACTGTCTGGGCGACCGGCATGCGGCCGCCGGCAGCCAATACCTGGAGCGGCCAGTCCTTGCTGTCCATGTCGCCCAGGGAGTACCGACGCAGGTGTTCGGGGATCGCCAGGTAGGCGTCGAGCAACTGTTGACGACGCTCTTCGGTGCGGTCGGCGAGGTAGACGTCGACTGCGGCCCGGCAACGTGCACTGGAGTCAGGGCGGCTGTTCAGCTTGTCGATCTCGTCACGGACTTCCCCGAGGAGCATCTCCGGGGTGACCCAGGACTTCGGCTCGGCGAACTTCCACGAGGCGACGTGGTGGACCGAGGCCGAGGCGCCCTCTTCGAGTGTGGTGGCGACCCATCCGGAGCGGAGCTTCTGCTCGAACTCAGCCAGGTCGACCAGGCCCCAGCAGTTGACCAGGCCGTCGGCATAGATGATCAGGTCGGTCAGGAAGTAGTTGCCGCCGTTGCGGATGAACGCGTGACGGGTGATGCCTGGGATCTGCTCGCCATCGACGTGGCGGAAGGTGGGGTGCTGGGAAATGGCGGGCAGCATAAGCGTGTTGGGAGGCACCGGGCCCGCGCCTTTTCAAGGGTCGTAGGTGGGATTGCGGGTGTACGCGCCGATACGGCTGGGGTCTGGGAGTGAAGTGGCCGGGCCTGGCTTGGGCCCGCATCGGCTCTGAGAAGCCGTTGTAGTACCGAAGGTGATTGCCGCGTTTCCGCTGGTCAGGAGTGTGGACGGCGCCTAGGTGGCAGGGATGGCATGTCGTGTCGTCTCTTCGGTGGAGGTGCCTGATGCCGTCGGTGATGGGGTTGGAGGAGCGGGAACGTGCGGCTCGGCAGCGGGTTGAGATTCTCCAGGCGGAACTGCGGGAGGCGGAAGGCGTCTGGGAGCGGTTCGTGATCGCCCGTGAGACGGTCTCACAGGTCCTGGCGGAGCCGCTCGAACGCGGGCAGGCGCCGGTTGCCGAGGTCGAGCGGCCGGTTGCGGGTGCGGTGCCCGGCTCGGTTGTGCCGGTGTGGCGGGTGGGGCTCGACGCCGCCGTGCTGGCGCCGGACTACCGGCGGATCATGGACGTGGTCGAAGAGCAGGGCGACGCGGTGGACTGCCGGCAGTTGGCCGCGGCGCTCGGCCCAGAGCCGGTTCCCGCGAAGGTCGAGGGAATGCGTTCGAAGGCAAAGCGCCTGGCCGCGCGGGGCTGGCTGGCCGAGCAGAGGCCGGGGATGTTCAGCAGCGTCGACGGGCGAGGCGGCGGCTCATGACCATGCTCATCGACCACCAGATCATGGCCTCCGAACTGTCGGTGCGGGCCTCGTAGTCACGGGTCAGCAAGCCGAAGCCCTTACGGGCAGACCCTGACCGGGTGAAAATCGGGTTGGTGGCCGTCTGGCCGACGTCGTGCCGCCTTGGCGCGTT
>NZ_JBGCCK010000043.1:0-20740 GCF_041262525.1 Streptacidiphilus sp. MAP12-20
ACTGAACCAACTCGGCTACCAAGTCAACCTCCAACCCATCGGGACGCCCTGAACAGCGGAAACGGTCACGAAGCGGGGATTTTCGAATCAGGCGGTCCTTCAGCAGCCCTCTCGCCGACATGACGAAGCGGGGCAGCCCGGGCAACAGCGCCTGTGCGAGGTCACGTTCGTCGACGCGTTCCAACCAGGTCGCGACGAGCGGGGCCAACTCCAGCGCCTCCGCGGCACCGAGACGCAGCCGAGGTTCGCCGCGAGTCACCCGGTACAGCGCGGCGACGGCCTCCCGCGTGGCCGGATCGCTCTGCGGTACCGTCAACGTGCTGCCGCCCGTTTCACCCGGTCGCCGCTGCGCGGGGAGGGTGGGTTCTTTCTCCCGTTTCTTTGGGGGTTTGGCGCCAGGGCGGTCAACACCTGGCTCGCCGGAGTCCGGGAAGTCCACCCCCGGTGCCACGGCCGGCTGAGGCACGTCGTAAACGTGAGCCTCACTTAGGATCCTGCCGTCTTCCTGCCGGACTTTGACGACCCGGTAGTACCCCGCATCGGTCAGCTCGCGGAGCGCCCGCCTGATCGCACCGCGGCCCTGCGGGCTGTTGTCGGCCATGTTCTTCCCGTCCTCGCGCCACCCGTCGGGGCGGGAGAGGAGATCGGACAGCAAGCCCTTCGCCGTATAGGAAACGCGACGGTTCTGGAGCAACTCGTTGGGGAGTGCCGTGAATCCGGAGGTGTGCTGGCTACGATGGATGTGCATGGGAGGTGTGTCTCCTGGTGCCGGACCCCGGGGCGTTGGCGCGCCGCCGGGGTCATCTTTCTTTACCGAGCGGGACCATAGCGCAACTCTGCGTGACTCCGCACTCGAACAGTGACCGCCGGGGCTCATGCGCGTCTACGCCGGTTGGCGTTTCGGTCCGGGCGAGGGGTCCTGTGGCCCCAGCCGGGATTGGGGGGCCTACCGACCTCGGCTCCGTCTCTCTCGCCCAGCTAGGCTCGTAGCGGGCACGCCGCCCCGAATGGTGAGCGAAAAGCAAGAGGCCCAGGCCGGGGATCATGCCCCTGACCTGGGCCTTAAGCAGTGGAGCGGGCGACGAGAATCGAACTCGCGCTCTAAGCTTGGGAATCCTGGCGGCGATAGCGTCGATCAAGCCTCTGATCTGCCGTTTCTTCGAGTCCAGGGATGCTTCTCAAGATCGCAACAGACCCTTGCGGACCCCCGTTCTCCACTCGATCTGGCACGCTTCTGGCACGGCCCCTGGGGCGGATGGGCCCCGGCGGACCTTGAAGCCACCACCGCGATGGCGCAGCAGGCCCGCTTTCCCGATCGGTTGGGAAGGCGGGCCTGGCGTTTGCGCTATCTCGACCGATGCGACCTGAGCAACGGGCCAATGATCGTGCTCCAGATGCCGGTGCAGATCAGTGCTGCCCGTCCCCGGCTCCAGCGGATGTCATTTTGGAGCTTCACGATTCAGGCCCGCTCGCTGTTGGCGAGCTTTGCGGCCTTTCCCTCCGAACAGCAAGAGGAGGACGATTGCGGCCGGGCCGAGAAAGATGGCTATGAAACTCCAGTCCGCCGAATTGGCACCCCGGCGGGATGCAATCTTCGATGCTGCGATGCTGGAGCAAATGACCGTGACGACGCCGACGGCGATTTTGAGAAGGTGCTCGGTCATGATGCGGAGAACTCCCTTGGTGCAGGGGGGTGTGGCCCCTGTGTGTGAGGTCACACCCCCCGGCGCTACTGCCGATTCCTAGTAGTAGTAGTAGGACGAGTCGTAGACGGATGGCGACTCATACCATGTGTCGTGGAGGGTGGGGCTCCACCAGAAGAGCGTGAAGGCGTACTGGCACTTGGACTGATACCAGTAGAACGTCTCGCGCGTGCGGTGCCATTGCCCGCCGTAGATCTCGACCCAGAACTGGACCTCGTAGCCCCACCTGGTCCAGAGGCCGTCGATCTGGACCTGAATAGGACAGATGTACTCCCATCCCTGCAGGACCTTGATGATCCAGGACTTCCACCAGCTGGCCTGCCACCCACTCCAGGTGTCTTGCCAGCCGCCCCACCGGATGCCGCTGTCCCAGCTGCACCACTCGGAGTACTGGCCGGTCAGGTCGTACTGGTTGATCGGATTCTGGTTGGTGTAGTCGTAGCTGTTCGCGCTGCCGCCCGTCACCGGGTCGACCTGGCTGAACCTTCCGGTGTAGGGGTTGTAGACCCGTGCGCCCATGAGGACCTGCCCGCCGAGGGCTCCACCGGAGCGAAGGTCGGCTCCCAGCCAGCCGTACTTCTGGGCCGGACCGGTCTCGGCGGCGCCGAATTCGCTGTAGGTGTGGGTCGCGGCGACGGAGTTGTCGCTGGCGTTGATGTTCGCCAGGACGTCCCCGTGCAGGTCACGGAGTTCGAACGTTGTCGCCGTCGCGGTTACCTGTGCGAGCAGTCCGATGGGCCCGGTGACGAGGCGGGTCCAACCACCGGTTGCGTCGGTGACCAGGTCGGGGCTGTCCGAGTTGTCCGCGAAGTGGTTCGTGGTGGTCGACCCGGTGCTGCTGTCGGTCTGGGTGAGCGTGCGGTTGCCCGCGGGGTCCAGAGCCCAGGTGATCGTGTCGCCTGCCTGGGTCTGGCTGGCCGCCATGTTGCTGGAGAAGTAGGTGGCGGACAGGTCGCCGTTGCCACCTGCGTAGGCCGAGGGAGTTGTGGTGACGTTTCCCTGGGTGTCGTAGGCGAAGCCGGTGTCGGTGATCCGGTCAGCGCTGTCATAGCTGTGCGAGGTGGTCGACGTGGTGGTGTTCTGGCAAGTGCCGTCGGCGTTTGGTGCGCCGGTGGTCAGGCCGGTCCGGTTGGAGTTCGCATCGTAGGCGTACGTGCGGGTGGTGCACTGACCCAGCTGCGTATCGCTCACGGTCTTCAGTCGGTCTGCGGCATCAAAACCGTAGGACTGGCTGGAGGCCAGAGTTGTACGACTGACCCAGTTGTCGGCAGCGTCTCTGACGACGGTGTCGCTGAGCGGGTTGCTCCAACTGCTGTTCGTATACGTTTCTGCGGTGTTCGTTCCCGTGGAGTCGACGGTGAGCGTGCCGGTCGTGCCGCCAGGGTACGTCCAACTGCTGAGGCTGCCGTTCGCGCTGTAGGAGTAGCCGAAGCTCCCAGCCTTGGTGTCTGTCTCCCCAGTGAGCTGACCCGTGTGGTTGGTACCCCCGTTGTAAACGAGGGTCGTTGTGTCGCTGCTGTCGCTGCGGCTGACCGGCCGGCCAGCCAGGTCGTAGACGTAGCTGGTGACCTGGCCCGAGGCGTCAGTGTAGGTGCTGACCTGACCCCAGTCGTCGTAGGTGGTCTTGAGGTCGGCGGTGACACTGCCACCACTGTCGAGGCTCTGCGTGTCCGTTGCCAGGCCGGTACTGGCGTCGTAGACGGTCATCGCGGGCGCAACAGCCGCGCCCATTCCCGTACCGGTGGTGGTGATACTGCTCTGAACCTGGCGGTTGTCGCTGTCGTAGCTGGCCGTCGTCGTTCGAGTGGACGTGCTCCCGTCCGCGGCCGTATAGGTCCGCGTCGTAGTCAGGGGAGACAGGTACGTGTTGTAGGTGTATTGGGTGACTGGGAGGCTGGCCAGTCCGGCGGTGCCAGGTTGGGCTGCGGGTTCGGTCTTGCAGGCCAGGTCGGTCCAGGCGGGCTGGTTGCCGCAGGCGGAGTCGGCACTGTTGCTGCCGGCGGTGTAGTAGATGGTTTTGGCGGTGCCGGCGCCGGCACCCGTAGTGTCGCTTGGCTGGCTGCTGGAGATCTGCAGAGGTTCCCCTCCGTACAACCCTGAGTTCTCGTTGTACGCGACAGTCTTGGTGATGTTGAGGTGACCGGTGCCGGGGTCCGTGACGGTCTGCAGGGGGGTGCGGAGGGTCCAGCCAGTATTGTCGCTGCCGTTGTTGTAGATCGACTGCGTGGTGCGACCGTCGACGTCGCTGCTTCCCGGTACCGAGGTGCCGAGGCTGGCGGTCACGGTCTGGCTGGTGACGAGGTGGTAGGGGTTGCCGTTGGTGTCCTTGTCGCCGTTGGGCGCGCCCTGGTCGTAGACCTGGTGGACGTGGGTGCGGATGGTTTGGATGGTGCCGGCGGCCAGGGCCTGGTGGGCGGGACCGTAGGTGTCGGTCAGCTGGGTACTGTCGCTGCTGTAGACGCTCTGAGTGTCGAGCTGGGCGGCGACGGCGGCGGAGGTGCTGCCGGCAGCGAGAGCAGTGGCCCGGTTAGCTGCGGTCAGATTGCGGATGGTGTTGCCGTACTGGTCGTACTCGGTGGTGGTGATGTTCCAGCCGTTGTTGTAGCTGGCGGTGTTCACGTGCCGGCCGTTAGCGTCGTAGTACAGGATCTGGGCGTAGGTCCAGTCCGTGGGCGGGTTGCTGGTGGGGGCGTGGTCGGGGGGGAAGATCGCGACCGCGGAGGCGGGGGCGTCGTTCTGGCCCCAACCGTTCTTGATGGTGGTGGCGTCCATGTCGGCCGGTCCGCCCGCGGCGACGGTGAGCGGGACGCTGTAGGCGACCACGGTCTTGGCGGTGCCGCCGCCGTTCGCCGCGTTGTGGGTGCGGGTGACGGAGGCCAGCTTGCCGTAGTCCGCGCTGGTGGCGGTGTCGTTGTAGGCAAGCACCCACGGGGCGAGAGCGTTGCTGCCCGCGGACTGGGCGGGGCTGATCTGGGTCAGGCGCTGGTAGTCCGCATCCGTGCTGGTCTCATCGTAGGTGTACGTGGTGACCAGCGCGGGGCTGATGCGCGGGTCCCACTCGGTGACCAGGCGGCTCTGCGCGTCGTAGGTGTACTTGGCGACAGGGGTCGTGGTCAGGGTGGTGCCGTCGGTGGTGAGGAGGTCGACTTCGTTGATGTTGCCGGTGGTGCTGTCGTAGCCGAACTGCAGGCCCCGGCAGCCGACCGCCCAGGAGGCCGAGGTGGCCGGGTAGGGGCAGGCCGTGGTGTTCGGGGTACTGGTCGCCGCATTGGGGGCGACCATGAGCATCAGTTTGCCCTGGGTGGTGTCGGCGTTCGGGTCGTAGATGTACCCGGTGGACTTCGTTGAGCCGGGCTGGGTGACCGTGGTGGGCAGGTAGAGGCCGCCGACGCCGCCGGTGGGCAGTGCGAAGGTGACCTGTGTGCCGCTGGTGTCCGCGAGGGTGAAGCCAGTGGAGTTCTTGGTCAGGGTCAGGCCGCTGACGGCGGCGGGGCCCTGGCCGGTGTAGGGCGTGGTGCCGTTGCTGGGGGTACCGGCGGCGAAGGTCAGCTTGGAGCCGTCCTGGCCGGTGAGCAGCGCGTAGGTGCCGTCGTCGGTGACCGAGGCCCAGGAGTTGCCGGCGGTGGGGAGGCTGGTGGTCCAGCCGGGTCCGAAGCCGGTGCTGAGTGCGCCGGGCTTGAGGGAGTTGAAGGTGCGTGCGACGGAGAGGCCGGTGCCGTAGCTGGCGATGCTGACGTCGCCTGCACTGATGGAGGCGTTGCCGGACTGGAGTCCGACGGTGGCGGGGCCGGCCTGGGTGGTGCCGAAGTCGGTGCCGGTGCCGAGCCGGTCGAGGGTGATGGTGACCGGGGAGGTGGTCCAGCTGTTGCCACTGGCGGTGAAGACGGCCTGAATCTGGATCAGCCCGTCGTTGTTCAGAGTGTGGGCGGCGTTCCAGACCATGTCGGCGGTCATGGAATTGACCTGGCTGCCGAAGACCTCGTAGGTGTCTCCGACCGGCCAGGACGTCAGCGTGGTGCCGTTGACGGTGACGTCGGCGGGAGGGATGTCGGTGAAGGCTCCGGTGGTGCCGACCCGGTACTGGAATTTGGTGCTGTCAGCGTGTCCGCTGGCCACCGCGCTCAGCGGGAAGCTGGTGGAGGTGGTGGCCTGGTCGGCGGGGGTCGAGATGCCGGAGGTGCCGTAGCCGAACTGGTAGCTCGTGGCGGTGCTCGGCGTGCCGGCATTGTTCACGGCCTGGACGCTGAGGGTGTTCCACATCTTGCCGACCGTCACCGTGGGGCTTCCGGTGGGTCCGGTGACCGCGGGTTGGGTGGCTCCGTTCAGGGTGTAGGTGTAGCCGGAGGTGTCTCCGGCGGTGTCGGTGAAGGTGCAGGTGGAGGAGGCGGTGGTGCTCTCCCAGGTGTTCTGCGGGAAGTTCGTGCAGGTCACGCTGGGTGCCGGTGGGGTGGTGGTATCGATGGTGAAGGCCTGGGCGGTGGTCCAGGCGGAGTAGTCGTGGCCGTCGTAGGCACGGACTTGCCAGGTGTAGGCGCCGTCAGCCAGCGCCGTGGACGGCGCCCAGGTGGCGGCGGTACCGGAGTTCACAAAGGCAGTGGTGCCAGAGGCCTTGACGGTACTTCCAGAAAGGATCTGGTAGCTGTACTGCACCGTGTCGTTGTTGGCGTCCGTGGAGGACGCGGACAGGGTCGGGGAGCCGGTGGACGTGTACGTCGTCGAGCCCACGACGTTCGACGGGGTCACCGACAGGTTCGTCGGGGTGGCCGGCGGGTTGTTGTAGGTGATGGAGAACGTCGGGTTGTCGGCGAACCGGACCAGGTGGGTGTCATCGGTCTCGGTCGCGTTGGCCAGCTCCATCGTCCAGTTGGCGTTGTGGATGTTCGCGATCTTCTGCATGCCCGCGGTCACATCGAGCCCCACGGCCAGGTTCGGACTCTGGCTGGTCGTGGTGAACGTCTTGGCCACGTTCGGGTTCGGGTAGTTCGGGTTGGCCGCACTGTCGTGGCACGGCTGCGCGTTCCACGTGGTCGACGCCGAGATCGCGCACGTGGAGTACGCGTCGACCGTCGTGGAGGTCGAGCCCGAGGAGGCTGCGTAGGTGACCGTGGTGTTCAAGGTCGCGGACAGGATCGTCGCGCCGTAGATCGCCGAGGGGATGCTCAGGTTGTAGTAGCTGCGCTCGATCCCGTATGGGGAGGAGAAGCCCTGGTACCCGACCGCGAGACCCGAGCCGGGGGCGGCGTCGTAGTTCGAGGTGGTCGGGTAGGCCTGCTGGACTTCGTCCCAGTGCAGCGTCGCCCCAGAGGCCGGGTGCGGCACGAACGCGGGATCCTCAAACACAGGAAACACGGTGCTCTTCGCCGTCAGCAGCGAGGTGTCCGCGGTCAGGTGCAGCTTGTGGTTCTTGAAGGTGGCCTTCACCCGTGCCTGGTGGGCGTGGTTACCCGGCGTCCGCGTCGTCGAGTGCGTGACCGGCTGGGGCACGGACGCCACCAGCGAGGCAAGCGCGCCGGCAGCCTGGGTGCCGCTGGCCATCGTGCTGCCGGTCGGACTGGGACTGGCCGATGGCGTGGTGGTGACGTCGGTGGCGGTGGCCGAGTCCCACATCACCGGGGCGGGCGCGTTGACCAGCAGGCTGCCTCCGCTGGTGGTGTCGGTCAGGTTGCCGCCCGCGTCGGCGGACACCACGGTGCCGTTACTCGCGTTGACGCTCTGCACCAGGTCCGCGAGACCGGGGTCGGCCGCGGCGGTGGCGTTCTTGATGACGAGCGTCTCTTCGACGCCGCCCGCCGCGGTGGCGGTGACCTGCAGGTCCACCCCGGACGCGAGCACGTTCGGGTAGGTGAGGGTGGCGCCCGACGCGGTGGGGGTGGGCAGGGCGTTCGGCCAGGCAAGGCCGAGCTGCTTGCCGTCGACGGTCATCGTCGCCAGCGCGCTGGTGCCGCCGCCGGAGAGCACCAGGGACGACTCCGAAAGGGCCGGGGACCAGGCCCCGGTGGTGGTGTTCTGGACCAGGGTGGGGTCCAGGTCCTTCCACGACCCGGCCTGCTTGACCCACTTGGGCTGGGCGAAGGTGTTGAAGGTGAAGGTGCCGTCGGGGTTGGCGAGGGTCTGCGAGGTGTCGGTGCGGTCGTCCAGCACCTCGACCGCGCTGCCCTGCTTCTTCGCGGCCATCATGGCGGCGTAGGCGTCCGGACGCGAGGCGACGGGCGTCGTGGAGGTGCTGGCCGCGTCGGCCTTGGCCGGCCCGGCGGGCGAGATGACCGCGATCATCGTGGAGACGAGCGCGCCGGTCACGGTGACCGCCGCCCGTCTGGCAATCGGTGGGCCTATCAGCCCGCCCGCGAATCTGCGTGAGAACAAAGTGCTCTGCCTTCGGAAAGATCAATTACGGACCGTATCCGTGAAGAACGCGGATGCGGCCGCGTGATCATCCCACCCGTATGCGAAGCACGGTCGATGACCTGGGCAGATGTTGATCTTCCATTGACGGACATCTACGCGAGGGCAGGGCTCAAATATCACTCAGGGTTAGATGCGGATCGCTTTGGTCCGCTTTGATCGACTGAACTGTCGTCACCTGGCGAGCCATCACACAGCCGCCATCAGGAAACTCCCAGTCGGCGGATGCGGAACCGTGATGGAAGATGCGCGTTGAACCACGCGATCCAGGCGAGACGCCTGGATCGGCCATAAGGCTCTTCCGTGGCGGAATGATGCCAAATCTGCCTCCCGTACCGGCGTCAAAGGGGCGGCCGACCGCCGTGCCACGGGTGGGTCGGCGCTGGTCTCGTTCCGCCGCTGGCTTTGCCGGCGCAGACGGTGCGCGCCTGCCGCACGGAAGCCGGGGAAGCGCGGAGGGTTCTGGCCGCGGATCGCCGAGGCCCACGCCGCGCATTTGGACGGGGTGCGCTGGCTTTGTGCGAGCTGGCGGCATGTGGCGAGGCGCATCGAACAGCCGGCGACCGTGATACGTCGTTCGGCGTCGTGGTGGACGAACCATCACGAGCCCGGCGCGAAGCCATCGCACGCGTCGTTTCGGTGTGAACAGGACGAAGCGACGCCGCTGTGTGACGAAGGCCGGTCACCCCGTACGGGGTGACCGGCCCTTGCCGGTATTGGGGGGGGTGCCTACTTGACGGTGACCCACGTCGCCGCGGAGGCGGTCGCGCCGCTGGCGGTGTCGCCCGCGTAGACGAAGCGCCAGGTGCCGGAGCGGTAGTCCCGGACGGCCGCTGTGACGGCGCCGCTGCTGGTGGAGCGGACCCATGTCACCGTGTTCCAGGTGCTGGTGCCGGTCGTGCGGAACTGCAGCGCCACCCAGCGGCTGGCGTAGCCCTGCCAGGCGAACCGGTCCCAGTTGGCGCGCGTGAGCTGGCCGTTGACCGTGAGATAGGAGCCCTTGCGCACCGTGGTGGCCGAGGCCTTGGCGTTCAGGGTGTCGGCGCGCTTGAAGCTGAAGGTGCCGGCCTTAGCGGTGAAGGTGGTCTTGCCGTTCTTGCCGGTGACCAGGACCGCGATGTCGTAGACGCTCCCGGCCAGGGCGTTGGGGATGTGCATCTGCTCGACGTTGTAGTTCATGGTGTCGGTCAGCCCGGCCGTCTCGGTGGTAGCCGTGTGGCTGACGGCCGGCAGCGGGTTGCTGCTGGCCACCTCGGCGGCGGTGACCTTGTAGCCCTTGGCCACGGCGGCTTCCGGCCACGGGATGGCCCGGATGCTCTTGATGCCTGCCGCGTCGGTGGCGCTGATGCGCAGGACCTGGGTGGCTCGGCCGGTCAGGCCGAGCACCATCGTGGTGGCCGAGGCGCCGGTGATGACCGGCGCGCCCGTCGCGGTCGCGGCGCATGCCGCGGTGGGCGCTGCCAGTGCCGCGAGGGTGAGTGCGCCGACGAGGACCGGCGCGGCTATGCGGATGCGCATTCATGCTCCTTGGCGAAGACCCCGCACTTCAGCGGCGGGGCCTCGGAGCAGCCGTTATATCAACCGGGCCCCGGGGCGCTGGCGTGGCCCGATCCAGCAGCGCCCTGCGACCGCCCCGCAGCAGCTCGCCCAGGGGGCCGGTCTCGGGCGGGGCGGCCGGGAAGTGGGGGCCGAGGCGCCGCCCGGTCGACGCCTGCCCGGATCTCCATGGCCGAGCTCTGATGCTGACCTGTGATGGAGGATCCGTCCGAGTCGGGTAACTGGCCCGGATCAGGCGTAAGCCGACCGGACGGCCCATGTCCTACTAATCCACCGTCCTGAAGTGGGATCAAAGGGACAGTCGGCCCGGCTTTCGCGCGCCGATGCCTGGCACCGAGCAACCGGGGCGGGCTGGCAAGCGCCGGCCGACCGCATGCGCAATGCGCTCAACTGTTTCGTGTCGGCAGGAGTCGGCGCGCCAAGAACACGCACCGCAACAGGAGGAGCGGCGGCACGTGCGGGAGTTGCGGGACCACCAGCGTGACGCCCTCGCCGCGGTGACGGCCGCCCTGTCCGGGGGCGGGCGCGGTCAGGTAGTGATGGCGTGCACCCCCCATCCCCACCGGGTACACCGTTCACCTGGATCTGTCCGGGGTCCACGACGGCACCTGGCTGGACGCCGACATGTCCACAGCCACACTCCAATCCTGGGGCTCCACCATGCCCGAGCAGATCCTGGCGGGCGGATGCCGGGGTGCCGCTTCAGGTGCTGGCCATCTGCTCGGACCAGGCGGCCGAACGCGAGGGCGACGCTATGGGCGGTGACTAGGTGGCGGAGCTGTCCGAGTTGTTGGACAGGCTGGCGCTGGAGACCACCACCGACCCTGGCCGCATCACCGCATTCCTGACCGCTCCTCACCGGGTCGGGCCGGGATTGCGGGTGCTGTTCGGCACCTACCACTCCTCGCCGCGTATCGCCGAGGCCTACGCCGCCCACCGTGACGGGGCGCTGGCTCCGTTGGATCTGGTGGTGTGCGACGAGGCGCACCGCACGGCGGGCGACCGGGTGGCGGCCTTCGGGACCGTGCTGAACGAGGCCCGGATTCCCGCCGCGCGCCGGCTGTTCCTGACGGCGACCCCGAAGGTTCGCACCGGCGCCGAGCGCGACCAGGACCTGGTCGGGATGGACGACGAGGCGGTGTACGGGCCGCGCCTGTACACGTTGTCGTTCGCGCAGGCGATCGCCCAGGGGTTGCTGCAGGACTACCGCCTGGTGGTGGTCGGCGTCACCGGGCGCGAGGCCCACCAACTGGTCCTGGACAACCCGGAGCTGGACCTGGCGGAGCTCGGTGCGGGCAGGCTCCCGGCGGCGACCGCCGCGGCGCAGATCGCCCTGGCCCAGGCCGCCGCTACGTTCGGCCTGCGCCGGATGCTGGCCTTCCACAACCGCGTTGCGCAGTCCCGGGAGTTCCACCGCAGCCTGGCCCGCACCGTCGCGGCACTGCCCGCCGACCGCCGGCCGGTCGCCGCACTGACCACGCTGCACCTGGACGGCGCGATGCCCGGAAAGGAGCGTGCCGCCGCCCTGCAGCGGCTGCGGGACACCGGCGCGCGGGAGTGGACGGTGGTGAACAACGTGCGGGTGCTGGCCGAGGGTATCGATGTGCCCGCGCTGGACGGCGTCGCGTTCATCGCCCCGCGCGGCTCCCAGATCGACATCACCCAGGCCGTCGGGCGGGCGCTGCGGATCAGCCCCGACCGCAGCGCCCCGTCGGTGATCCTGGTGCCGGTCTACCTGGCCGAGGGCGAGAGCGGCCAGGCCGTGCTGGAGGACTCCGCGTTCCGGCACGTGTGGCAGATCGTCCGCGCGCTGCGCGACCACGACGACCGCCTGGACACTGCGCTGGGGCTGCTGCGTCGGCGTCTCGGCGGCTACGACGAGGGCGGAGAGCCGGCCCCTGTGCTGCCCGAGCAGATCCAGGTGTGCTTCCCCGGCGAGGTCGGCGCCCGGTTCCTGACCGCGTTCACCACGCGAGTGATCGAGCACGGCTCCGACTCATACGAGTACGGCTACGGCGCCCTCCAGGCCTACGCCGCCGCCCACGGTGACGCGCGCCCCCCGGTCGACTACCGCACCGACAGCGGCTACCGCCTGGGCGTCTGGGTCGGCCAGGTCCGCACCGCCCGGCGCCGCGGACAACTGCGCCCGCAGCGCGCCCGCGACCTGGAGCAACTGCCCGGCTGGGTCTGGGACCCGGAACAGGCGCGCTGGGAGGCTGGCTATGCCGCGCTGCTGGAGTATGTCGCCGCCCACGGGCACGCCCGGGTCCCGCAGCGGCACCGCAACCCCGGCGGCTACCTGGTGGGCCGTTGGGTCGACAAGCAGCGGGCCCACGGCACAAGCGGCCACCACGTCATGACCCCCGAGCGCCGGGAGCGGCTGGAAGTCCTGCCCGGCTGGCTGTGGGTGCCCAGCCAGGAACGCGGCTGGCCCCAGGGCCTGGCCGAACTGCGCGCCTACACGGGCCGGCACGGCAGCGTGGCCGGTATCAGCTCCTCTCTGGTGACCGAGGACGGCTACCACCTCGGCCGCTGGCTGCACGCCTGCCGCACCCGCCACCGCCGCGGCGAGCTGACCCGCCGCCAGGTCGCCGAGTTGGAGGCGCTGCCCGGCTGGCGCTGGCGCGTCCAGGAAGACCTCTGGCCCGCCGCGATCCGCGCCCTCCGTGAGTGGAGCCAAGACGACGGTCAGATCCCGATCCCGCACTCCTTCGTCACCGAGGACGGCTTCGACTTCGGGGCTTGGGCGGTGCGGGCCCGGCAGCGGTTCGTCGACGGCCGGCTGCCGCTGGCCAAGGCCGCCGAACTGGCCGCCTACCCGGGCTGGACCTGGAGCCTGCCCACCGGCCACCGCTGGCGGCAACTCCTCACCCACCTCGAAGCCTTCCTGCGAAGCGAGGGCCACGCCCGGATCCCCGTCAGCCACACCACCGCGGACGGCTACCTGCTCGGCCGCAACATCCTGGTGGTTCGCTCCCGGCACACGGCAGGCGCACTGCCCGCAACCCTGCGGGCCGAACTCGACGCGATCCCCGGCTGGAGCTGGACCGAGCCCGTCGACTACCGCGACGACAATCACTGGCACCAGCATCTGCAGGCCCTCCACGACCACGCCCGCACCCACGGCACAACCGATCTCCCCGAAGACCTGATCACCCCGGACGGCCTGGCCCTGGGTGCGTGGTCCGCCGACCAGCGCCGCGAACACCGCACCGGCCGACTCCACCCGGCCCGCACCCAGGCCCTGGAAGCCCTCCCGTGCTGGGACTGGACCCACGGCACCAAGTCCTGGCACACCCGCCAACACCACCAGGCCCGCGCCCGCGAACTCGGCTACCCGGACATCACTGCCCTCCTCGCCGCCAGCACCCACCTCACCCACCGCCAGATCGGCACCCAGATGCGCGTCTCCGACGCCACCGTCGCCAACTGGCGCACCACGACAGTCGAGCGATGACCCGGCCCGCAATGCTGCTTCACCCGCGCCTGCCCGACTCCACTGCGCCCGCGGCTGACCCCACTCTCGATCGGCGCCGGCCCTGACCTCCCCCAGTAGGGCGCCGCCGGAGCCGCTCCTTACTCCGGCTCCTCCTCGCCCCCCGTCCTCCGGCGCCGGGTCACGCAGCGGGCGCAGCCCCTGGGAGGGGAGGTGGCTTCGAAGGCGTAGCGGCGGTGGAGTTGACGTGCCGGTCCTTGAGTGGGGACAGTCGGGCGGCGTCCTCGTCGCGTGTCGCAGGTCGTCGTCACCACGAGTCGAGCGAGACGCTCGGACCATCGCTCAGGTAGCTGAGTAGGGCAGCATCCGTGGTGGACACGAACTCTGTGGGGATGGCGTCAGTGCTGATCCATGCCACTTCGGAATGCTTGTCCGGCTCGCCGTTCGAGAGCTCACCCGACCAGCGATGGGTGGCAAAGACGACTGTCAGGAAGCCGTTGGGGGCCTCTACGCCTCGGGCTCCGTGGATGACATGCGCCAAGCGCAGGTCCTTGGGGGCGACGATGAGGCCAGTCTCTTCCTTGAGCTCGCGTACCGCCGTCTCGGTGATCGGTTCTCCAGGCTCGCTCTTGCCCACGGGAAGGTCCCACATGCCCTGGGCGAACTTGGCCTTCGGTCCACGTCGAAGCAGTGCGACGCGTTGGCCCTCCAGGTCGTGGACGATGACGGCGGCGACCAGCAGGGTCATTGACTCGGTTGCGGGCTTGAGAGCGGTGGGCTGGTCGGCGGTCTGCTGTGTCACGTTGTGGCTCCTTCCTGCGGTGCGGGTGCTAGATCAGTGCCTCGCGTGCGCGGCGCTCCAGGTCGGTCGCCCCTGGGACTCCGCGTCTACGGTAGGTCGCCAGGTGGGGGCGGATCGAGGAGATCGCCTTCTTGGTGCGGTCCGAGGTCATGCCGTCCATGAGGGAAAGCGCTTGACTCCAGGTCGCGATGGCTTCATCTGCTCGTGCTTGAGCAGCGAGGCTGTCCCCAAGGTCGGCGTATGTGAGGGCGTGCACGCGCCTGTATTTCTCGGCGTCCCAGCGGATCAGGGCGGCCCGGTGTTGCTGCTCGGTGCCTGCGTGGTCACCCAGGTCGGTGAGGGTGCGGGCCGTGTGGCTGGCGACGGTGCCGGCGGCGGGCCCGCTCACCAAGGAGAAGCTGGGCTGCGGTTCGTCGGTACGCGTGAGGGCGCTTTCGGCGGCGAGGAGTGCGCGGGCGGCTGCTGGCTTGTCACGGGTGGCCGCGTAGGCGCGAGCGTGGGTCACGTGGAGAAGTGCCTCCGTCTGTCCGTCTACGCGGCCGACGCTCCGGACAAGCGCGTTCTCGATCAATGCCACGCAGTGGTGCGGTTGCTTGAGGCTGAGGGCCTGGTGGGCCAGGGCGCGCATCATCCAACCGGCGTGGCCGTGGGGGTCTGCCTCGACGGCGAGTTGGTAGCCGACCTGGTAGTAGTGCTGGGCCGCGCCCTCTTGACCGAGGTCGTGGTGCTTCCAGCCGGCGAGGTACGCCAGTTCTGCGACGGCCCCGAACGCGCGCCGACGTGTTGCCTCGTCGGGGAAGCGTCCGCTGAGCATCGGTGCGGCGGTGTCGGCGAGATAGGCCGTGACGGTGGTGAGCCCGTGTCCGCCGCCGAGGCGCTCGTCCGCGGCGCTGAAGACCGCGGTGATCTGCCGGACAACCTCCACTTCTTCGTTGCCCACCAGCACGGTGCCGGTGCGGGCTCGCATGAGGCGGGAGACCGGCTCGGGGTCGTAGAGCAGCGGCATCGCGACGCCTGCCGTGGTGAATGCTGCGACGGCCAGGAAAGTGCGGCGCTCGACGTCAGCGCGGCCGAGGTTGGCGGCTGTCTCGACTGGATCAGCACTCGCCGCCAGTGACTCCTCGGGCTCCGCGAAGCCGAGTTCGGCCAAGATGATTCGGCGTCGGGCTTTGCGGGACATCGCCTCAGCGATGTACTGGCCGGCCTGCCCCTTCGGCTCTGCGCCCCGGACCCAGTGGGCGACGGCGGACTTGTTCGTGAGCAGCGTCTCGCCGTTCTCGGCAGCTACCCGTTGTACTGCCCTTGCTAAGGACTCGTAGGTCCAGCCGTCCGCCGAAATCGCGTCCTTGAAACGGTGGTTGGGCTCCTTGCGTGTGGCCACGATCAATCCCCTGAGCTGGAGCTGTAAACCGCGTAAACCACTCTACGTGTGGGCGAGCGTACCGCTCGTGCTCTTGAGCCGGTTCACTCGGTATCAGCCGCCCGGAACGCTGCGAACCAGGCTTCCCCGGGCCCAACCTCCGGGCGGCTACCCGCTCTTGCGCTGATTGCCGCCACAGTCTGGGAGGGCTGATGAACACCACCGATCACGCCTCGCTCCCGGCTCCTCAGACCTGGGAGGTCCAGCCGGAAGCCGCCGCTGTGCGACCGGCCCGGCTGCTGGTGCTGGAGGTGGCCCGCTTCTGGAACCTGCCGTTCTCGGACGGCGCACTGCGGGATGTGGAGCTGTGCGCGAGCGAGTTGATCACCAATGCGGCTCTCTACACGAAGCTTCCCTTCAAGGTCACCGTCGGATGGACCGGTGAGCGACTACGGGTCGAGGTCGAGGACACCAGCCTCGTCCCGCCTGGCGGCGACGGCTCGATCGGCTCCGGCAACGGCGGTCGCGGCCTGGCCCTCGTGGGCGCGCTCGCTCACTCCTGCGGCTGGTGTCCGCAGGGGGCTGGCAAGGTCGTCTGGTTCGAGACCGCTCCGGATCAGGCCCTTGACCCGGATCGCCGCCTGGCCGTGCTGGTGGAAGTAGCGCATTCCCGCCTCACCCAACCTTTGGCCTTCTCCGCCTGAGCGCCATCCCTGAGCCTCCGCCGGACCATCCATGCTCCGGCCTGGCGGATGGCGTCGGCTGCGTCCGTCCTGACGCGGTCGGCGCGCACCACCCCGCGCCGAATCCCCGGCGTGGGCTCCGTCCCATAGGAAGGAAACACACGATGCAGACCCACGACACCACCGAGGCGGCCCCCGCCGCGAAGGGCGGGCTGGTCATCGCGGCCCGGAAGATCGCGGCGGCCAGGGCGCGCACGGAGCAGCCCTCCGACGTCAGCAGCGGCCGCACCGACGGCAACGACTGATCCGGCGGCCCACGATGCATGACGCTGCCTCGTGGGCGGCGCGTCTGGGCGGGGACACGTTCCTCGCCCAGACGTACAACCGCTCCTATGCACACATCCCTGGCACTGCCGCTGATGCGGCTGCCCTGCTGTCCTGGGACGACCTGAACGGCATCCTCGACACCCAACGCCTGGAGCCGCCGCGCCTGCGCCTCTCGATGGACGGCGAGATGCTGCCGCTTCACCGCTACACGCTCCCGGTCACCACCCGGCGCGCGGTGACTTGGCACCGCGTGCAGCCCGCCGAGCTGCACGCCCGGCTCGCCGAAGGGGCTTCACTGGTCCTGGACTCGATCGAGAAGATCCACCCGGCCATCGGCGCGTCCGCCGAGGCACTGGAACGCTTCGTAGGCACCCGGGTCCAGGTCAACGCCTACGCCTCGTGGACCGACCGGGAGGGCTTCGGCACGCACTGGGACGACCACGACGTGGTGGTGGTCCAGGTCTCCGGTGCGAAGCGCTGGAAGCTGTACGGGGCGACGCGCGACGTGCCGACGTTCCGCGACGTGGAGACCCCGGACCCGCCCCAGGACGATCCGGTCGCGGACCTGGTCCTCAACACCGGTGACTTGCTCTACCTGCCCCGCGGCTGGTGGCACGCAGTCACCGCGGACCAAGGAACCGCCTCCCTGCATCTCACCTTCGGCCTGGTCTCCCACACCGGCGCCGACCTGCTGACCTGGGTCGTCGACCAGCTGCGCGCCCGTGTCGCCCTGCGCCGCGACATTCCGCGCTTCGCCGACACCACGGCGCAGATGAACTACATCGAGGCCCTGCGCGCGGAGATCGTCAGCGAACTGGAGGACCCCCGCCTGGTGGCCCGCTGGGCGGCATCCAACGACGCCACCGACTTCGGGCGCGCTTCCACCTCGCTGCCCTACGTCTCCGGGGTGCCGGCCAACCCCGCCATCACCGTCCGGCTCACCGCGCCCCGCGCGCACCTGTCCCTCGACAACAGCATGGCGACCCTCGCCGCTGCCGGAACGGCTTGGGACTTCTCCGACCAAGCCGTCCCGATGCTCCGCGCCCTCCTCGACGGCACCCCGCACACTCTCGGCGGCCTGGCGAACCTCGCCGACCTGGAAGTCAAAGACGTAGCCGAGGTCGTCACCACCCTGATCGAGGGCCAGGCGGCGGCCGTCGTCAGGACGGCACTGTGACGGCCACCCTGGGGCTGGGCACCTACCGTGTGCGCGCCGTGGACACTGCGGCGCGCACCGCCTGCCGATCCGGCGCCACTTGGATCGACACCGCCCCGAACTACCAGCACGGCCAGGCACACAGCGAACTGCGCCGCGCCCTGATGGAGTACCCCAACGTGCGCGTCTCGACCAAGACCGGCTTCCACACCGGCCCTCAGCGTCGCGAAGCCCTCGCGGCCGGCGCACTGACCGAAGCCGAAGCCGCGAGCGGGCACTGCCTTCGACCGGCCTTCGTCCGCTGGCAGACCAACCGCTCATTGGCCCAGCTCGGCCGCGCCGACGTGGTGTTCGTCCACAACCCCGAACACCACCAACCCGACCGCGCCAGCGTGCACGCCACGTTGCGCAGGGCGTTCCGAGTCTTGGAGGAGTTTGCCGACGACGGACGCATCGGCGGCTACGGGGTGGCCACCTGGTCCGGCTTCTCCGGCGGGGCGTTCACGGTCGCGGAGCTGCTGGAACTCGCGCAACAGGCGGCGGGCTCGTCCCTCCACCACCTGACCAGCATCCAACTACCCGTGAGCCTGGTCATGGTCGATCCCATCGCGGCTGCCTTGGCAGGACTCGGTCCGCTCGCGGAAGCGCACAGCAACGGCCTGGCCACTTTCGCTTCCGCACCCCTGCACAGCGGTGAACTGCCCGAGCTCATGACCCCCGAACTGGTGGAATTCATCCGCCCCGTGTTGACGCCTGCCGAGGCCGCGCTCCTGGCCGTTGGCTCCTGCCCGCACCTGGACGTGGTCCTCGTCTCGGCCAGCACGCGAGCACACTGGAAGCTCGCCGCCTCCGCGCTGTCCACCCCGCTAGCCGGCGACGAACTCAGGAAGGTGATCGATGTACTCGCCGCCGGATGACGACATGAGGGCGCGCATGGAGAGTGCGCACCAGGACGCGGCACGCCGATTCGCGGTTACCTGCGACGGCTCGCCGGTTTGGGGGGACCGCGGGCTCACCCTCAGCCGACGAGCGGGCGACAAGTGGGTGCGTGTCTTCTCGACCAAGAGGACGGATCTTGCCCGCCCGCAGGGTGAGGGCATCATCGGCGCGGCGGGGCTCATCCCGAACGACGTGCCGCGCCCCCGGCTGTACGGCTCCCTGGACTGGGTCACCGACGGGTACCGCTACGGGGCAGATCTCCTCGACTACGTACCCCACCCGGTCATCTCGCCCCACCGCCCCGACCTGGACCACAATCCTGGCCTGTCCGACGAGTGGTGGAGCACCCTGCGCCGCGCCCTCACCCGCCTCGGACAAGCCCACGGAGTACGGACCACCCTGCGTGACAGCTGGATCGAAGCGGCGTTCCCTCAGTTCCTCGGCATCCCCGCGCCGAAGAAGGTTCAGCGCGTCACCGGACACGGGGACCTGCACTGGGGCAACCTGACCGCGCCACTGGCCATCCTCGACTGGGAACGCTGGGGCCTGCTCCCCTACGGATACGACCCAGGCCTGATGCACGTGAACAGCCTCCTGATCCCCGATGTCGCCGAACGCATCCGCACCGAGTTCGGCCACGTGCTCGACACCCCCGCCGGCCGAATCGGCGAACTGGTCGCACTCGCCGAGATGCTGCAAGCCGTGCAACGCGGCTACTACCCCGAGCTGGCTCCGCTCCTGGCTGCTCGCGCCACCAAGCTCACTGGCGTTCGGCCACCCGTGCCCATCAGCTCGGAGATCCCGGCCTGACGATCTGCACGCCTAAACGTTCGCCCAGCAGCGCCCCGCGCCTACATGGCGCCGGGGTCTCTGCCTACCGTCTCTGACCTAGGGGACGGCCCGGGTTTCCCCAAGCGCAACGTGCTTGATCCGCCCTGGTCCAGATTTTGTCCCAGCATCTATGCTCCCGGGCATGTGGACAGTTCTCGCGTGCGTCGCTGGCATCGGGGCTCTGGTGAATCTCGTACAGGTGATCACTGGTCGCCAGGTGATACGCCCTTCCGCGAGCAGCCGATCCGCCGCGCAGTTGAGACGCGAGTCAGCAGCCGCGGTCTTGGTCTGGGCGGGCATGGCGCTCTTGGCGCTGCACTTCACCTCTGTGGGGTTCCCAGTTGAAGCGCTGGGATTCGTTGCCCTCACCTTCATCCGCAGGGGCCCGACCCGGGCATAACGTGACGAAGGCGAGTTCGAGTTCGAGAGGCGTCGCCTCCTCGGTCTTCGACTTCTACTCCGGCCGATGACTGGCCCGGGTCTCGACTCTTCCGGCTGGCTACGTCCGCTGCCTCAGCCGATCACGGTGCACCCGAAAGGGTCGAAGGTTCGGGTAGAAGTGCGCGACCCCGCTCCAAGCCGGGATGATCCCCAGCAGCCCGAACCAGTTCACATGGCCGCGGGCGAGCTGAATCATCACGCACAGTGCGACGAGGGCGAATGGGACATCCACTGTCGAAGCTTCCATCGATACTCGATCACCGTGTCCCCCGCCGCGTCGAAGACGTCGCTCACGCCCAGGGAGGAGGGCACCGAGGGTCGCTGCGACGGCGATTCCGAACAACAGCCCCTCCCAAGGCAACGCCCCTCCCCAGTGGCGCGAAACCAGCGCGTAGCCGACATTCCCAAGCGCTCCGCCGATGGCCATGCCGGCGCCGTTTCGTACTGCCGCCCGCCACCTGTGGCGATCAATCCCTGAAGTCACGACGGCATTGTCCGTGCAGGTCGGGTGAGGAGCAAGGTCCAGCCCCTTGTACAGCCACCCCACCCACCCGTGTGCATGCTCTGCGTGACTCCAAAGCGCTTCTCGGCGACCGGCGTCGGTCTAAATCAGCCTCTGCCCCCGTCCACGTCGGGGCCCATAGATTTCCGAGCCCCTCCGCTGTCGACCTGAGCGTGCGCACAAGGACGAGCGGCAGGCCGGTCGGGGCTGAGATTTCCCACAGTGGCACCGCCAGTAGCCCCCGGTCCGCTGCGGCAGCGTGATGAATTGTCGGTGTTGATCTGTAGAGTCCCGGGGTGATCGAAACAAGCAACTTTGGGCTCTTTGACCTCGATGCCCTTGAACGCCTTCACCGCTCATCGCTTCGAGACTGGGACGCTCTTGATCTACTCAGTGCTGGAGGCCAGTGCGAGGAGACGCCCAAGGCTCAGCAAGAGGTCGTTGATGAGTTGGAACCCGAGGACATGGACGCCATCCGAGTCGACTGGTTCAAATCGGCAGATGAATGTCGTTCTTCGGTTGATGCTTGACGGTTTGGCTTCGGGTGATGGTTGACACGGGGGCTAGGTTCCGTAGTCGATATGCCCGCTGGCGCGGCGGC
>NZ_JBGCCK010000044.1:0-19408 GCF_041262525.1 Streptacidiphilus sp. MAP12-20
TGGCTGGAGGAGAGTTCACCGGAGGCGAAGGCCGTACGGACGCTGCGGAGCTTGTCCAGGTCCCGCGCCCGGCAGACCAGCTGGTTCGCGTGCTTCTCCGCGAGCTGCCCGTGGGTGCGGAGGAAGCCCTTCGTGGAGCGGGACCGGACGGCGGTCGCGCCGCCGGTGCGGTCGAACACCGCCAACCGGCGCGCCAACTCCGCGCCGACCATCTCCTCGAACCGCACCAACGCCAGGAGCTGCTCGGACTGGAACCGGGCCCCGGCCGCGTGCAGCACCTCATCGTCCTCCGCCGCCAGAGCAGCAAGGAACGACAGGGCGGAAGCGGGCAGAGTACGAAGAGGCTCCGTAGTGGTACGGGCCTGGCGGGAAGACTTGGGGGTCAGCGGGTCCGCACGGAACACATCCCCGAGCGAGGGACCAGAACAGCCCTCACCCATGGACGCATCTCCGTCTTCACACCCGCCCCCGAACATCGAGGCGTCCATAGAACAATTATCAATCCCCGCCCACCCCACCACCATGGCCCAGCAGGACTATCTTCCGAACACGAACGAGTTAGTCATTCCGTTCGATTTAATCCGGCGTCACCCGCTCGCAGCAGCACAGCAGGCGAGCCCCTCCCACCCAGGGTTGTCTTGCTCCATGGCGGGCGACGGCGGGACGGACGACGTGAGTGGCTCTGCCGGGGGAGGTCCCGAGCGGCTCACACCTGCCGAGCGACGGGAACTCGACGCGTTGCGCGCGCAGGTCGCAGGGATGCCGCCACAGCCCCAGCGGCACCGGTTGCGGTCGTTCCTCTCCGCTGTACTCCTCGTCATCGCCGCCGTTCTCGCGCCGCGCATCCCGGAGATCCACACCCACTTCACCGTCGTCCAGGGCAAGGACATCGGGAAGGTCAAGACTGCCTTCCGGCTGCTCAAGGCGCTCGGCAACTGGCTGCCCTTCGTCCACTTCCTCCGCACGACCATCCGGACCGTCCTCGTACTCGGCGTCACCGTCGCGCTGGCCGCCTGGCTGGGCGGGCACGGGCGGCGGGCGACACAGGTGCACGGACTCTGGCACGCCGGATTCGCCGCGACGCGGCAGGCCGCCGACCGAATCGGGCTGCAGACCGGGCCCGTGGGGCCGTGGGTCCACCGATTCAAGCCGTGGCTGGTCTGGTGCCTGCTGGGCGCAGCCGCGCTCGCTCTGGTGCTCTGGTCCTATCCGACCGGCGCCGCGGTCGCCTGGCTGGCTCTGGCGGCCGTGGCCGGCCTGGCCGTGATCGAGTTCCTGTTCGACCCCGGCCCCGAGGCTCAACGGGAGGGCCCGGTATGAGCGCAGCATCCGCAGACCCACGAAAGCCCACCCCGACGCCCCCGACCTCAGCCCCCACCCCCTCCGCCGGACTCGGGCGCGCGGCCCGCAAGCGGCTGCGCCGCAGCGAGCTCGGCGCCTGGGCGCCCGCCGTCTACCGTGCCGACCCGATCGCGATCCTGGAGCAGCAGGCCGCCACCCGCGTCCCCGAGCTGGTGCCGATCCGCTACAGCCGGATGGCGGACTCCCGCTTCGCCTTCCTGCGCGGCTCACCCGCCGTCATGGCCGCGGACCTAGCGGCAGGGCCGAACACCGGCCTCGAGGTGCAGCTGTGCGGTGACGCCCACCTCAGCAACTTCGGGCTCTTCGCCGGCCCGGACCGGGAACTGCTCTTCGACCTCAACGACTTCGACGAGACGCTCGCCGGTCCCTTCGAGTGGGACGTCAAGCGTCTCGCCGCCAGCGTCACCGTCGCCGCGCAGCAGAACGGCGCGTCGGAGGCCGACGCAGGCCGCGCCGCCCGCGCCACCGCGAGCGGCTACCGGCTGGCGATGCGCGAGTTGGCCAGGCTCGGCGAGTTCGACGTCTGGTACCGGCGTACCGACGCCGACGCGCTGTTGGGACTGATGCGCCGCAAGTCCCGCCGCCGACAGGCCGAGCAGAATTTCGCCAAGGCGCGCCGCCGGACCAGCCTGCAGGCGCTGGAGAAGCTGACCGTGATGGGTCCGGACGGCGAGCACCGCATCGTCGACGACCCGCCACTCGTCGAGCGGGCACCGCGCGCGGACCTGGCGGTGATTCAGGAGGTCTTCGACGACTACCGCGCCAGTCTCCCGCCCGAGCTGCGCGTGCTGTTGGGGCGTCACCGATTGGTTGACACCGCCCGCAAGGTGGTCGGTGTGGGGAGCGTGGGCACCCGCTGTTTCATCGTGCTGATGCAGGGGCGCGAGCACGGCGACCCGCTCTTCCTGCAGGTCAAGGAGGCAGAGGAGTCGGTGCTCGCCCGTCACCTCGCGCCGAGCCCGCACCGGCACCAGGGGCGCCGCGTCGTGGCCGGACAGCGGCTGCTCCAGGCGGCGGGCGACATCATGCTGGGCTGGGCGACCGGCCCGGAGGGACGCTACTTCTACCTCCGTCAGCTGCGCGACATGAAGGGCTCCGCCGACGTGGACTCCTTCACCGGGAGCGAGCTCCGCCAGTACGCGTCGCTCTGCGGACAGACTCTGGCGCGCGGGCACGCCCGCTCCGGGGACCGGGTGGCGCTGGCCGCGTACCTCGGCACGGGAGACGCCTTCGATCGCGCGATCGCCGAGTTCGCCCTCGACTACGCCGCGCAGACGGCAGCCGACCACGAGGCGCTGCTGCACGCGATCGAGACCGGCCGGGTCAGCGCCCCGAAGTGACCCCGCCCGAACCCGCCCGCATAAGCACTGACGACCCGAGCGCCGACCACACGAGCGCTGACCACACGGGCGCCGATCGCACGAGCGCCGAACCCACACGTCGCGCTCAAGGCGCTCTCCCCCGCGATCAACGATCCGGCCCGCGCGGTACAGGCGCTGGACCACATCGAGGACCTGCTGGTCCTGCTCATCCCCCGCGCACCGGTACGCGGCGGCCTCGCCGGGGACACCCGGCTCTGCTACCCGGTGCGCTGCTGGGCGGACTACGTGAGCGCAGGGACGGACGAGATCCGGCACTTCGGGGCGGACAGCGTGCAGGTCCTGCGCCGCCTCCGCACGCTCTACGAACGTCTCGCCTGGCTCTGCGACGCCCGACAACGCGACGCACTCCGGGTCCGCCTGGAGGCGATGGACCGGCACGCCGCCCAGCACTGGACGCAGGCGCTGGACCGCGCCCTGGTACAGCGGCCCGACGCACAGGGGCTCGGCTCCGAGCTCGGCACCGACCTCAGCTGACGCCCTGAAGGACCCCGCGCGCCCGCCTGTCAAACGGCCGATCTCACGGCCGAGCCGCCTCCGGACGTGCCAGATCCTGCAGTCCGACCACCCGCAGCAGCTCCAGCCGCTCCGCCGAGACGCTGCCCGGGGCGGCCGTGTAGACCAGCAGCCGCTGCTCGCCGCCGTCGTTCACCAGCATCTCGCAGTCCAGCTCCAGCTCCCCCACCACCGGGTGCAGGATGCGCTTCACATCGCTGCGCCGCTGAGCGACGTCGTGCTCCGCCCAGAGCGCCGCGAACTCGGGGGAGGCCGCCAGCAGGCGCTCCACCAGCCGCGTCGCCCGCCGGTCGTCGGGGCGCGACGCCGCGACGGCCCGCAGGTGGGCGGTGTGGGAACGGCCCAGCCGGTCGTGGTCCTCGGCCGGCATGAGGGCCCGGGCCCCGGGCTCGGTGAACCAGCGCCAGACGATGTTCCGTGAGTCCGCCGGCCGTGACGCGGAGTCACCCCACAGCGCCTTGGCCATCGCGTTCTGCACCAGCACCTCACCCAGGTCCGAGACGACCTGCGCGGGGGTGTCCCAGAGGCGGTCCAGGATCAGCAGCAGGCCGGGGCGGATGTGGTCGGCGACCGAGCGGTCGCGCGGCGGCTGCTGTCCGGCGAGGTGGAAGAGGTGGTCGCGCTCGTCGCCGCTGAGGCGCAGCGCGCGGGCCAGCGCGCCGAGGAGCTGAGGGGAGGGGTTCGGGCCGCGCTGCTGCTCGAGCCGGGTGTAGTAGTCCACCGACATGCCCGCCTGCGCGGCGACCTCCTCGCGTCGCAGTCCGGGTGTCCGCCGCCGCGCGCCGTCCGGCAGGCCCAGGTCGGCGGGGCTCAGGCGGGTGCGGGAGCGGCGCAGGAAGTCGGCGAGCGCGGGGCGGTCCATGCGATCCATGCCTCCCAGCATCGCCCATCGCCCAGCCGAGAGCCAGGGATCGCCGATCCCCCGATCAGCGGGTCTCTCCCGCTCTCGCCCGCCCGCCTGCAGGCTTGTGGCAGCGAGAAGAAGAGACCCGACAGGGACCAGCAGGACGGGAAAGAGGAAGACGATGACGACGATTCTGGTGACCGGCGCGACGGGACAGGTCGGACGGCGGTTCGTGCCGCGGCTGCTGCAGTGGACGGCCGCGGGCGAGACGGTCCGGGTCCTTGTGCGCGACCAGGAGCGGGCCGCACGCTTCACCGCGCTGGGCGCGGAGGCCGTGATCGGCGACCTGCGCGACGCGGGCAGCAGGAAGCAGGCGCTGGTCGGCGCGGACGCGGTGGTGAACGTGGCCGCCGCCTTCCGCGGGGTGCCCGAGGAGGAGTCCTGGGCAGTCAACCGTGACGCTGCGGTCGCCCTGGGACGCGAAGCGGCCGAGGCGGGCGTGCGGCGCTTCGTGCAGACGAGCACCAACCTCGTCTACGGCGCCGGTCGCGGGCGGCCCGCCGACGCCGGCGACCCGCTGCTGCCGGAGGAGAGCTGGGGCGTCTACCCGCGGTCCAAGGCGGAGGCCGAGGCGGCACTGGCCGCGCTGCCTGGCCTGGACCCGGTCGTCGTGCGGCTCGCCTTCGTCTACGGCGAGGGCGACCCGCACCTGGCGCAGGCGGCGCACTTCATCGCCGACTGGCCCGCGCACCGGCGGCTGCCCATGGTCCACCACGCCGACGTGGCCCAGGCGCTCTGCCGGGCGCTGCGCACGCCGGGGATCGAGGGCCGCGTCTACAACGCGACCGACGACGCACCGGTCACCGCCTGGGATCTGCACCGCCTCAACGGCACCACGTTCCCGGCCGCGAACGCCGACGCGCCCGACCCTGACCCGTGGAACGGCATCGCGGACAACCTCCCGCTCCGCGACGAGCTGGGCTGGCGCCCGCTCTACCCCTCCGTCTGGACCTCCCGCGACGCCGGCGCGCTGTAACGCCTACGGCACTGTCGCGCCGATCAGGCCACGACCACCGGGCGGTAATGCGTCGTCAGCCGGCCCTCGTCGTCGATCACGTGGAACAGCAGGCCGGGCGGCACCTCTTCGAGCACGGCCGAGGTCCGGCCCGGGCCGTTCTCCCACGGGAGGCGCAGGGTCGACACCACGCCGGGGGCGATCAGCAGCGGACGACCGGCGAAGGTGGTGGCGGCGGGCGCATGGACGTGGCCGCAGAGGAAGGCGAGCAGGTGCGGGTGACGCTCCGCGACCGCGGCGAGGCGGTCCTCGCCGATCTGGCGGATGGAGTCGGTGTAGTCGCTCTGCACGGTGACCGGCGGGTGGTGGAAGCCGACCAGCACCGGGACTTCGCGCGGTGCCCGCGTCAGCACCTCGTCGAGCCAGGCCAGCGTCTCGTCTTCGAGCAGCCCGTGGTGTTCGCCGGGGACGGAGGAGTCGCAGAGCGCGATCACGAAACGGTCCGTCTCCAGCGTCTGGTTGACCGGTCCGTCCGAGGGCGCCTCGCCGAGCAGGCCCTCGCGGAACGGGCGGCGCGCGTCGTGGTTGCCGGGACAGCTCAGCACCGGGTGACGCGAGGTCAGCAGCTTGCGCGCCCGCGCGTACTCCTCGGGCGTGGCGTGGTCAGCGATGTCCCCCGTGACCAGGACCGCGTCGAGGTCGTAGGGCAGCTGCTCCAGATACTCCATCACGGCCCGCGTGCGCGCGGTGCTCCGCCGTTCGGCGCGGCCGCCGCCCGCGTCGATGTGGATGTCGCTCAGATGCGCGATAACGATCATGCGGCCACCCTACGAAGCCCGGCGTCCGCAAGGCCAGGGGGTCGGACCACCCGCCTGGGGGATCGCCGCGATCTCCCGCCGCTGGGACGCTTGCGGGCATGGAGCTGAGCACCGCGCCCGCCGACGCAGTCGCCGTGCTGTCGGCGCGGCTGCGGGCCGTCCTCGCGGGGCTGCCGACCGGGGACGGGGTGGGCGTTTTCGGCGGGGTGTATCTCCAGGTGACGGAGGCGGTCGAAAGGTACCTGGGCGAGGACGGCTACTTCCGCGTACCGGCGGAGGTGGCGCGCCTGAGCACCCTCTTCGCCGACCGCTTCCTCGGCGCGCTGGCCGCGCCCACCCCGCCCGCCTGCTGGCGACCGCTGCTGGCCTTGCGGCGGCATCCGGGGATCCTGCCGGTTCAGTTCGCGCTGTCAGGAATGAACAGCCACATCGAGCACGACCTGCCGCTCTCGGTCGTCGACAGCTGCGTGAGTCTGGGTTGCGCGCCGGAGGAGCTGGCCGCCGACTTCCACCGGATCAACGACGTACTGGCCGCGGTCGAGGACCGCGTCCGCGAGGAACTAGCGCCGCTGCCGCAGGAGTTGGACGTCGCCGATCCGCTGCTGCACCTGCTCGGCTCGTGGAGCATCGACGCCGCCCGCGACGCGGCATGGGCCTCGGCCCGCTTGCTGTGGGAGCTCCGTGACCGCCCCGACGCCTACGACTCCGCGGCCGCGGCGCTGGACCGCTCGACAGGAATGGTCAGCCGCTGCCTGCTCACTCCCCTCGGCGACCTGAGCCACCGAGGAGGCCCGCGAGCCTGAGGCCGGGGCAGGAGTGCGAGTTACGGCTGGACCGCCAGGTCGCACTGATACCAGGTGCCCGGCTTACCGCCGACGTCGGCCGGGTCGGCCGGGCCCACCGGGACGAACCCGGACTTGGTCAGCACCTTCTGGGACGCGACATTCTCGCGGGCTGTGGCCGCCCGCAGTCTGCGGAGCCCGTGCCGCACCGCCGCCAGCCGGCACAGCTCCCGGACGGTCGCGGTCGCCACGCCGCGCCCGGCGACGTGCTGCGCGACCCGGTAGCCGAGCACGGCGGTGCCGTCCTCGAGGTCGTACAGGTTGAACCGGCCCAGAACGGAGCCGTCCTCGGCGACGAACACATAGAAGGCGCAGATGCCGGCCTCCTGCTCAGCCAGCAGGCTTTTGTACCGGTCGGTGAACCGATCGAAGAAGTCGTCCCCGCGGTCGGAGATCGAGGCGGCGAAGTAGCCGCGGTTGGCGCGCTCGAAGGCCAGGACAGCGGGGGCATGGTCAGCATGCAGCAGCTTCAGCTCGGGCACTGCCCAACTCTATCCAGGCGGAACACTGAGGGCCGACTACGGCCTCCCCCGGCCGAAGCTGGGGGAGGCCGTTGGACTACCGGGCGAGCCTCACCAGCTGGCGTGCAGCGGCTTGCCCTCCGCGTAGCCGGCGGCGCTCTGGACGCCGACGATGGCCTTCTCATGGAAGTCGGCCAGCGAGTCCGCACCCGCGTAGGTGCAGGAGGAGCGGACGCCCGCGATGATCGAGTCGATCAGGTCCTCGACGCCGGGACGGGCCGGGTCCAGGAACATCCGCGAGGTGGAGATGCCCTCTTCGAACAGCGCCTTGCGGGCGCGGTCGTAGTTGGACTCCTCGGAGGTGCGGTTGCGCACCGCCCGCGCGGAGGCCATGCCGAAGCTCTCCTTGTACTGGCGGCCGTCGGCGGACGTCTGCAGGTCGCCGGGCGACTCGTAGGTGCCTGCGAACCAGGAGCCGATCATGACGTTGGAGGCGCCGGCGGCCAGCGCCATCGCCACGTCGCGCGGGTGGCGCACGCCGCCGTCGGCCCAGACGTGCTTGCCCAGGCGGCTCGCCTCGGCGGCGCACTCCAGCACGGCGGAGAACTGCGGCCGGCCGACGCCGGTCATCATCCGGGTGGTGCACATGGCGCCGGGGCCGACGCCGACCTTGAGGATGTCCGCGCCCGCCTCGACCAGGTCGCGCACGCCCGCCGCCGAGACGACGTTGCCCGCGACGATCGGGACCTGAGGGTCCAGACCGCGCACGGCCTGGAGCGCATTGATCATCGACTCCTGGTGGCCGTGGGCGGTGTCCACGATGAGGACGTCCGCGCCGGCCTCAAGCAGCGACTTGGCCTTGCCGGCCACGTCGCCGTTGATGCCGACCGTCGCGGCGATGCGCAGCTTCCCGTCCGTGTCGACCGCGGGGCGGTAGAGAGTGGCGCGCAGGGCGGCCTTGCGGGTCAGGATGCCGACCAGGTCGCCGCGGCCGTCCACGACGGGGGCGAGCTTGCGGTGGGCGCCGGAGAGGCGTTCGAACGCCTCCCGCGGGTCGATGCCCTCCTCAAGGAGCAGCAGCTCCTTGGTCATCACCGAGGCGAGGCTGGTGAAGCGGTCCACGCCCTTGCAGTCGGCCTCGGTGACGACGCCGACCGGCTTGCCGTCCTCGACCACGACCAGCGCGCCGTGGGCACGCTTCGGCAGCAGGGAGATGGCGTCGGCGACCGTCGCGCTCGGAGCGAGCGTCACGGCGGTGTCGTGGACGAGGTGGCGCTGCTTGACCCAGGTCACGACGTCCGAGACGACCTCGATCGGAATGTCCTGCGGGATGGCGACGATGCCGCCTCGGCGGGCCACCGTCTCGGCCATCCGGCGGCCGGCGACCGCGGTCATGTTGGCCACGACCAGCGGGATGGTGGTGCCGGTCCCGTCGTTGCTGGAGAGGTCGACCGCCTGCCGCGATCCCACCGCCGAACGGCTGGGGACCATGAAGACGTCGTCGTACGTGAGGTCGTAGGGCACGGCGGGACGGGAGTCCAGCTCGCCCGTGACGGGATTCAAGAACCGCATGACTCCAGCGTACGGGGCCGGTCATCGCGGTTCATGGCGCAACACTACAAGGCAGCGGGCCGGAAGGGGCCCCCGCCTTGTAGGAACATCCAAGTTCAGTTGTAGCTACACACAAGCTTTGATCATCAGACCCGGCGAAGCCAGGGCGCGTTGTCGGTTGCGGCCTGCGCCTTGGCCCGCAGCGCCTCGATCGCGGCGGCCGGGTCGTCCGCGCCGTAGACGGCGGAGCCCGCGACGAAGACGTCCGCGCCCGCGTCGGCGCAGCGTTCGATCGTGGACGCCGAGACCCCGCCGTCGACCTGGAGCCAGAGCTGCAGCCCGTGCCGGTCGATCAGCTGCCGGGTGCGGCGGATCTTGGGCAGCATGATGTCGAGGAAGGACTGGCCGCCGAAGCCCGGCTCGACCGTCATGATCAGCACCATGTCGAGCTCGGGGAGCAGGTCCTCATAGGGCTCGATCGGCGTGGCCGGCTTGAGCGCCATCGACGCGCGCGCGCCGAGCGCGCGCAGGTTGCGGGCGAGCCGGACCGGCGCGGCGGCGGCCTCGACGTGGAAGGTCACCGAGCCCGCGCCCGCCTCCGCGTACTGCGGGGCCCAGCGATCCGGATCCTGGATCATCAGGTGGCAGTCGAGCGGGATGTCCGTGGCCTTGCGCAGCGACTCCACGATCGGCAGACCGAGCGTCAGATTCGGCACGAAGTGGTTGTCCATGACGTCCACATGCAGCCAGTCGGCCCCGCGCACGGCCTCCGCCTCCTCGGCGAGCCGGGCGAAGTCGGCGGACAGGATGCTGGGACAGATCTGGGGCATCTCACGCACTCTCGTTGAGTCCAGGTCAGGGACGGTATGCGGGGCTGTTCGGGGGTACGGCCCTGCGGGCCATCATGCCGTACGGCGGCAGGCCCGCTGCGAGCACTTCCGGCTACCTCCGGCTACTTCCTGCGCAGCAGCGCGAGGTACATCGCGTCCGTGCCGTGCAGGTGCGGCCAGAGCTGGATGTCAGGGCCGTCGCCGAGCTCCGGCACGCCGGGCAGCAGCGGGCGGGCGTCGATCCACTCGACGTCGTCGCGGTCCTTGAGGATGTCGTGGACCACGACGCGGGTCTCGGCCAGGTGCGGCGAGCAGGTCGCGTAGCCGACGACGCCGCCGGGGCGGGCGGCCTCGATGGCCGAGCGGAGCAGCGCCCGCTGCAGCGGCGCGAAGTTCGCCACGTCCGCCGGGCGGCGACGCCAGCGCGACTCGGGACGGCGGCGCAGCGCACCGAGGCCGGAGCAGGGGACGTCGACGAGCACGCGGTCGAAGCTGCCGGGCTTCCACGCCGGACGGGTGCCGTCGGCGGTGATCACGACGTACGGGCCGGGGTTGCCGTCGAGCGCGCGGGCGACCAACCGGGCGCGGTGCGGCTGCGCCTCGGAGGCGACCAGCGCTGCGCCGCGCTCGGCGGCGAGCGCGGCGAGCAGCGCGGCCTTGCCGCCCGGGCCCGCGCAGCCGTCGAGCCAGACGGCGTCCCGCCCGCCGTCCAGCGGCGCGGCGGCGAGCGCGGCGGCGACCAGCTGGCTGCCCTCGTCCTGGACACCGGCACGGTTCTCGCGGACGGCCTTGAGGTCCGCAGGGTCGCCGCCCTCGGCGAGGCGCAGCGCGTAGGGGGACCAGCGGCCGGGCTCGGTGACGCTGCCGCGGTGCGGGTGGCGTGCATGCTGCGCTTGGTGCGCGTCGTGCTGGCGGGCGTCGTCTCCCGCACTGCTCACCTCGCCGCCGTCCTGCCCACCGGGGTGCTCCTCGCCGGCGTGCTCCTCGCGGGCGTCCCGCTCCAGGGCCTCGCGCAGCTCCTCGACCGTCGAGCGGCCGGGGCGGGCGACCAGCGTCACCGCCGGGCGTTCGTTGTCCGCGGCGAGCAGCTGCTCCATCGCCGTCCGGCCGGCGGACTGCGGCTGCCAGACGCCGAGGGAGTCCCACAGCGCGGAGACGACCCAGCGCGGGTGAGAGAAGAGCACGCCGAGGTGTTCTTCGGCGTCATCCTCGTAGGGCGGAGCGACCTGCTCCAGCCAGGTGTCGAGGTCGTGCTGGGAGATCTTGCGCAGCACGGCGTTGACGAACTTCGCCGGGCCCTCCGTCAGCACGGTCCGCGCGAGGTCCACCGTGGCGGAGACGGCGGCGTGGGTCGGGATCCGGGTGGCCAGCAGCTGGTGCGCGCCGAGCGAGATCACGTCGAGCACCGGCGGATCGATCCGGCTCAACGGACGGTCGACACAGGCGGCGATGATCGCGTCGTAGCTGCCGCGCATCCGGAGGGTGCCGTAGACCAGCTCGGTGGCGAAGGCGGCGTCGCGGCGGCTGAAGTTCACGTCCTGCTCGGCCTTGCGCAGCAGCGCGGGGAGGACCAGGTTCGCGTAGGCGTCGCGCTCGTCCACGGCGCGCAGCGCGTCGAAGGCCACCCGGCGCGCCGGGTCCTGCGCGGGCTTGCGGTAGGGACGCTTCTTCGCGGAGGCGCTGCTCGCGGGGGCGTTGCTCGCGGGGCGGCGGGGTGGAGTCGTCATCTGCTCGGGCCTTACTGAAGGTGCTGGCGGTTGCTATCTGAGTGATCCAAGTCTGGGTATTCCATGATGCCCCATTTTCGGCCACGGGTCGGCCTGACGGAATGTCAGAAAAATGCCGGGCGTGCACCGGGTGCGGCGTCAGCCCAGGCGCTCGCGCTCCTCGACGCGCGCGCCGCGGGCCCAGTCCCCCGCCGACATCCGCTTCTTGCCCTGCGGCTGGACCTCGCCCAGCTCGACCTCGTGCGAGCCCGTCCCCACCCGGACCGTGTTCTTCTGCACCAGGACCTCGCCAGGACCCAGCTCCGAACGGCCCGCCGCCAGCCGCAGCGAGGCGACCTTCAGCCGCTCGCCACGGAACTCCGTCCACGCCCCCGGGGCGGGCGAGCAGCCGCGCACCACCCGGTCGACGCGGAGCGCGGGCGTGTTCCAGTCGATGCGTGCGTCCTCGACGCTGATCTTCGGGGCCAGGCTGATCCCCTCCCCGGGCTGCGGACGCGCCTCCAGGCTGCCGTCCTCGATCCCGTCCATCGTCGCCACCAGCAGCCTGGCGCCCGACACCGACAGCCGGCCGAGCAGGTCGCCGCTGGTGTCGTCGTAGCGGATCTCCTCGGTGACCGTCCCGTAGACCGGGCCGGAGTCGAGACCCTGCTCGATCAGGAAGGTCGACGCGCCGGTGACCTCGTCGCCGGCCAGCACCGCGTGCTGCACGGGAGCGGCCCCACGCCAGGCCGGGAGCAGCGAGAAGTGCAGGTTGACCCAGCCGCGTGCGGGGACGTCGAGGGCGACCTTGGGCAGCAGCGCACCGTAGGCGACGACCGGGCAGCAGTCCGGGCCGATCTCGGCGAGGCGGGCCAGGAACTCGGGGTCGCGCGGCTTCCCCGGCCTGAGCACCTCGATGCCCGCCTCCTCCGCGCGCTGCGCGACCGGGCTGGCGACCAGCTTCCGTCCGCGTCCGGCGGGTGCGTCGGGCCGGGTCACGACGGCGACGACCTCGTGCCGGGAGGCGATCAGCGCGTCGAGGGCCGGGACGGCGACCTCGGGCGTGCCTGCGAAGACCAGCTTCATGGAGTGTGCCTTGCCTTTCGGAGCTGAACGGGCGATCGGGGCGGGCGGGCGCGGCGCCGCGACGGGGTCAGAGCGCGCGGCCGAAGGTGCTGTGCGGGGAGACCCGCACCTGCGGGGCGGCCTCGTCGGCCCACTCCGCCTCGCGGATCGCCCGCATCGCCTCCTTGCGGTGCTCGCGGTCCAGGCGGTCGATGAAGATGATCCCGTCCAGGTGGTCGGTCTCATGCTGGATGCAGCGCGCGAGCAGCCGGGTGCCCTCGATGGTCACCGGGTCGCCGTGCATGTTGAAGCCCTTGGCGACGACGCCATAGGCGCGGCGGGTGTCGAAGCTCAGCCCCGGGAGGGAGAGGCAGCCCTCCTCGCCGTCCTGCTGCTCCTCGGTCAGATCGAGGCTCGGGTTGACGAGATGGCCCAGTTCACCGTCCACGTGGTAGGTGAACACCCGCAGCGAGACCCCGATCTGAGGTGCCGCCAGGCCGGAGCCGGGAGCGTCCTGCATGGTCTCGGTGAGGTTCTTGACGAGCGTGCGCAGCTCCTTGTCGAAGGTGGTGACCGGCTGCGCGGTCATGCGCAGCACCGGGTCACCGAAGATGCGGATCGGCTGGATGGCCACGTCGCGGACTCCCGTCGTCAGGATGGAGGCGTGCAGAGGCGGCGGCGCGCCGTCCCAAGGGGCTGGGAGCGGAGCTCCGCCGTGCACAGGACGACAAGTCTATGAGGTCCGGAGCGCTCTCCGGGTGGGGGCTCACGTGTCCGGTGCGCGCCAACGGCGCAAGCCCCGTGCGCCCTCGCGCGCGCCCCCATCGTGACCGATCCGACACTTCGCCCGTTGGTCAAAGGAGATTGACCGCCTGAACCTCCCCTCGCGGTCCGCCCGCCGCCGTCCGAGAGGCCACACACTCGCCATGGTCGAACACGCAACGCACGACGCCCGCGCCAGGGCCAGCCTGCACCTGCTGGTCCGCGACATCGAACGGGTGCGCCGCCAGGTCGACGCGCTACGCACCCTGACCGCCCAGCTCGGCAACGTCTATCGGCCGCGCCGCCCCACCACGGCGGCGGGTTTCGTCGTCTACGGCCGCGCCCCCGCCCCGACGGTCCGCCTCGCGCAGGAGCTGCGCGACAGCGTGGAGGGACTGGTCGCCGCGGCGGTCGAGTTCGACCGTTCGCTCGGCTTCTCCTGGGACGCGGTGGGCTCCGCGCTCGGGGTCACCAAGCAGGCGGTGCACCGCCGCTACGGCGTCCGCCGCAACACGCCCGACGGCGCGCCACTCCAGCCGGGACCGCAGCGCACGCCCATGGACGACGACGAGGAGGACGCGATCGTCGCCGAGTCCCCGGGGCTGCCGATGGGGACAGACCTGCCACTGCCGCAGCAGCAGGGGCTGCGCTCGCCCCTCGCGCCCATCCCCTCGGCCCGCCGAGGCCCGGCCCTTCCGGCCCGCTACCCGGGCTGAGCGGGCCGGCTGGGCCGCCCCCGCTGTGCAGCCCGGAGCGGATCGTGAAGCCGCCGGACGCCGGGAGCTCACCGAGCGCGCGCAGGTGGCCACCGGACGTGGCCCTCAGCCGATGTCCGGCGGGTCGATCCTGACCCGGACCGGGTCCGCACGGCCACGGGCCAGCCTGGCCGCCTGCGCCGCCTTGAGCGCGGTGGCCAGCGCCGCACCCCGGCCCGGGGCGACGCGCAGCAGCACGCGGTCGACGCGCTCCTCACCCCGGCCCACCGGCACCGCGACCGGGCCGAGCAGATCGGTGCCCTCGGGGAGCCGGGTGAGTGCGAGAAGATCGGAAACGGCGGCCGGTGCGCCGGTGACCGCGGCCATCCTGGACACCGGCGGGAAGCCCAGCTCCGCCCGCTCCGCGAGCTCGGTGGCCGCGTGCCCGGCGGGGTCCCAGCGGACCAGCGCCTGCACGGGGCGCAGCGAGGGCTCCGCGACGACCACGACCGCGCCGCCCTGCTCCGCCCCGCGCACCAGCGCGCTCGCGGAGAGCCAGCGTCGCAACGCCTCCTCGCCCGCGCGCAGGTCCGGTCGGCCGAGCAGGACCCAGGCGTCGAGCAGCAGCGCCGCGGCGTAGCCGGGGCCTTCGGCGACCGGCTCGGCGCCGGGCGTGGAGACGATCAGCGCGGGCGTCCCCGGCACCGTCCCCAAGATGCTGTCACGACCCGAGGTCCGCACCGGAACCGAGGGGAAGGCCCGGCCGAGCTCGTCGGCGGTGCGGCGGGCGCCGAAGACCTGGGCCCGCAGTGTGAAACCGCCGCACTCGCGGCAGTGCCAGTCCGCCTCGGGGCGGCCGCACCAGGTGCAGCTGAGCGGACCGGCCGCGTCGTGGGCCTCGAGCGGTCCCGCGCAGTGTGCGCAGCGCGCCTGTTCGCGGCAGCGCGCACAGGAGAGCCGGGGGACGTAGCCACGCCTGGGCACCTGGACCAGGACCGGGCCGTGCGCGAGCGCGTCCCTGACCACTCGCCAGGCGAGGGTCGGCAGCCGCGCGGCGAACGCCGCCGCGTCCCCGGCCTGATCGTGGTCGCCGACAGTGCGCACCAGCGGCGCGGCGCGGCGGACCTCCTCGCGGGCGGCGGCCAGCGGCCGGGCCCAGCCGGTGCGCAGCAGCTGCGCGGCCTCCACGGTCACGGCGAACCCGCCGACGAGCGCGGCCGCGCCCGTTTCGGCCCCGCGCAGCAGCAGCACGTCACGGGCGTGCGGCTGGGGGGCGTGCGGCTCGCTGTGGGAGCTGTCGCCGTCGTCCCAGACGGCGACCAGTCCCAGGTCCGCGACGGGTGCGAACATCGCCGCGCGCGTCCCGACGACGGCCCGCACCGCGCCCCGGCTGACGGCCAGCCAACGCCGGTACCGCTCCTCGGCGCCGAGCTCCGCCGTGAGCGCGACGTGCCGTGCCTCGCCCACGAGCGCGGTGAGCGCCTGGTCCAGGCGGGCGACGGCACGCCCGTCCGGCAGCAGGACGAGCGCACCGCGCCCGGAGGCGAGCGTCGCGGCGACGGCGCGGGCGAGCTCGTCCGGCCAGGTCGGCCCCGGCAGCGCGGACCACACCGCTCGCGGCGACTCGCCCGCCGCCAGGGCGTGCAGGAAGGAAGGGCCGTCGGCGTAGCGGGCCCAGCCGCCGGACTCGGGCGCGGGCACCGGTCCGGCCGGCGGTTCGGGCACGGGCTCGGCCTCGGGCTTGTTGTGCTTGGGCGGCACGGCCAGCTGCAGCACGTCCGCGAGCGTCCCCGCGTAGCGGTCGGCGACAGCGCGGCAGAGCCGCAGCAGCTCCGGTGTGAGCACCCGCTCCGGCGACAGCACCTGCGCGAGCGGCGCCAGCGGGCCGGCGAAGTCGCTGGCCGCGAGCCGCTCGACGACGTACCCGTCGACGAGCTTCCCACCCTCGCGCCGCCCCTGCCCCTTGACCACGCGCCCACCGAAACGCACCCGCACCCGCACGCCCGGCTGCGCGGCCTCGGCGAGGCGGGCGGGGACCGCGTAGTCGAAGTACTGGTCGAGATGCGACAGGCCCTTGTCCACGACCACGCGGGCAACCGGCAGCGTCTCCGCGACCGGCTTGGGCTTGGGCCGCGCCTTGGCGCGCCGCAGCTCGGTCCGGATCAGCTCGAGCTGCTCGCTCTGCGGCTCGGGGGCTGTGAGTTCGGGAGCTGTGGGTTGGGCAGCCGTGGGCTCGGGTGCTGCGTCATCTGAAGCTGCGAGCGCAGGCGCTGTGGGTTCAGAAGCTGGGTGTTCGGAGTGGGCCATCGCTCCCCCAGTCCTACCAGATGCCACCGACAGGCCGCTTCATCCGCCGCCGCTGGCGGGCTCAGCCCAACGCGCGGACCGCCTCGGCCACCGGAGTCGCGCCGCCGATGAGTTCCAGCGTGCGGCCGACTCCGGCGCCGGTCGTCAGCAACTCGGCGAGGACAAGGGCGACGTCCTCCCGCGACACCGCGCCGGCGCGGAGCGGCGGGTCGGCGAGAGTGACCAGGCCGGTCGAGGGGGTGTCCAGGAGGCGGCCGGGGCGGAGCACCGTCCAGTCCAGCGCGCGGGCGCGCAGGTCCTCCTCGGCCTGGGTCTTGGCGTCGACGTAGGCGGCCCAGACGGCGTCGGTGCCGGGGGCGGGCGGGCTGCCTGCGCCCATCGTCGAGATCTGCGCGAAGCGGCGCACCCCCGCCGCCTCCGCGGCCTGCGCGAGGAGGACGGAGCCGTCGCGGTCGACGGTGTACTTGCGCTCCGCGCTGCTGCCAGGCCCGGCGCCGGCGGCGAAGACAGCCGCGTCGGCGGCGTGCTCGCGGAGCGCGGCGGCGACCGTGGCGGCGTCGGAGCGCTCCAGGTCGAGGACGACGGGCTCGGCTCCGGCCGCGCGGAGGTCGGCCGCCTGGGCGGGGTCGCGGACCAGGCCCACGGCGAGGTCGCCGCGGCGGGCCAACTCACGGGCGAGGTGAAGGGCGATCTGGCCGTGGCCTCCGGCGATGACGATGCGCATGGCCGCACGCTAGCCCCGCCGGGGCGTGTTTGCCGTGCGGCGGGCGACGTGTTGGGATAAATGAACAGCTATTCGCTTATAGCGGAGGGCGGGCGCGGTCTCATGGCAGGTCGGCCGAGAACGATGGACGACTCGGCGATCCTGGCGGCCGCCGTCCGGGTGATGGGCCGGACCGGGCCCGTGAGACTGACGCCGGCTCTGATCGCCGAGGAGGTCGGCCTGGTGCCGGGCACGCTCATGCAGCGCTTCGGCTCCAAGCGCGGCCTGCTGCTGGCACTGTCCGAGCGGTCACTGCCAGCATCACCCTGACGGTCGTCTGTACCTGCTGAGCACCCAGCCCCGGAGGGCGCGCGATGGCTGCCGCCGCACGCCCTCTCGTTCGAAGAGGCTCCGAATCAGATGTCCAAGGTCACCTCGTAGCGGCGGAGCCAGGAGTCCAGGGCGAGCACGATCTCGCCGGAGTTGCGGATGTCCGCCCCGGGGGCGGAGGCGACGGCCTCCGTCACGGCCGGGAGATCGAGCAGGTCGCGGACGGCCGCGTTCGGGTCGGCGAGGAGGTCGTGGAGGTCGGCACGGAGCGCCTCGGCGTAGCGGGGGTCCTGGGTCGAGGGATACGGGCTCTTGACCCGCTCGGCGATGCTGTCCGGCAGGACGTCCCGGCACGCGGCGCGCAGCAGGGACTTCTCCCGGCCGTCGAAGCTCTTCATCGCCCACGGCGCGTTGAAGACGTACTGCACGAGACGGTGGTCGCAGAAGGGCACCCGCACCTCCAGGCCGGTGGCCATCGACGCGCGGTCCTTGCGGTCCAGCAGAATCTGCACGAAGCGGGTGAGGTGGAGGTAGCTGACCTCGCGCATCCGGCGCTCCAGGCTGGTCTCGCCCGCCAGCCGGGGTGCGTCGGCCAGTGCCTCCTCGTAGCGGGCCCGCTGGTAGCCGGGGATGTCCAGCTTGGCGAGCAGGCCGGGGGCCAGGAGCGCGTTGGGGGCGAGCCGGGTGTTCTGCGCGGCGAAACCCTGCTCGATGGCGAACAGCCAGGGGAAGGTGCCGCTGTTGACGGCCTGCGGGTCGTGGAACCAGCTGTAGCCGCCGAAGACCTCGTCCGCCGCCTCGCCCGAGATGGCGACGGTCGACCGCCGGCGGATCTCCTTGAAGAGGAGGTAGAGGGAGGTGTCGCCCTCGCCGAGGCTGAACGGCAGGTCTCGGGCGGTGACGACGACGTCGCGGTTGGCACGGTTCATCAGGTCGGCGGTGTCCAGCAGGACGACGCTGTGGTCGGCTGCGACGTGCGTGGCCAGCGCGTGCGCGAACGGGCCGTCAGGCGTGCCGCGCAGCGCGTCCGGCCTGAAGTTCTCCGTCTGCCCGACGAAGTCGACCGCGAAGGAGCGCACCGGCCCGTGCCCCGTCTCGGCGAGGCCCTTGGCCGCCAGGGCGGTGATGACGGAGGAGTCCAGGCCGCCGGAGAGGAGCGTGCACAGCGGCACGTCCGCGACGAGTTGGCGGGCGACGATGTCGTCGAGCAGCTCGCGCACGTGGCCGATGGTGGTGTCCAGGTCGTCGGTGTGCTCGCGCGCCTCGAGCGACCAGTACCGCCGCTCGGTGATGCCCTCGCGGCGTACGCGCAGCGTGTGGCCGGGCCGCAGCTCGCGCATGCCGCGGTAGACCGCGTGGCCGGGCGTCTTGACGAAGGCGAGCAACTCGGCGAAGCCCTCCACGTCCACAGCTGCTGTGACGGCCGGGTGAGCCAGGATCGCCTTGGGTTCGGAGCCGAAGATCACCCCGTCCGAGGTCTCGAACCAGTAGAGCGGCTTGATGCCCATCCGGTCACGGACCAGCAGCAGCTCTTCCCGCCGGGTGTCCCACAGCGCGAAGGCGTACATGCCGTTGAGGTGTGCGGTGAAGTCCTCGCCCCACTCCAGGTAGGCGTGGAGGGCCACCTCGGTGTCGCTGCGGGTACGGAAGCTGTGGCCCCGGGCCGCCAGTTGGTCGCGCAGCTCGCGGTAGTTGTAGATCTCGCCGCTGTAGCTCACGGCGAGCAGCGTCCGGCCGTCCTGATCCACCGTCATGGGCTGCGTGCCGCCCTCGATGTCGATGACGGCGAGCCGGCGGTGCCCTAAGCCCACGTGTCGGTCCAGCCAGACGCCCCCGGCGTCCGGGCCGCGGCAGAGCATGGTCTCGGTCATGGCGCCGAGGGTGGTGTCGGTGGCGTGCTCGGTGCTGAGGTCCCTGTCGAACGCGACCCATCCGGTGATCCCGCACATGCGGCTGCGTTGCCCTTCTGCGACGGTCGGCTGCGTCGCCCCGGGTGGTGGGCGGGGCGCGACCGGTCTCGTACGGCCGCCGACGAGACGACGCTAGAAGCGGTTCATGTACGAAACAACCACACGTGCGGCAACAAGGACAGGATCAGGCCATTCGCGCGCCGCGTGTCTCCGGGGACGAAGCTCCTATAGATCGTCAAGCGGTCTGGAGGAGCGGTTTCGGTGTGGTTGATGGGCGGGTGAGGTGCTTGTAGACCTCGCGGGCGATGAAGC
>NZ_JBGCCK010000045.1:0-19265 GCF_041262525.1 Streptacidiphilus sp. MAP12-20
CCGGTCCCGATTTCGCAGTCCCCGTCAACCGAATTAATCCGAATATCTGGGGGGTTTGCGCCTCCGCTCAGCGGGGCAACTCGGAGAACGTTACGTGGCCGCCGGGGCAGAGTCAAATCCAGGATCCCGGAGGGGTGTCGAGCTGCTCCAGCTCCACCCCGGGTGCCGAAAGCACCACGTCACCCGCCAGATGCACCAGTCCCTCCTCCCCCGTCGCCAGGTCCGCGACGCGGAACCTGCGGACCGTCAGCGGGCCGCTGTCGGTGGGGTGTGTTTCGATCGCTTCCAGGGCCCAGCCCTGGTCAAGCGTGCGTGGGGCCAGGACAGGCTCGGTGAAGGAGACGACCCGCACTCGCGTGGACGCGCCCTCGGTCAGGGCGAGCATCCGGGCGGTCGCGAGGAGGAACGCGGGGGAACGGCCGGCGAAGGCGTGCGCCTTTTCGTGGCCCTCGCGTGTGTGCGAAAGATCCGTGTCCGCGAGATGAGTCCGCACCCAGGTGAGTCCGGCGAGCGTGCCGCCTCGCACCTGCCAGCCGTCGCGGCGCAGTTCGAGGCGGACGGGGCGGAACCGTGAGTCGAGTGTCAGGTCGACGGCGCCGTCGGTGCTGCCGTCCGCCGCGAAGGTCTGTGACGTGTAGCGCCAGCCGGAGGGGCCGGGGGCGCAGCTGAAGCGTTCTTCACCGAGGGTGGTGTCGTCGTGGGTGTCATAAAACGAGTAGCGGCCGCTGGGCATAGGACGAGCCTATGCGCCGGCGGCCGCCGCACGATTCTCAGTCTGATCCGACAGGGATCAGTAGCGGTACTGCTCCGACTTGTAGGGGCCCTCGACCTTCACGCCGATGTAGTCGGCCTGCGACTGCGTCAGCGTGGTCAGCTTGACGCCGAGCGCGTCCAGGTGGAGGCGGGCGACCTTCTCGTCCAGTTCCTTCGGCAGCGTGTAGACGCCGACGGGGTACTCCTCGGGCTTGGTGAAGAGCTCGATCTGGGCCAGGGTCTGGTCCGCGAAGGAGTTCGACATCACGAAGGACGGGTGGCCCGTCGCGTTGCCCAGGTTGAGCAGGCGGCCCTCGGACAGCACGATGAGCTTCTTGCCGTCCGGGAAGGTCCAGGTGTGGACCTGCGGCTTGACCTCGTCCTTGACGATGCCGGGGATCCTGGCCAGGCCGGCCATGTCGATCTCGTTGTCGAAGTGGCCGATGTTGCCGACGATGGCCTGGTGCTTCATCTTGGCCATGTCGGCGGCCATGATGATGTCCTTGTTGCCGGTCGTCGTGATGAAGATGTCGGCGATGCCGACGACCTCGTCCAGCGTGGTGACCTGGTAGCCGTCCATCGCCGCCTGCAGGGCGCAGATCGGGTCGATCTCCGTCACGATGACGCGCGCGCCCTGGCCACGGAGCGACTCCGCGCAGCCCTTGCCCACGTCGCCGTAGCCGAAGATCACGGCGACCTTGCCGCCGATGAGCACGTCGGTGGCGCGGTTGATGCCGTCGACGAGCGAGTGGCGGCAGCCGTACTTGTTGTCGAACTTGGACTTGGTCACCGCGTCGTTCACGTTGATCGCCGGGAACAGCAGGGTGCCGTCACGGTGCATCTCGTAGAGGCGGTGGACACCGGTGGTGGTCTCCTCGGTCACGCCCTTGATCTCGGAGGCGACCTCGGTCCACTTCTTCGGCGACTCACGCAGGGTGCGGTTGAGCAGCTCCAGGATGATCCGGAACTCGTCGCTGTCCGCGGTGGACGGGTCCGGGGCAGCCCCGGCCTTCTCGAACTCGACGCCCTTGTGGACCAGCAGCGTCGCGTCGCCGCCGTCGTCCAGGATCATGTTCGGGCCGGAGTGGCCCTCCCAGGTGAGCGCCTGCTCGGTGCACCACCAGTACTCCTCCAGCGTCTCGCCCTTCCAGGCGAAGACGGGGATGCCCTGGGGGTCCTCCGGGGTGCCGTTCGGGCCCACCGCGATGGCGGCCGCGGCGTGGTCCTGGGTCGAGAAGATGTTGCAGGAGCACCAGCGCACGTCCGCGCCGAGGGCGGCCAGCGTCTCGATGAGGACCGCGGTCTGCACGGTCATGTGCAGCGAACCGGTGATCCGCGCGCCGGCCAGCGGCTGCGCGGCGGCGTACTCGTTGCGGATCGCCATCAGACCGGGCATCTCGTGCTCGGCGAGCTGGATCTCCTTGCGGCCGAAGGCGGCCAGGGAAAGATCGGCGACCTTGTAGTCACTGGCGTTGAGGGACGTCACGCTTTTCTCCATCACGTCGAGGGTGCGGGCGGCTGTGGCCCGGAACCGGCACGCGGCCGCGGACACGCCGAAGAGGCAGCGGGTTACGGGAACCCTTGCGCCTGCCTCAACCGTATGACCGTTTGTTCCGGACCAGTGCGTCGGAGGCCCTCTCTCCCTCGGCGTGCCCGAGCCTGGAGCTCGGAGCCCGCCGACCGCCATCAGCAGCGACGTCTGGTTCTTGAGACGAATCTACACCGTGCGTACATTCCGAGGGGCGCAAAGAAATAGTTCGCGAAGTCGGACGGGAGTGGGACGGGATGACGGTTCCATGGGGCGGTGGTGGGCTGCCGCCCGCTGCCGCCGAGCGCATGGCCGAGGTCAGCAGGAGCGGAACGTGGACGTCCGCCCTGTCGACCGGGGAATTCGCCTCGGTGAAGGCGGTCGGGTTCGAGCCCGTGGGGCAGGTGATGGGCTCGGCGGTTTTCCAGGTCGCCCGCAGCGGGCGGTACTGGGGCTACCACGACTGCCTCTATCAGGGCGCAGGATTCGGGTTCAGCTACGGCAATCGCGGCGACGCGCCGGTGGCCCTGTCCGGGCAGGGTGCGCCGTCACGCCAGCTGGTGGGTGTCTTCGACCAGGCCAGGAACACGGCGCTCGGCCGGATGCGGGCGGAGTGCGCGGCGCTGGGCGGCGACGGGGTGGTGGCCGCGGAGCTCACGATGCAGCCCTTCCCGAGCGCGCCGAACTGCCTGGAGTTCAAGGTGATCGGCACCGCGGTGCGGGCGCGGGGTGACGTCAGGCCCCGGCGTCCCTTCACCTGTCATCTGGACGGACAGGGCTTCGCCAAGTTGATAAGCGCAGGCTGGGTGCCGTCCGAACTGCTGGTCGGCATGTCCATCGGGGTCCGCCACGACGACTACCGCACCCAGTCCCAGCAGTTCTCCTGGCAGAACACGGAGATGACCGGATGGAGCAGGCTCATCCACGACATCCGCGCCGACGCCAGGGAGCAGCTGCGACGGCAGGCCTCCCACGGCGGCGGTGACGGCGTGGTGCTGGCCAGCGGCGATCTTCGGGTCTGGGAGGAGTCCTGCATCCGCGCCGCGAACACCAACAACTCCGAGCAGCGCGACCACGTGGCCGAGGCCACCATGGTCGGCACCAGCATCGCCCGCTTCCGGACCGGGCAGCAGCAGCCGCGCACGCTCTCGGTGATGCCGCTCGGCAAGCGCGGCGACCGGCTGCGCAAGCGGCTGGAGGACGTCGCGTCCAGCCCGTACGGCGACCCGAACGAGTACCGCCGCCTGGTCACCGAACTCACCAAGCTGGGGGACCAGGGATGACGACCGTCGCTTCAATCCAGACCGCCACGATCCGCACACGATGGGGAGCTGCCCGATGAGCACCACGGACCCGACCGCCCAGGGCGTGCCCGCCGACGCGATGCGGCGACTGGCGGAGCTGCAGCCCGGCAAGGCCGGCTCGATCTTCACGAGCGACCTCTCGGTCAACGAGTTCCTGCTCGTCCGCGAGGCCGGCTTCAAGCCGATCGGCCTGGTCCTGGGCAGCTCGATCTACCACGTGGGCATCCAGTTCGGCCGCTGGGGCAAGAACCAGGAGCTGGAGACGCTGAGCCAGGCGATGTACCACGCCCGCGAGCTGGCCATGACCCGCATGGAGGCCGAGGCGGCACAGCTGGGCGCCGACGGCATCGTGGGCGTCAGGCTCTCGGTGGAGGCCCGCGAGTTCGGCAACGACATCGCCGAGTTCATCGCCATCGGCACGGCGGTCAAGGCCGACCACGAGCCGCCCGGCGGCGGCAGCTGGCGCAACAACAAGGGCCAGCCCTTCACCTCGGACCTCTCGGGCCAGGATTTCTGGACGCTGATCCGTGCGGGCTACGCCCCGCTGGGCATGGTGATGGGCACCTGCGTCTACCACATCGCCCATCAGCGGATGGGCGCGGTGTTCTCGAACATCGGCAAGAATGTGGAGATCGAGCAGTTCACCCAGGCCTTGTACGACGCTCGCGAGTTGGCGATGGCGCGGATGCAGGCCGAGGCCGAGGCGCTGCACGCCGAGGGGGTGGTGGGGGTCCAGCTCAACGCCCACAACCACCGCTGGGGCGGGCACACCACGGAGTTCTTCTCGATCGGCACGGCGGTCCGCCCGCTGCGTCCGGACCACGAGATCGAGCGGCCCACGATGGTGCTGAGCCTGGACGGCTAACGTCGTCCGTGCTGAGTTCAAGGGAATCAGGGTCTGAGGGAGCGAGCGGGATGAGCGAGATCGAGCTGCTGGCGGCGGCGCTGCGCCGGGACGCGGCGGATCTGGACATGTATGCCCAGGTACTGACGGGTTCTCTGGCGGACGCCCTGCCGCCGGGCTCTGTCGAGCTCTCGCGGAAGCGGTCCGTCTCGGACCGCTTGGCGGGCCGTGCGGGAACGGTGGAGCGGCTGGAGGTCGTCCTGGACGACCGCCGGCTGATCCTCCTGCTGGCACAGGGCCGCCCGCAGGGCGAGGTGGCGATGGTGGTCCGCGGCGTCGTGCTGTCGCGCAAGCAGGTGGCCCTTGACGAGTGGGTCCACGAGCTGGCCACGGCGGTCGCCACGCGGGCCCAGTCCGACGCGAGGGCCAGGGCGGCGCTGGAGAAGCTGGTGCTCGGACTCTGACCTTTCGAGCGAAGGGCCCGTTGCAACTCCTCAGGGGCGCGGGGCGCCCCTGATGGTGCAACTGAAGCTGGGTTCAGACGGAGACGGTGGCGCGGAACAGCGTTGTGTTCTCGCCCTGCGCGGTGACCGCCGGGGCCCCCGCCGGGATGAAGCAGGACTGGCCCGGGGTCAGTGTCAGGGTCTGGCCCGTGGTGTCGGTCAGGGTCGCCAGGCCCCCGGTGCAGAGCAGGATCTGCGGAGTGTCCGTCGGCAGCGGCCGGTCGCCCACGCGGTAGCGGGAGAGGCGGAACTCGTCGATCGGGCAGGGGTAGAGCTCCTCGCCCGGGTGCTCGGGGACCGGGCGAGGGTGGATGATGTCCAGCTCCGTCGCGCGGAAGTCCACGACCCGCAGCAGTTCCGGCACGTCGATGTGCTTGGGCGTCAGCCCGGCCCGCAGCACGTTGTCCGAGTTGGCCATCAGCTCCACACCCATACCGCGGAAGTACGAGTGCGGCACCCCCGCGCCCAGGTAGAGCGCCTCGCCGGGCTGCAGCGTCACATGGTTCAGCAGCAGCGCCGACAACAGCCCCGGGTCGGCCGGGTAGTGGTCCGCCAGCATCGCGTAGTCCCGCAGCATCGCGGAATCGTCGGCCGATTCCTCGGAGGCCAGCCGCAGCAGCGCGTCGCGCGTCTCCGCGACGAGCTCCACGACCTTTGCCTGATCCAGCGTCAGCACGAGCGTCAACGCCTCACGCAGCGCCTCCGCTTCCGGCTTCTCGCGCAGCACCTCGACCACCGTGCGCAGGCCGGGGACGCACAGGCGCTCCAACAGCCGCGCGGTCTCCACCGGGGCACGGAAGCCGCACACGCCGGTGAACTCCTCCAGCGCGCACAGCATCTCGGGCTTGTGGTTGGCGTCCTTGTAGTTGCGCTCCCGCGCGTCCAGCGGGACACCGCGTGCCTCCTCGGCCGCGAAGCCGGCCCGCGCCTGCGCCAGATCCGGATGCACCTGCACCGAGAGCGGCTCGCCCGCTGCCAGCACCTTGAAGAGGAACGGCAGCGTAGGGCCGAACCGGGCCACCGCAGCCGCGCCCAGCTCGCCCTGTGGGTCAGCCGCGATCAGCCCGTCGAGGGTCCGGGGTCCCTGCCCGCGGTCGACCCCGGAGGGACAGCCCGGGTGGGCGCCCATCCACAGCTCCGCCTGCGGCTCGCCGGTGGGTTCCACCCCCAGCAACCCCGGGATCGCGGTGCGGGAACCCCAGGCGTAGGCCCGGACGGTGTTCTCCAGCTGGTCCATGCGCGTCAGCGTCCTCCGGATTCGGCGGCCAGGCCAAGGTAGACGGCCGCGAAGTCGGTCAGTGCGATGAGTTCGGCCAGGGCCTCGACCGGATCGCTCCGGACGGACGTCAGCTCCCGCAGTCCGACCTGGTGGTCGGCGGCCAGGCGGTGGGCTCGCGCCACGGTACGACGAGAGACCGGTGATTCGGCGTCCTGCAGGTGGTCCGGCGATGACTCGTCGGTGACGTCGGGGAGCCGGCCCTCCTCGGCGGCCCGTTCGTCGCCGGGGCGGCGGTGGGGCGTGCGGCGCAGCAGGACGACCTGGAGCCGGAGGGCGCCGTCGTCCTCGACCCGGTCGCGGAAGAAGTCGTCCGGGTCGCCGCCCGCGCCGAGGGCGCCGGTGAACAGGCCGCGCTGCGCGGTCAGCACCTCGGGCAGCGCGCCGGTCAACGCGGGGCGGGCGGCGTGGTCGGCCAGCATCGCGGCGAACCGGCCCGCGGCCGCGGACGCGCAGGAGCCGTCGCTCCACACCAGCGGCAGCGTCGCGGCGAGCTGGACGGCGAGCGCCTTGGCGGGGTTGTTGTAGGCCTCGGCGGAGGGACGGCAGCGGACGGCGGCCTCGTCGAGGCGGTCGGCGGCGGCGATCAGGGCCTCCTGGCCGCCGGCGACGACGCCCAGCCGCTGCGCGAGCGCGAGCAGGGGGGCGAGCACGCCCCAGAAGTCGGAGGGGTCCTCACGCGGCAGGTCGGCGTCGGGACCGTCGCTGTAGCCGTCCAGCGCGGCGGGGACGCCGGGGGTGTACGGCAGCGGCAGGCCGCGCGCCTGGAGAGCGGCTTCGGCGAGGCCGGATCCGGGCGGTGCGACGGCGACGATCGAGCAGCCGCGCGAGTACGCGCGCTCGACCAGGGTGATCAGTCCCGGGCAGCTGCCGACGGTGGCCGCGACGACGAGCAGGTCGGACGGGCCGGCCCAGCCGGGCAGGGTCCAGTCCAACCCGAGCGTGAAATCGTCGCTGCGGGTGACCGGGTGCACCAGCGCCGGGTCCGGCTCAGCGGGACCCGGTCGCAGCACCATGACCGGGCAGACGCTGGCGCCGAGCGCGGCCAGCACGTCCCCCGCCTGCGCGGCGGCGCCGTGCGCGGCGACCAGCACGGCGCGGGGGCGCCCCTCCGGCCGCAGCCCGCCGAGACCGGCCTCATCGGCCAGCCGCAGTCCCGTTCGCACGCGCGCACCGGCGGACGCGAGCGCGAGCAGGGCGCCGCGGGCGTCTGCGCGGGCGAGTGCGTCGGTGTCGTCGAGCAGCCGCTCGTCGATCATGCGGGCCGTCGGGCCTCGTCGACGAGCAGGACCGGGATGCCGTCCCGCACGGGGTAGGCGAGCCCGCAGGTGTTGCTGGTGCAGACCAGTTCGCCTGCGGCCTCGTCCTCGCGCAGCGGTGCGTGGCAGGCGGGGCAGGCGAAGATCTCGAGCAGGGCGGGTTCAATGCTCATGTCGCTGGCGCTCCGGAAGTCGACGACGGTTTCTGTTCGTGATGCAGAGTACTTGCACCTCCAGGGGCGCGAGGCTCTGCTGATGCGCGGCCCCTCCCCCAGCTCCCCCAGCCTTCGGCCGGGAGGTGCCCCCTCCCACGCAGGGAGAGCCCCGAACGCGCAGGGCCATCCGCACGTCAGTGGTTTCTCGCGCAGTTCCCCGCGCCCCTGGATAGTGCAACTATCCCCGGACGATGGAGAGGACCTGGTCGCGGCGCTTGGCCATCGTCGCGGCGTCGCGGGCCTCGACGTTCAGTCGAAGGAGCGGCTCCGTGTTGGAGGCGCGGAGGTTGAACCACCAGTCCGCGCCGGAGACGGTCATGCCGTCCAGCTCGTCGAAGGTGACCCCCGGCTCGTCCGCGAACGCGGCCCGCACCGCGGCGACGCTCGCGGCCTGGTCGGCGACCGTGCTGTTGATCTCGCCCGAGTCCACGTACCGGTTGTAGACCGAGGCCAGCTCGGACAGCGGCTTCGCCTGCTCACCCAGCGCCGCCAGCACATGCAGGGCGGCCAGCATGCCCGTGTCGGCACGCCAGAAGTCACGGAAGTAGTAGTGCGCCGAGTGCTCGCCGCCGAAGATCGCGCCGCTGTTGGCCATCTCCTGCTTGATGAACGAGTGACCCACGCGCGTGCGCACCGCGCGCCCGCCGTGCTCGGCCACGATCTCGGGGACCGCCCAGGAGGTGATCAGGTTGTGGATGATCACCGGCTCGGTCTCGCCCGCCGCCTTGGCCTTGGCCAGCTCGCGGACCGCGACCAGCGCCGTGATCGCGCTCGGGCTGATCGGGTCGCCGTTCTCGTCCACGACGAAGCAGCGGTCCGCGTCGCCGTCGAAGGCGAGGCCGATGTCGGCGCCGACCTCGCGGACCTTGGCCTGGAGGTCGACCAGGTTCTTCGGGTCCAGCGGGTTGGCCTCGTGGTTCGGGAAGGTGCCGTCCAGCTCGAAGTACATCGGGACGATCTCCAGCGGGAGGCCGCCCAGGACGGTCGGGACGGTGTGACCGCCCATGCCGTTGCCCGCGTCGACGGCGACCTTCAGCGGACGGATCGACCGCAGGTCGACCAGGCCGAGCAGGTGGTCGGCGTAGGGCTGGAGCTGGTCCTGCTGCGTGATCGTGCCGGTCGCCGCGCCGGTCGACGGGATGGTCACGACGTCGTCCGCGCCGATCCACGACTGCACCAGCTCGCGGACCTCGACCAGGCCGGTGACCTCGCCGACCGGGGCCGCGCCCTTGCGGCACATCTTGATGCCGTTGTACTGGGCCGGGTTGTGGCTGGCGGTGAACATCGCGCCGGGCAGGTCGAGCTTGCCGCTGGCGAAGTAGAGCTGGTCGGTCGAGCAGAGGCCGATCTCGACGACGTCCGCGCCGCGCGCGGCCGCGCCCTCGGCGAACGCGCGGGCCAGGGACGGCGAGGAGGGACGCATGTCGTGGCCGACCACGATCGCGTCGGCACCCGTGACCTGGACGAACGCCGCACCGAAGGCACGTGAGAGGTCGGCGTCCCACTGGTCGGGAACGACGCCTCGGACGTCGTACGCCTTCACGATCTGCTTGAGGTCACGCACTGCGGCTCTCCGCCTTCTGTGGTCCAGGTCACGCTGCATCTGCCTATGCGCTCCGCACGATACCGGGTGCGGATGAGCACAGGGTTAGCTTCTCGTGACGAGACGCTCCTGAGCTGCGGCGGAGCACCGCCGGTTCACTCCTCGGGCGGGCGCAGCACACGCAGGTGACCGCGGCGGCCGACCTCCGTCGGATCCGCCTCGGAGCCGCCGTCCTGACGGCGGGCCGGCGGGCGGGCGACCTCGCGGACCGCGTTGGCCAGTGCCTCCAGGTCGTCGCCCGAGGGCCGGATCGGGCCGGTGTCGACGTTCAGCCGGACCACCTCCCAGCCACGGGGCGCGGTCAGCCGCTCGGAGTGCTGGGCGCAGAGGTCGTAGCAGTGCGGCTCGGCGTACGTCGCGAGGGGGCCGAGGACGGCGGTGGAGTCCGCGTACACGTACGTCAAAGTCGCCACCGCGGGGCGGCCGCAGGCGGTGCGCGAACAACGACGGACAGGGCTCACGAGGTTGGACGGTACCGCACTCCTGACCGGGTCGCGAAGACTCTCCCCCGGATCGCACGCCGTGTCGCCGCCAGGTCGGCCTCGCGTCCCGTCCCGCGCCGCCGGCCGGGGGAATCGGAGGCGGCGTGGGGGTTGCTGTCGGTGGCAGTGGATACGCTTAGTCGTGATGGAGAGACCACCCGTATCCACAGGAGCGCCGCGTCGGCGCCGGGACCGCCACGGTAGGGGCCTGCGCGGCCCGCTGGCGCCTCGGCAGGTGCCGATCTCGCTGAGCCGCTCGGAGCTTTTCGACGACTACGTGCGGGAGTCGGTGGAGCGGCTGGAGCGGCGCTGGCCGCAGCTGGAAGAGGTCGAGTTCGCCGTCCAGGAGGTCCCTGCGCCACTGCCGGGCGAGCCCGAGCCGGCGATCGACGACGTGCGTGCTGACGAGGTGCCGCTGGGGCGGCTGGTCGCGGCGGCGAAGGGGCGTCCGGCGCGGATCGTGGTGTACCGGCGCCCGGTGGAGATCCGCGCGAAGGGGCGCGAGGAGCGCGCCGCGCTGGTCCATGACGTGATGATCGAGCAGGTCGCGGAGTTGCTGGGCGTCGAGCCCGAGGCGGTCGATCCCCGCTACGGCGAGGACTGACCACGGAGGGCCTCCGGCCTGCGGCGAGACTCGGACCGACCGGCACAGGGGGGCGGCGTCGCGAGGGGGACCTCCCCCGCTCCTTGACCCACCCCCATGTGCCGGTCGGTCTTACTGCACCAGGATCGCCGGGTTCTGGATGGCGGTGGGCACCATCACCGTGGAGCCGTCGTCCGGGATCTGCTGGATCGTCAGGCCCGACTTGCGGGAGAGTTCCCGCGCCGCGTAGACGGGACCGCCGCCGGCCGGCGTGACGGTGACGGCGAAGGTCGACGCGCCCGAAGGCGCGGTCAGCGGCACCGCGACGGTCGAGCCCGCCGCGATCTGCACGGTCTTCGTCGTCGGGGAGCCGCCGCTGCCCAGGGTGGTGACGGTCACGCTCGCCGCGCCGTTCGGGGCCGTGAGCAGCAGTGTGCTGTCGCTGCCCGTGTTGCCGGCGACGGTGCCGCGCTGCGTGATCGGGGCGGCGCCGGCCAGGTAGGCGACGTCACTCCGGCTGCTCGACGTGGCCTGCACACCCACGACGATCGGCGTCGGCTGCTTGGGGTCGCTCGGGACCAGCCGCAGCAGGCCGGGCTGGCCGTGGGTGACGTCGTTGAGGTTGACGGTCGTCAGCATGCCGGCCTTGACGTGGACGGTCTCGTGTCCGGCGGGGGTGATCCAGCCGCTCTGCGAGGCCAGCTGCACCTTCAGGTCCGCGTCCGCGTCGCCCTTGGCCACGGCCAGGGACAGGTTGTACTGGTGGACGTCGCCCGGCAGGCCGGGGACGGACACGCTGGACGCCGCCGTCGTCGGGGGGATCCAGTCCGCGCCGGCGTCGCTGTTGACGTGCAACGCCGCGCCGATCTGCCCGCTGCGGACGAGCACGTGGACGGCCAGGACCTGGCCGTCGTTGCCCGGCTGGACGAGCGTGGAGAGCAGCAGCGAGCTGTTCCCGTTGGCGGGGACGTTGACGCTGCCGGCGGCGCTGGTCTCCACCTCGCCCGCGGGGCCGAAGATCTGGACGTCGACGTCGGAGTTGTTCGCCTGCGCGTTGGTCAGCTCCAGGTACGCGCTGGTGCCCTTGGCGGTGTCGGCGCCGACGAACCAGAAGTCCGTGCCGGGGGCCGTGCAGCTGGTCCCGGAGAGCCCCTTGCTCGTCGTGGTGGTCTGCTGGACGGTGAAGCCGGGGGCGGTGGAGCCGTTGGCGACCGCCAGGGCGCCGGGCGCGTTCGCGCCCGAGGCGGCCTTGGCCGTGGTCGAGCCGCCGGTCTGCGTCTGCTGCACCAGCGGCGCGGCCGAGCCGGCCGGTGAGGCGCCGGCCGACGGCGTCGCCCCGGAGCCCGAGCTCGACGGCTTCGGCGACGCGGAGGAGGACGCCTTGGGCGAAGCGGAGGAGGACGCCTTCGGCGAAGCGGAGGCGGTGGGTGACGCGCCGGCGCTCGCCGAAGCGCTGCTCGTCCCGGACAGCGGCGTCAGCGAGGCGCTGCCGCCCGAGCCGGTCGAGGAGTCGTGGCCCGGCGCGGCCAGGCTGTAGACGGTGCTGCCGGTGAGGCCCTGCAGCGGCGGCGGGCAGAGCAGCGAGGTCTGCGTGACCGCCGTGCGGACGCTGCTGCCGGTGGCCGCGGCCTGGCCCTGGGGTGGTTGCAGTTCTGCGATGCCGAGGGCGAGGGCGAGCACCCCGAGCGCGCCCAGCAGGGACTGGGTGGTCCGGTTGATCATCTGCTGGTCAGCTCCCCTGCTCCGGGCCGTGGCCGTTGCCGTTGTGGCCATTGCCGTTGTGACCGCTGCCGTTCTGGCCGCTCAGCCACGGGTCGTCGGGCTCCAGAGAGCCGTACTGGCTCTGTTCGGACGCCGCGTCGTGCCAGCCGTAGGGCTGGCCCGGCACAGCTTGACCGCCCTGACCGCCCGGCATCTGTGCCTGCTGGTTGTAGCCCTGCGGGTCATAGCCCTGCTGTCCGTAGCCGGACTGCTGGTAACCCTGCTGGTCGTAGCCGCCCTGCTCGTACCCGGGCTGCGGGTAGCCGCCCTGGTCGTAGCCGGGCTGTTCGTACCCCGGCTGCGGGTACATCTGCTGCTGGGCGGGGTCGTAGCCGGGCTGCTGCTCCGGGTAGCCGTAGCCGGCCGGGTCCGGGTAGTAGCCCTGGCCCTGCTCCTGCGGGTGGCCCGGTGCGGCCTCCTGGTAGCCGGCCGACTGCTCGGTCGCCGCCACGCTCGCGTAGACGCCCTCCTGAGCCTCCGTCTCCTCGGCCTCCTGGGCCGGTCCCTCGCCCGCGGCCGCCATTCGGCGGGCCCGGCGGGAGCCGGGGATCACCGGCGCCGCCGCCGCGGCTGCCGCAGCCGCGGCCGGGGACAGCTCCTCGGCGCCCTCCTCCGGTCGGTCGTCGTCGACGTTCCGGCGACGGCCCGGCAGCGCGAGGATCACCAGTGCCGCCGCGAGGAAGCACTGCACGCCGACCCAGCCGAGGCGCAGCATGCTCTCGTGGTAGCTGACGGTGAGTGTGCCGCCGCTCGCGGGCAGCTGGAAGCCCTGGGCCCAGCCGTCCACCGTCTGCGGCTTGAGCGCCTGTCCGTCCAGGGTCGCGGTCCAGCCCGGGTCCGCGGTGTCGGCCAGGCGCAGCACGCGCCCGTCCGGGCCGGCCGGGACCGTGGCGGTCACGTCGACCGGTCCGGCGGCGACGGACACGTCCGGGCTGCCCTGCGCGCGGATCACCACGCGCGGGGTGCTCTGCTGGACGCGCCAGTAGCTGGCCTGCTGCTGGGTGCTGACCCGGGCGAGCCCGGCGGTGGTGTCCAGGGTCGCGGCCAACCCGTTGTCGACCGGCGCGAGGACCTCGATGTACTGGACCGCGAAGCCGGCCAGCTGCGTGGACTGGTTGCCCGCCGAGCCGGAGACCAGCGCGTCGACCAGCTGCGTCAGCTGCGACGAGGGCGCGGCCGCGTTGGCGGTCTCCGAGCTGCCGACGGTCGGGCCGCCGCCGCGGACCAGCGCGTAGGAGACGACCTGGCCCTGGTCGCCGGTGCGCAGCACCAGCGACCGGCTCTGGTCGGGCCCCTGGGCCTGCTGGGCGATGAACGCGGGGACCAGGAGGCCGTCGCCGCGCTTGAGCGGGCCGTCGGCGCCGCGCAGCAGCCACCAGCCGGCGGCGGCCACGGGGGCCAGCGCCGCGGCGATCACGACGAGGGCCGCGACCGGCTGACGCCAGCCGAAGTTGATGGCTGCGACGCGCTCACGCGCGTGGTCGGCGCCGATCGCGGCGGCCGCGAGCAGCGCGATGCCGGTGATCAGCGTGGTGGGACCGGCCCAGGCGGGGACGGGGGTCTGGCCGGGGCCGGGCACCACGGTCGTCGTGCCGACCAGGGCGGTGCCGATCAGGCCGATGGCGGCAGCGCCCCAGGCGGCGACGACCGCGCGGCGGCGGTCGGCGCGCAGCAGCGCTGCGAGCGCGGCCAGCAGGACGCCGACGATGAGCAGGCCGGGCACCGCGCCGTTGCCGCCGGGGTCCAGCGTCAGCAGGTCGACGGGAGTGGCCGGAGTGCCGACCAGGCCGGGGATGCCGGCCTCCAGCAGGAACCGGCCCGGGTGCAGGAAGAGCCCGAGCGACCAGGGCGCGAGAACCAACAGCGGGGTGCCGAGGATGACGAGCACGCGCGGGCCGAGGCCGCGCAGCGCGCCGACGCCCTGCCCGAACGCGCCGCCGCGCAGGAACGCGGCCAGCAGCGCGCCGCCGGCCAGCATCAGACCGAGCAGCCAGGCCAGTGGGACGAAGGCGGTGCAGAGCGTCAGCGTGAACGCGGCGACCCAGGCGCTGCGCCAGCCGGGACGTCCGCCGCGGGCGGCCGTCTCGCGGCGGATGCCGAGGCCGACGCCGATGGCGGCCGCGCGGGCCAGCGGCGGCAGCAGCACGGCGAGGACCGCGGTGCCGATCCGGCCCTGCGCGATGGCGCCGGTGGCGGCGGGCAGCAGCGCGTAGGTGGCGCTGGACCAGGCGCGGACCAGGCGGGAGTCGATCAGCGGCCGGGAGACCAGGTAGGCGGAGACGCCGGCGAGCGGCACGGTCAGCAGCAGGACGACCGTCATGGCCAGACCGGGGCTGCCGAAGGCGAGACTGGCGAGCGCGGCGAGCACGCCGAGGTAGGGCGGCGCACCGCCCGCCGTGCCGACGCCGTTCGGCTGCCAGCTGGCCGCGTACTGCTGCCACAGGTCACTCGCGCCGCCGGGGGTCGGCAGCAGCGAGCCGCCGTAGAGGGCGCCGCTGCCGAGCAGGCCGCGGCAGGCGATCAGGGTCAGCAGCAGCAGGCCGGCGAAGAGCACCGGTGCGGGCTTCCTGGCGATCCGCTTGATCAGCGCGAACTGCTCGACTTCGAGGATGTCGTTGTCATCGTCGACGGGGCCGGACTCGACCGAGCCGTGGCGGCTGGAGATGGCCTCGCCCGAGCGGCCGCCGCCGAACTCGGCGATCAGGTTCTCCAGCGCGGCACGGGTGGTGGCGCCGGGCGCGGGGAAGAGCGAGCGGTCGTCGAGGGCGTCGGCGGCGCGGGTGCGGCGGCGTCGGGCGCGGCCGGCCAGCAGCGAGCCGAAGCGCAGCAGCACGTGGCTGAGGCCGCCGACCTCGTCCAGGGCCAGGCCGGGGGTCTTGGCCAGCAGGTAACCGAGGGCGCGCAGCAGCGTGGAGAGGGTGATCCGCAGCAGCAGGTAGGGCAGCAGCAGCGCACGGGAGTTGGCCAGCAGGGTGTAGACCGCGCCGGCCTTGTCGATGCGGTGCGGGCGGTCGGGCCGCGCGCAGTCGATGGGGCGGCGCTCGCGGCTGGCGGCCTCGGCGTGCCGCAGGATCGCGTCGGGAGCGACGACGGCGCGGTGCCCGGCGGCGGCGACGCGCCAGCACAGGTCGACGTCGTCGCGCATCAGCGGCAGTTGCTTGTCGAAGCCGCCGATCTGCTCGAAGACGTCCCGGCGGATCAGCATGCCCGCGGTGGAGACGGCGAGCACCGGGCGGACCTGGTCGCGCTGGCCCTGGTCCTGCTCGCGGCGGTCCAGGCCGGTCCAACGGCGGCCGGAGCGGGCGATGCTGACGCCGACCTCGAGCAGCTGACGGCGGTCGTACCAGGAGCGGAGCTTCGGGCCGATGACGGCGGCGGTGGGCGTGGTGTCGGCGACCTGGAGCAGTTTGCGCAGCGCGTCCGGGTGCGGCTCGCAGTCGTCGTGCAGCAGCCAGATCCACTCGACCGGCTCGGTGCGACCGCCCCCGCGCAGCTGTTCGCCCGCGAGTTCGTCGTGGTGGCCCAGCGGGTCGCCGAACTGGTCGTGGCCGCCGGCCTCGTCGGGGTCGAGCGGGTCGTAGCCGCCCGAGATGGCGTAGGGCAGGTTCTCGGCGTAGAGCGGAGGCAGGCCGCGGACGGTCTCGTTGACGGCGGTGCCGAAGCCGGTGCGGCGGCCGTACTGGTGGACGGCGTCCTGGCCGAGCGCCTCGGCGAGCAGCCGCGGCGAGGCGTCGGTGGATCCGGTGTCGGCGGCCACGATGCGCTGCACGGGACGGTCCTGCTCCAGCAGACCGCGGAGCGCCTGGGGCAGCCAGCGCGCGCCGTCGTGGGCGACGAGCACGGCGGTGACCAGATGCCGGGGGTAAGCCGGCGGGCGTCCGGCGCCCGGTTGCCCTGGGGGCTGATGGGTGTAGGCAGACATCGCTTTTGCGGACCCCGGTTCGCTGAGTGGCACGACGCGGGCGCGCGTCAGGCGCACCGCTGGCGGACCACACTAACGGGTAGCCGTGAGGTGCGGTGAGGGCTGTCGGGCAAGAGTGCCGCGAGGGAACCCCTCACCTGCGATGTCGTCCTCTCGGCGGTTCCAGTTTTCGGAAGCGCTGCGGGACTGCCCCGACCCTCGGCATGCGCACCATGCGACCGAATGCCGATCGAGTGTGCGATATGCGGAGGAATCGGGCACTGCCTGTTGAGGCTTCGTCAGACGACGGCCTTCTTGAGCCGCCGGCGCTCGCGCTCGGAGAGCCCGCCCCAGATGCCGAAGCGCTCGTCGTTGGCGAGGGCGTACTCCAGGCACTCATTGCGGACCTCGCAGGCGAGGCAGACCTTCTTGGCCTCGCGCGTCGAGCCGCCCTTCTCCGGGAAGAAGGACTCGGGGTCCGTCTGGGCGCAAAGGGCGCGCTCCTGCCAGCCGAGCTCTTCCTCGACGCCTGTCTCTTCGTCGATGACCAACAGATCAAAGAGCTCGCTCATGCGCGCGCCTCCTACCCCTCGTGCTTCTTGCATCCCCGTGATGCGTCCGTGACCTGATGCGGCGTTTGGACACGAGTGAAATTACAAGTGCGTTCTTTCGCTGCCGTCAAGCCGTGCTCTGGTATTGGGCCCAGGATTCACTCCCCGGAACCAAGCCGTCACCATAAGTGTGCAAATCCGGACAAACCGGAGGCTCGGCTATCACCTGAGGAAAGCTCACAGTGAGCGTGTCGAGGGCGGCGTTCCCGCCCCTGCGTCACTCCAAACCCAGGAGGTGATTTATCCACCGATCAGGTGATCCAGCCCCGACTGTCCCCTCAGGTGCGGCGAGGAGAGTTGACAAGGGCGGTCTTGACAAGGTCTGCTAGCGGCATGTCTTCGCACCGCCCCACGTCGAGCAGCCTCCACGGCTCGCTTCGTCGTGCCGCGAGTGCGCTGTGTTGTCGCTGTAGCTAGGGCCCCATCTCCCCCTGCCTGCTCACAGCCTCCCAAGGACGACACAGCCGTGACCTCCGCTTCTTCTCGTTTTCCCGACGGCCTCAGCGACGTCAGCATCGCCGGTGACCCGCTCGCCTGGCCGCACCTGGCCCCCGCCCCGCTCGCGCACCCGACCACCGTCGGCGACTTCGCCGCGCTCGCCCGCCGGGTCGCCGGGGACCGCGCCCGCTGGGAGCCGCTGGTCCGGTACGACGCGCTGACGCGCTGGTACGCGCGGCTGGAGACCGGGCCCGGCTACGAGGTGTGGCTGCTCAGCTGGCTGCCCGGCCAGGGCAGCGGCGCGCACGACCACGGCCGCTCCTCCGCGGTGATGACGGTGCTCCAGGGCGAGCTGACCGAGCGTTCGCCCGGCCGCGAGCCTCGGGCTCTCGCCGCCGGCGCGCAGCGCGTCATCGCGCCCGGTTACGTCCACGAGGTGGTCAACGACACGCTGGAGCCTGCGGTCACGGTGCACGTCTACTTCCCCGGCTTGACGGAGATGACGCCGTACCCGAAGCCGGCACTGCAGCGGCCGACGGTTGCGGGCCAGGGCGAGCTGCACGCACTTCCCGCCACCCTGTCGCTCGGCTGACCTCGTCACGCCGTCCGGCAGCCCGGAGGGCAGTACCCAGCAGCACCAGACCGAACGCCGCCGCGTAGGCGGGCTGCTGCACGGACCCGCTGAGGAGGTAGTCGGCCATCCCGGCCGCCGGGACGCCCAGCCACTCCCAGCGGCCCTCCAGCGCCGCGAGGGCGAGCAGCAGCAGGCTGTACCAGGGGTAGTGCGGCGTGGCCAGCAACAGCGCCACGCCGGTCACCGTCAGCGCACCGCGCCAGGGCCGCGCAGGATCGCCGCGGAGCGCGACCGCGAGGGCGACGGCGGCGAGCAGCAGCAGCAGCAGCACGGCCAACGGCCCGCGCCAGGACTCCGGCACGTGCAGCAGCGCGAGCAGCGCGTAGCGGCCGCCCTGGTCGTAGCCCTCCTCGCGGAGATAGCCCGGCAGGAAGCCGATCACACCGAAGCCGGACACCCACACGTAGGGCAGGTAGCTCAGCAGGAAGGTCCCACCCGCCGCGAGCGCGAGCCGCAACCGTCCGCGACCGGCGAGCGCGCCGGGCAGTGCCAGTGCGGGGACCAGTTTCACCGCCGTGGCCCCGCCCAGCAGCACTCCGGCCAGGACCGGACGGCGGCCGCCCGCGGCGACGGCCAGGCCGAGCAGCATCAGCAGCACACCCAGGGTGTCGACATGCGCATCGTTCACGGACCAGATCGCGACGCCGGGGCACCAGGCCCAGAGCCCGGCCCAGTAGGCGGGCGCCCGCCGCGCGCCCAGCATCCGCAGCAGCACGACGGTGACCGCGACCGCGAGCAGCAGGCCGAGCACCTGCAGGGTGCGCACGGTGCCGCCGAGGGCGTGCGCGAGCAGGAACCAGCCCTCGGCGACGGGTGGATAGATCGTGTGCACGGTCGGCCGGTTGATGTGGGTGCAGACGTCGGCGACCTGGTGCAGGTCCCAGCCCTGGCAGGCCGAGTGCGGCGGGAAGAGCGCGGGCACCTGCGCGCGCAGCGGCGCGAGGGCGGCGTCGGCGGGGGCATGGGCGTAGGGCGATATCCCGGCCGCCTGGACCTGCCCGTCCCAGACGTAGCGGTACGCGTCGTCGCTGGTCCGCGGCGCGGCCAGCAGCCCGGTCGCGGCGACGGCGATGCCGCCGAGGAGCACCATCACGCGGACGACACGGTCCGGCACCCCACGGGCGAGCAACAGCGCGCCGCCGAACAGCAGCCCGTCGGCGAGGTACCACCCGTGCAGAATGCCGCGCTGCCCGAGACTCCCTCCACCGGTGAATGTCCGCGCGAGGGCGAGCGTGAGCAGAGCGAGCACGACGGCGCACGCAACGGTGCGGATCTTCACGGCCACGCCACCACGGTGGCACCCGCGCGCGGCCTCAGGGGAGGCCTGACGCCCGGCCGTCCGCGTTCCGTAAGACTCGGCAGCGGGGGTCAGTTGCACCACCTCGGGGGCGCGAGGCTCTGCTGATATGCGGCTGCGCCGCGTGGGCGCGACACGGTCAGCCGTGGGCCAGTTGCACGATTCAGGGGCGCGAGGAACTGCGCGACAAGCCACCGACATGCGGATGGTCCTCAACGCGCAGGGCCATCCGCACGCGGGGGGTTGCTCGCGCAGTTCCACGCGCCCCGGGTG
>NZ_JBGCCK010000046.1:0-13090 GCF_041262525.1 Streptacidiphilus sp. MAP12-20
ACCACGCCAATGGACGCATCCGAGTAGCCGAACCAATCCGACGCAGGATCAAATAGGCCTAATAGCCGACAAGCCACCACAAATCTGATAGACCCACCCCCTCCTCGAAGCAGCCGACCCCAACCAGCTCGGCGGCTACACCTACGCCGCCAACGACCCCGTCAACGGCGCCGACCCCAACGGCCTGCGCGACGACAGCTGCGCCAGCTCGGGCTTCTCCTGCAGCGGCAGCACCGTCACCGACCCCGAAGGCCAGATCGTCAACGGTCAAGGCCAAGTCATCGGCCAGACCACCCCGCCCCACACCTGCGGCGTCGGATCATGCGACCCCAGCGCATGGGGCGACAGCAAAGGCTTCGCCGAACGCCACCACATCTGGGACGACAACACGAACAAGCGCTGGGACGCCTACTGGGCACCCGCCCGCGCCGCCCTCGCAGCCAAGGAAACCGCCGAAGCCAACTACCGCGCTCAGCAGGCCGCCATCGCGGCCCAAGCGAACAAGCCCTGGTGGGAGAGCGTCGGGAGCTTCATCTACCACGCATCCGGCGCCGCTGACGTCGTCGGATGCGTCGAGAACCCCACCTGGGGCCAGTGCGCCCAAGCCGCAGGCATGGTGATCCTCACCGTAGCCACCGGCGGCGAAGACGAAGCAGCCATGCTCGCCGCCAAGGGTCTCGAAGAAGGCGCCAGCGTTGCAGCCGAGGACATCGCCAGCGGAGCACTGAAGGACGCGTCCGACGCGGCGTTCAAGGCCGCAGAGGATCCTGCGAGTATCTTCGTTAAGGACAAGCACCTGGCGAGCTTCGGTGGCAAGTACGCTAAGTTCGCAACCGAAGACATCAGCGAAGCGCAGTCGTGGGTTGCTGAGGCGCTGCAGTCTGATGGTGCAGTTTTCCAAACGAACCGCCTTGAGGGAACATTCAAAGTGGAGACCGATTTGGGGCGCACGGTTGGCACCAAGGGCCAGACAGGAATCAGGGCGATCGTCACAAATGATGGTCGAGTGATAAATTCGTTCCCGTATAAGGTTGGTGGGTGAAACGTTGGAGATCACTTACGGTGGCATCAATGCGAAGGATCTCCGCCACCACAGCCTTGCGGACCTGCTGGTTCACGTTGAGGCCGATCTCAATATCGTAGATCATGAGGAGGTGATCTACAGCGAAAGGGCTTTCCCGGTCGCCGAGCTGGCTCGCGAGTTTGCTCGTTGGCTTGATTTGGCGGCGGAGCCAGAAGTGAATTTCGAGTTCTCGTCAATGTCGTTTGATGAGACCGGGGCCATTGAGATCTCCAGAGTGCCGTCCGGATGGTCCGTCGGCTCAGTATTTACACCTGACAGGCGGAGTGCACCAATTGCGTTCGTGGACTTGGCCGCAACGCTCCGGGAATTCATTGGCAGAGTGCTGCGGGATGTAGAAGCGTTGGGGCTTGATGCGGAGAGCATTCTCCCTTAGGGCAGTTCCAGAAGGTCGCGCTTGCTACTAATGTTGTGGGGGTCCCGTCCACGCGGGGCCCCATCGCGTTCAGCCAAGCCCAATCGCAGATGCTCCGGCTAAGGATAGTGGCTGAAAAGTTCGAAATCTCTTCGCTTGCTGCCCCTGCAAGCCGAGGACTTTCGGTAGTCAATAACGTGCGCGCGGCCCCGATGTCATCGGCAGCTGGACTCCTGGGGACTGACGGCCCGCGCGTACCGCTGAATAAATGAGGCAACCTGACTGCTCCCAGCCCCTCTTGATTGGCAAATAGATTGAGCAAGTCGAAAGCAGATGGGCCAATCAGGTTTCATCCATGGAGGCAGCGGGATCATTCTCGTGGCCGCAGGAATGACTTTCATCTCCATTAGTATCATGGGGATTGTGAAACCGGTCCCGATTGCGGCGCATGTGATGTACTCGATTTTTCTCGCCGGGTTCATTCTGTGGTGCTATCGCAGTGCCCGCCTAGGGGTAACGATCGACCGGAGCGGGGTCGTCGAGAGGTCGCTCGGGCAGACCCGGAGAATCCCTTGGTCTCAAATCAGTGACCTGAAAGTTGAGGAGACGACGGGGCCGATGGGAAACAAGCGCGCGATGCTTGTGATCACAAGCAAGACGCGTGGCAAGATGCCGCTCTCGGCCTCGGCACGCTTCGGCCTGGATAGCGTGCGGGACGTCGCTGTCAGGGCCAGTGAAATGCGCCTGGCTGCGACCGCTGAGCCGGCCAGCACTGAACGTTGACCTCAACCCTTGCTCGACCTGCCAGCGTTCTGAGGAAGCCCACCAGGTTCAGCGGCCAGTCAGGGCCCGAAGCGGCGTGACGTCAGTGTTCTTGCCGCTGAGCAAGTCGCGGAGCTCTTGGTTCTCGAGGGTGAGTCTGGTGTTCTCTGCGAGGAAGCCTTGGACGTCGGCTTTGAGCCGGGCGATTTCGTCGTTCTTGTTCGCGATGGTCGTCTTGAGGGTGACGATCTTCGCGCGGAGGCGGGTCTCGACCTCGGGGATGCCGCCTCGGGTCTTGACGTGTTCGTAGAACTCGGTTTTCAGGTCGAGGTGGCGTTGGGTCAGGGCGTTTCTGGGGACGCCGGCTTCGATGGCCAGCGCGACGATGGTCAGGGCTCCGTTGGAGCGTTCGGGGGTGCCGGCGAGGATGCGGTCCATGGCTGCGCGGATGCGGTCGCGTTCGTCGAGTGCGGGGCTCACGCGGGGCTCTCCTTGGCGGTGGCGCGGGTGCGATCCTGGTCGTCGGCCCAAGTGCGAAGCCGTGAGGCGTTGGTCCGCAGGCGCTCGCCAATGGGTTCGGGAAGCAGCGCGGCCTTGCGTTCCATATGCTCGGCGCGCTGCCGCAGGTCCGCGGCTTGCTGGTCGGTGCGGACGATGTTCCCGCACCCGGGCACGCACCGGTCAAGGACGGGAGCGGTGAGCTGCTCGTCGCCCCGGCACAGGGCCCGGTCGCGCCTGTAGAGGCACAGCAGGAGGGCGTGGGGGTTGTCGAACAGGACGCTGCCGTCGCGGGCGAGGTGACGGCGGGCGAGTTCGTGCTTGACGGGGAAGTCCCGCTTGACCAGGCCGCCCTGGAACAGGGGGCCGGTGGTGGCCTGCAGGAGCGCCCGGCGCGCGGCGGGTCCGGAGACGCCCTCGCCGTCATGGAACCGCTCGGCGAGGTCGGCTGCTGTGTCCGCGGTGGCCAGCCCCGTCTCGATGTCGACGAGCTGGTGGATGCCGCCGCGGCTTCGGGTGCCGTAGCGACCCGACTCGTCCGTGTTCAGGGCGGTGCGCATGTGCCCGTACTGGATGGCGAGGGCGACCAGGCCGCCCGGGCGGCGGGCGATGTGCCAGGCCAGGGTGCGGCGGAATCGAGCCGTGCCGATCCTGCCGTGCGGGTCCGGAGGGATTGCCTCCCCGGGCAGATCCTGCCTCAGTGCCTCGATGTTCACCCACGTCACGAAGTCGTCGATCCGCTCCCGAAGCGCCTCGGAGCCCAGTGATCCGGAACGGGTAGCGGCGCGCGCCGGATCGTGGACGGCCGCGTCGAACAGCAGGGCCCCGTCGGGGACCAGCCGCTCCAGGACCCGGATGGCGTTCACGACGGGGGCGATGGCGACCCAGGGGACGGCTCGCTCGGCTCCGCCGGGAAGGTAGAGCCCGGTGTCGGGGTCGGTGGCTGTCTTGAAGTGCCGACTGCGGATCAGCAGATGTGACTCCTCCGTGTCGCAGTCATCGGTCTCCCCGGGGAGATCCTCGGTGCGGATGAGCAAGAGTGGGCGGCCTTGCCCGGGCCCTGGGTCGGGGCAGCAGCCTGAGCGCATCGCGAGTACCTCCTGCGGGCGGGCGCCGGTCAGGTGGGCACAGACGATGAAGGCGGCGGTGACTAGGTGTCGCAGCAGGGTTGCGGTCTCGGTGTAGTCGACGGCCGTGCGCCAGGGCCGGCCGGCGATGACCCCGGTGACCGGGACGTTCAGCGGGCACGGGCCGGGGTCAGCCGCCACCCGTTCGGCCAACCCGAACCGCTGGTAGGCCTTCTGGACCTGCTGGAGGGAGGCACCTGACGTGCCCGCGAGGTAGGACCGAGCCAGGGCCGGCTTCCCGCGCCACCGTACGGAAGGCAGGGGCCGGCCGGCGGAAAGGAGCGGGGCGAGGTGCGCGTGGAGCGCCTCCCAGCCCGTCGGAGTGCTGGCCTGGGTGAGGGCGGCAGCGCAGAGGCGAAGCTTCTCGCGCTGGGCGCCGATGATGTCGTCGGCCAGGTCCTCGGTCAGGCGAAGTGCCCAGATGAGCAGCGGGCCCATGACGTCCTCCGCCAGGGGTTCCCGGCCGTTCTCCGCGCCCCGGGCGGAGGCTGCGGGGAGGTAGTCGTCCAGGCCGTCCTCGTCCCACGGCGGGCGGGCAATCCCCGTCGGGCTGGCGCTGAGCCGGTCGAAGGCCCACAGCCGCGTCAAAGCGGTCAGGGTGTGGGACATCGTGGCGCGGAGAGTGATCGTCTCGCGCAGGTGGGCCGCGTACTGGTCCAGCTGGGCGCGGTCGCAGGCGGCCAGACTTCGGACACCGCGTTCGTGCAGCCAGAGCGCCAGCTGCCGCCAGACAACGACCGTGGCCAGCGTAGGACTCGCCGCGAGGCGGGTGCGCATCCGCCGTCCCCGAGCGCGCACGAACGTATTCGGCAGTTCGCCGTTGAGGAACGTCCAGGTGATCAGGCGCAGTTCGTCGCGGAAGCCGTCCGGACACGACGCCCAGGGGATGCGGTACAGGACGCTGCTGGGATCGTCGATCAGTGGCGCGAGGGACCACACCGGGTCGCCGTATCGGCCATTCAGGTGGGCGCGCCGGGCGATCACCAGGTGTGCGGGGATGACCGGGGTGTCCGGCCCGGGCTCCACCAGTAGGTGGAGGTCGGCCTCCAGGGGATCGGTCACAAGCTGAGGTCTCCGTTCAGCAGTTCGTCCACGATGGAGCGGTCGGCGTCGGTGATCCGGGCGCGTGCCTGCTGCCAGCCACCGTCACCGACTTTGCGACGCAAGTCCTCCAAGCGGGCGAAGGCGTCACCCCAGCGAGGTTCCCAGGCTGGGGTGGGCAGCACGGTGCCGGCGTTGGCCAGCGCCTGGTGCAGTTGGGCCAGGCGAGGGTGGTGATCGGCGTGGACCCGGGCGTTCTCACAGCCCAGGCAGAGCAGGAACGAGGCGCCGCAGCCGCCGTCGGGCAGCGGAGCTGGGCCGTTGTCGGTCTCGGAGCAGTCCGCGGTCGCGGTCTCGCGGTGACCCGGTGAGCGCTGGTCGACCAGCCGGGCCGTCAGCCGAACCGTCCCGCGGGCCGCCCGCAGCGCGGACGCGGCGCCGGCGGCGACGACGGCGGCCGCGTCGCGCTGGATTCGCTTGTCGGGCAACACGTACTGGCGTTCGTGCGTGTCATTGCTGTGCTGGGTCGGCTCCCCGCGGTCGACCACGACAGTCCGCCGGCCCCGGCGAAATGGCGAGCCGGTGCCCGCCTGCTTCCCCCATCGCACCGCGTCGGCTCTGTCCACGCCGAAGCGCAGCGGCCCGACGGCGGTCAGCCGCTCCAAGTGAGTGGTGGGCCAGCCGACCTGGTGCGGGCGCCAGGCGATGAAGCGGTCGACCTCGGGTGCGAGCTCATGGCCGAGCACACGGGCGAAGCGGGTGGCCTCAAGGGCATGAGTGATCAGCCGGCCCGGCGACCCGGCTCCCGTGTCGGTGACATTCTCGGTCTCGGAGCGCCGCCCCTTGTACTTCCAGACCTCGACCGTATAGGTGGGGTGCCCGTCCCGGCCCGGGTCGGGGACTGCAGTGGGTGCGGGCATCACGTCGATCACGGCCAGGTTCCACCCGAACTCCGCCATCAGCAGCACCCCGAGCGCCGTCGCCTCCATCCTGTCCAGGAACAAGCGCTTCCACGTCACCTCCGTCGACGTTCCACCCACCACAAGCATGAACTGTCGCCGTAGGTTCCCGTTGTCATAGCGGGGGAGGTCGGCGGTGCGGGCGATCAGATCCAGGGCCTGCCCCAGTCGGGCATCTACGCTGCCGGGCGCGAAGCGGCCCTCTTGCCAGCGGTGCAGGTGGACGGCGTTCTCACCGATCCGTAGCCACGCGGCCCGAAACTCCCGCAGCGCGGACGTCTTGATGTGATCGAGCTCGGCCGACTCGTACGACTCCTGCCGCGGGGGCAGTCGAGGCACGCGGCGGGCGAGAGCGTCCGCTACCCGGCCCTCCCGAAGCCGGGGGTCTTCATGAAGCAGCGCGGTCACATGGCGGAAGACCTCTCGCCCTCCCTGGGTGCTCTTCTGGTACAGCCACCACTCGTTGATCACGGAGGCGGTCAACTCGTCCAGATCGCGCGGCGGCCGCTCCCGCTGCGAAACGAACGTCGCGAACGCCCGCACATGCCTGAACACCTTCTCTGAGCTGCCGTGGGAGCTCCACGCCCGCGAGCGGAAGGCGAAGAGCGCGGCCAGGGAACGTCGCAGAGCCGCGGTGCCCGGCAGGGTTGCGAAGTCGTACTCCCGCACAATGCCGGAGCGGTTGCGGTGGTGCACCACCAGGACCTCGAGCGGATCCAGGACCTCGGGCGCGCCATGGTGAGCCGGCGGCAGCGACGCCGAACGCCCGCGACCGCTCATGCCGGCACCACCCTCGGGGAAAGGGCCATCCTGACGTCGATGTCCTGGATGCCCTCGCTCTCCCGGGCCAGTTTCGCGAACACCCCATCCAGGTCTGTGACCTTCTCGCCCCGTGGGTCCTCGGCCTCCCTCAGCAGTGTCAGCAGGTCCAGGTGCCTCACCGGCGCCAGATACCGTTCGACCGTCACCTGCCGGGTCGAATGCCCCAGCAGCCCCTGCACCATCTGCCAGGGATCACCCAGAAGAAGGCCGTAGTGTCTGCGCTCACGCGCTGTCAGCCCGAAGCGCCGGTCGAGTACTTCGTTCAGCGTCACCAGCATCCGCAGCGCGAAGCTGTGCCGCCCGGCGTGCACTGTCGCATACGGCCAGTAGACCCGATGCGGGTCCGACCGGGGACGAGCCGGCGGTTCCAGGGCGGCCCGGCACCGGCGGTTGGACATGCGGAAGACCGCGTCCCACGAGTGCGGGTGGAACGGCAGGCCCGCCTCGTTCAGCCACAACCACAACGGCTCCGGACCCACCGGCCCCTCGGTGAACAGCAGTGTCCGCTCCTGCCAGGTCAACCTGTCCAGCGCCTGCCTGCACACCGTGCCATCCCGGTCCACCCACCGCACCACCCGCCTCGGGCCGGGCGACACCTCGGTGACCAGCCGCATCCGCTCAACGCAGTCGTAGCGGCCCTTGACCTGGGCCTTGCGCACCGCCCACGCCCGCGAGGATTCGACATACGACTCAATGTCGCGCGCCGACTCGGTGGACGCGTAGTACGTGCGGGCCGCCTTCGATCGCGTCGCCTCAGCCGCCACCCGGCCGTGGCAGTAACGGCTGCCGCCCAGACGCTGGTCCGGGGTCTCGAAGATCAGCAGCGAGCCGGCTTCCTGCCTCCGCAGCCCGACGACACCACCAACCGGGTGAACGCCACGTTGCGGTCCTCCAGCCGCCCCAGCCAGCCCGGCTCCACCAGCCCATCTGCTGACTGCCCCCGCAGCCCGATGCCGATCCACAACCGCCACGACCTGGGCGTCAGCCAGTGCATCCCCGCCGCCGGCCGTACCGGCTCCAGATCCGCCAGCGCCGCGCGCACCGTGCCGTCGCCACCAACCACATCGCGCACCGCCACCGGGCTCACCGACACATACTGGTTCTTGTGCGCCCACTTGAAGAAGGTCGCGAAGGCCACCAGCTCACGGTTCGACTTCGACGCGCCGACCCGGCCTGGATTCTGTGGAGCCCTGAACCGCCAGTCCTTGAAGTCCTCCAGGTCCTGGTCCCTCGTCTGCGTCCAGTGCCGCCCGCGACTCGACAGGAACGTCAGCAGCAGCACCAGGTCATCCGCGTAGTTCCGCCGGGTCTCTGTCGTGAACTTCCGGAAGGCCGCAGACTGCCCGTACCGGCACAGCCCCGGATCAATCCGGTGATCCGGCGACACGAACACCGCGTCCCCCTCACGCAGCCCGACACCCGCCCCCTCCAACGTGGGTGCACCGGATCGCTCCACCCAGTCCGACCCGACCCAGAACACACGCCATCTGGTCACCGCGCACCCCTCCAGTAGCCCTTCAACACGCGGACGGTATAGGGAAATGTGCGGTCGGGATCAGCACACCCATGGAGCACCTCCCTGACCCCACGGGCGCATCGGCGGGCCCGAGGGCATCCAGCAGCGTAGGAGCGGCCTGACGGTCGCTCAATCATGGACGTATCAGGTCTTAACGCCCCCTTGACGGGCTGTCGAAGCGGCGGTTCGAAAGACCCGTCAAGCCACCGGGTCGAGCCCGACTGGTCCGGACGCCGCCGCCACGGCGCGGGCGGTTGCTGACGAGACCGGCCGCGCCAAGGTTCCGTCAAATCGGCCGGGCTCGGCGTCAACAGCATGTCAGCGTCGTCGGAGGGCCGTGACGACGTGGTGTTGGATCGTCACTGGGGGGAGCCGTGGACCACGACCGCGTTGCCGCAGCGCCACCCGTCGACCAATGCCATCTCGCGGAAGGACACGCACGTGTCGGTCACCTACGCGCGCGCTCACCGTCTCCGTCTCCGTCTCCGGCACGCGATACCCGCTCCCGCTTCGCCGAGAGCCACAGCGCCCGTCCACGTCGATCCGGCGCGCCGCATCGCCGCGGCGGGCGGCGTGGAACTGGAGCTCACCCGGCTGGAGTTCGACCTCCTGGCACGCCTGGTCGCCCACCCGCTCCAGGTCTTCTCCCGGGATCAGCTGCTGGAGGCGGTCTGGCAGCAGCCCGCTGTCGGTGACGGGCGCACCGTCGACGTGCTGATGACGCGCGTGCGCCGCAAGCTCGGCCCGCGTTTCCGGGCCCTGCTCGCGACGGTGCGCGGGGTGGGCTACAAGTACGACCCGGGCCGCGTCGAAGCCTGGCGCTGAAGCCCTTCGATCAGTCCGCGGCAAGGGGGCATCAAGACCCGCCCGACCTGCGTATCGCCGGCATCAGGGAATACCTCGGGCCGCGCCGGAGGGTGTTGAATCGGAGCCAGCGCAGCCCTCGCTGTCCGTTCCCGCCTGGATCACTTCGAGGGCCGCGTCACGCGGGCGGACCCGGGTCCGCCCGCGTCCAACTCTCGGGCACGGTACGGGAGGAGCGGGAGAGCGGTGTCGTTCGCTCGGGGAAGTGTCGTCGTCGGCGTGAGCGGCACGCCTGGCAGCCTGGAGGCGCTGCGCGCCGCCGTGGGACTCGCACGCGAGCTGCGGCGGCCGTTGGCGCCCGTGCTCGCCTGGAGCCCACCGGGCGGTGAGCTTGCCCAGCGGCGGGCAGCCCAGCCACAGTTGCTGCGCCTGTGCGAACGCGAGGCGCTTGCCAGGCTCCGGGCCTGTTTCGACGCGGCGCTCGGCGGGCCGCCCGCCGACGTCCCCTATGTCCCGTTCGTGGTCCGGGGCCGGCCCGGCCCGGTGCTGGTGAACATCGCCGATCACCCCGACGACGTCATGGTCGTCGGGTCAGGGCCACGGGGCCGCCTCGCCCGGCTGCTCCACGGCGGGACCGCCCGCTACTGCGTCGCCCGATCCCGCTCCCACGTCCTCGTGGTTCCGCCACCGGCTCTGCTCGGCGAGATTCCCAGGCGTGAACGCCATCGCGTCCCCTACTGCTTCGACGAGGTCGAGCAGCGGCTCGGCGCTACTCTGCGAGCGGATTCCCCGTGATCCGCCGGACCAGACAGTGATCTGACGTTACATCAAGGCCATGTCAAGCTTTGCGGAGGTAGCGGCAAGGGAGTGTCAGGAAGTCCGAAGCGACGCGCTTGTCCGTGTTGTGCTGGTGACCGTCCGCTTGTCGTACGAGAAGGCCCGCCTACCGATGCAGTCGCTGAAGTCCCCGGTTCCACAGCAGGATCACCCACCTGTTCCGCCCATCGCCTCCGGCCCGCCGGACCACCGCCGGATCCCGGCCGGATTCCTCGACCCCAAGCAACTGCTGCCATCCGTCCTCGAGGCGCTGCGCAAGCTCCACCCACGGGCGATGGTGAAGAACCCGGTGCTCTTCGTCGTGGAGGTCGGCGCTCTGCTCACCAGCATCTCCGCACTGCTGCACCCCGGAGTTTTCGCCTGGGTGATCAGCGCCTGGCTCTGGCTCACCGTCGTCTTCGCCAACCTCGCGGAGGCGGTGGCCGAAGGCCGGGGCAAGGCTCAGGCCGAGACCCTGCGGCGGGCCAGGACCGACACCACCGCGCGGCTGCTGCGACTGTGGCGGCCCTACCAGCAGGACTTCCAGCAGGAGATCATCCCGGCGAGCGAACTGCGGCCGCTCGACTGCGTGTTGGTCGAGGCGGGGGAGATCATTCCCGGGGACGGCGACGTCATCGGTGGCATCGCCGCCGTCGACGAGTCGGCGATCACGGGAGAGTCGGCTCCCGTGATCCGGGAAGCCGGGAGTGACCGTTCGGGCGTGACCGGCGGCACGAGGGTGCTCTCGGACCGGATCGTCGTCCGGATCACCTCGCGGCCGGGCAAGACGTTCATCGACCGCATGATCGCCCTGGTCGAGGGCGCGCAGCGGCAGAAGACGCCGAACGAGATCGCGCTCAACATCCTGCTCGCCTCGCTCACCATCATCTTCCTGCTGGTGGTGGTCACGCTGCAGCCGATGGCGCTGTACGCCGGAGCCGAGCAGAGCACGGTCGTGCTGGTGGCCCTTCTGGTGACGCTGATCCCCACGACGATCGGGGCGTTGCTCTCCGCGATCGGCATCGCGGGCATGGACCGCCTGGTCCAGCGCAACGTGCTGGCCATGTCCGGCCGCGCCGTCGAAGCAGCCGGCGACGTCTCCACCCTGCTGCTCGACAAGACCGGCACCATCACCTTCGGCAACCGCCGCGCAACCGTCCTGCTGCCGCTGCCCGATGTGGATCCGATGCAACTGGCCCAGGCGGCCCAGGTCTCCAGCCTCGCCGACGAGACCCCCGAGGGCCGCTCTGTCGTCACCCTGGTCGAGGAGCACTACGGGCTGCGGAAACCGACCGAGGGCGAGCTCGGCCAGGCCGAGTACGTGCCCTTCAGCGCGCACAGCCGGATGAGCGGAGTCGACCTGCGCTGGGCGGACGGAGCCACCTGCTCCATTCGGAAGGGCGCGGCGTCCTCGGTCACGAAGTGGGTCCGCGACCGCGGCGGCGCCGTGCCCGTGGAGGCGGATCAGCTCGTGGAGTCCATAGCCGGTTCGGGCGGCACGCCGCTCCTGGTCGCCCTGGAGGACTGGAACGGAGTTCGGGTCCTCGGTGTCATCCACCTCAAGGACGTGGTCAAGGACGGCATCCGGGAGCGCTTCGCCGACCTGCGCAGGATGGGCATCCGCACGATCATGGTCACCGGCGACAACCCGCTGACGGCCGCCGCCATCGCCGCGGAGGCGGGCGTCGACGAGTTCCTGGCCGAGGCGACTCCCGAGGACAAGCTGGCGTTGATCAAGCGGGAGCAGGAGGGCGGCAACCTCGTGGCGATGACGGGCGACGGCACGAACGACGCGCCCGCGCTCGCGCAGGCGGACGTCGGGGTGGCGATGAACACCGGTACCTCGGCCGCAAAGGAGGCCGGGAACATGGTCGATCTGGACTCCAGCCCGACCAAGCTGATCGAGATCGTCGAGGTCGGCAAGCAACTGCTCATCACGCGTGGCGCGCTGACCACCTTCTCCATCGTGAACGACGTGGCGAAGTACTTCGCGATCATTCCGGCGATGTTCGCCGCCGCCTACCCCGGTCTGGGACAGCTCAACATCATGGGCCTGCACAGCCCGACATCGGCGATCACGTCAGCGATCATCTTCAACGCGCTGATCATCGTCGCGCTGATCCCGCTCGCCCTGCGCGGCGTCCGCTACACCCCCTCCAGCGCCTCGGACCTGCTCCGACGCAACCTGGCCGTCTACGGTCTGGGCGGACTGATCCTGCCCTTCGTCGGCATCAAGCTGATCGACCTGGCCGTCGTCCAGTTCGTGCCCGGCCTCGGCTGACCTCTGGACGGGAAGCAGTCTTCGGACGGCGCTCGTCAAGGCTGCGGTAAAGATCGAACACCGGGCATCAGGGGAGCGTCAGACCTGCTCCCTGGCGGTCACAAGCTACGGCAGAGTGATCACTCGACGCGGTCGAACGGCGGGCTGGAAAGAATCTTCCGGTCGGAGATGAGGGGCCATGCCCGCCGTACGGCCGCGCTCAGACCATCCCGGACCGCCCCGGCGGCAAAAGGGCATCAAGGCCGGAGGTCGGAGCGTCAGGGAGGCGTCAAGGACATCCGCAGGCAATCGCCCAGGGTGTCCAATGAATCCAAGAGAGATCGCCCTCGACAGTCGGAACATTCGTCCGCTGTGGGGGAGTCTCGCCGAAGAAACCAAATCCGGTCCCTGTGGGCCGGGCAGTGTCACCGAAAGAAGCGAAGCACCATGGCCGAGAACCGCGTCGTCGTAGGCGTCAACGGATCCGCGAGCAGCCTGGTCGCGCTGCGCCGTGCAGTGGACGAGGCCCGCAGCCGGGACGCCGTCCTGGTGCCGGTGCTGGTCTGGCATCCGGTCGGCGGCGAGATGGCCTACCGCAGCCACCCGTGTCCGCCGCTGCTGAAGCAGTGGGAGCAGGCCGCCTGCGACCGCCTCGACGCCGCCTTCGCGGAGGCGCTCGGCGGCTACCCCGCCGACCTGCGGACCCGGCCGCTGGTCGTCCGTGCCGAGCGGCCCGGTCCGGCTCTGGTGGAGATCGCCGACCAGCCCGGAGACCTGCTCGTCGTCAGCACCGGAAGGCAGGGCCGCCTGGCCCGCCTGTTCCACGGCGCCGTCAGCCGCTACTGCCTGGCCCACGCGGTCGGCGCAGTCCTCGCGGTGGCCCCGTCCACCGCGCCGACGTCGGCGGACCGCACCCGAGCCGGCGCGATGTCGCGCCGCGCCACCCTGTCGGCAGCCGCCTGATTCGAAAATCCCCGCTTCGTGACCGTTTCCGCTGTTCAGGGCGTCCCGATGGGTTGGAGGTTGACTTGGTAGCCGAGTTGGTTCAG
>NZ_JBGCCK010000047.1:0-7678 GCF_041262525.1 Streptacidiphilus sp. MAP12-20
TGGGCGGCTACACCTACGCCGGAGACAACCCCTCCACCAGCAGCGATCCCTCGGGGCTGATGCAGTACTGCCTCGACATGTGCGCAGGCGAGGCTGGCTCCGGTGGCGGTGGCGCCGCGAGTACCGTCACGTCCAGCGGTGACTCCACCCCCCAGAACAGTGGCGAGCACCTCCTCACGACCGTCGGCGACGCGGTCTCCCAGACGCTCGACAGTGCAGGCAAGGACCACTTCTGGTACTCCTGGTGGGCGTCGTTCTCCGAGGCGCACCTCCACGCAACGCACGGCGAATTTCAGCACATTGACGATCAGGCAGTGCTTATAGCTAGTGCCCTCGTAGACCCTGCAACGGGCGAAACAATCTTTGAATCCGCTCTCGGCCTCGTGAAGTCCGGAGGCCGCGGACTCAAGCAATTGTTCCGGACTGGTGGTGACGCGGCGACCAGCACCAGCGCCGCCACGGCAGCCCTCGACAATGCAGCCACCTCGGAAAGCCTGCTGGCCGACGAAGCCGACATGGTCGCCGCCAAACGCGCCAACAACGAGGCCGTCGCCAAGGCCCGCGCCAGCAGCGCCAAGACCACAACCCCCGATACCCCCGCAACCGGCACCAAGACGACTCCAGCCCCGAAGGACGACGGCTCAACGACTGACACATCCGGTTGCACAGGGTGTAAGTGCAGCTTTTCGCCTGACACGCAAGTTCTCCTGGCCAACGGCAAGACCACGGCTATCGGTGCGCTTAAGCCCGGAGATGAGGTCGAATCTGCAGATCCGACCACCGGCAAGGATCGGGGCGGGCGCAAAGTCCAGCATGTCTGGATCAACCACGACGCAGACCTCCTCAATGTCGCCGTCAACGACGGACGCGGACACACCTCCGTCATCCGCACCACCGCCAACCACCCCTTCTGGGACGACACCAGTCACACGTGGCTCCGCGCTGACCACCTGAAGGCCGGCCACAAGCTCGCCAGCACCCACGGCCAGCACCCAACCGTCGTTAATATCAACGCCACACCTGGCGCGGCGTACCGGTGGAACCTGACCGTCCAGCAGCTTCACACGTACTATGTGATGGCCGGATCTGTTCCGATCTTGGTCCATAACACGAAGGGCTGCGAAGCAGATCCGACGTGGGGTGGGAGCGTACAATTTGCGGGGCCGGACGCTTTGGGGCGCCCCCAGGGCATGTCCGCCGCCGTAAGTCGCCCAATGATTGGGGAAGGTACTCCGGCAGACGCTGGCATTCGTCCGCCCGGATTCACCGGCGGGCGTCCGATTGGAGATCAGGCGCGTGGTCACTTGCTTGGCAGACAGCTCGGTGGCTCTGGTGATATTCCAGAGAATTTGGTAACGCTTCTTCAGAATCCCGTGAATACTCCCATCATGAGCGGCTTTGAGAGGCAAGTTCGACTAGCCGTAGAAGGTGGCCAATTCGTCCAATACTCGGTCACTCCTATATATGAGGGAAGTGATCTAGTTCCGCGAGCCGTAACCCTTTCGGCGTATGGCAATGGAGACTTCAGTCTAAATGTCACAATTTTGAATGGGAGGTAGCATGAGCATCGACGAACTAGCGTCTGTCGCGTCGCCTCCCCTAGGCGTCCAGCCTGGTGAAGTCGACTGGCGGTCTGTCGAGCACCTGATTGGCTGCGCCTTGCCCGCTGACTATAAGGAGATGGTCCAGCGATACGGCCCCGGATGCTTCTCGCAGTTTATTCACGTGTATCAGCCGTCGAGTGAACTGCGGGCCATTGATCTCCCTACTCAAGTTGACGAGTCGTTGTGGGCGCTCAGGTATCTGAGAGATGTGGGTGAGCCAATGCCGTATCGGCTCGACGATCCAGCGGAAGTGCTCGCTTTCGGCCGAACGGACAACGGAGACCTTCTCTTTTGGAGGCGCATTGACCTCGACGCTCCCGACACATGGACCGTCCTTGTGAAGGAACCTCGGGGTGAAGAGTGGTTCGAATTCCCTGGTGACATGTCGGGATTCTTGGCCAAGGTCCTGGATCGTACAATCTCTGTGCCTATTTTTCCACGACGATTCCCGTCAATGGCACCAATCTTCGAGTCTTACTAGAAGCCGGGGTGGTTTGACGGCAACGCTGACGCTCAGGCCGCAGTGTTAGGGTGACGGGCTACGGGGGTTCGAGGGTGAGGCCGGTTTCGGCGATGAAGCCGTCGAGGACGGTGGTGTCGGCCCGGAGGTGACGTAGTCGGCCCTTTACCAGGTTGGCCAGTTCGTCGATCCGGTGCGGGGCGAGGTTGGCGAGGCTTCTTCGGAAATGAGCCCAGACGCCTTCGGCCGGGTTCAGTTCCGGGCGGCAGGGCGGAAGCTTGTGTACGGTGAGTCAGTCGGTGTTCCGGTCGCAGAACTCGCGGAACCGCAGCGCGTGGTGCGTGCTGGCGTTGTCCCAGAGCAGGATGATGGGCGCGTTGAGACGCCGATGGGTGCCGGTGAGCAGGGCGGCGAACTCGCGTGCGCGGAAGTCCTTCTTCTCGCCGGTACGGCCGCGGTAGACCTGGGTTCGGTAGATCAACCGGGATGGACGCCCCGGCTTGCAGCACACCAGGCCGGCCATCAGGACGCGGCCCGAACCCTTCCCGGTCACCTTGATGACGGGGGTGCGCCCGCGCGGGGCCTAGGTCCGCTCCTGGCGGGCCGCAGGTCTTGCGCGGCTTCGTCCTCGAACGCTATCCACGCGCCGAGGACGGCCGCCGTCCTCTTATGGACGAGCGCTCTGCCCGCCATGTCGCCACCGCCTCCTCGTCCCGCTCGGCCGCCCGCAGCACCGGTACCTGCGGTGACCAGCCGATCCGGTGCAGTAGATAGGACACACCCCGCGGCGTGTACGCGACCTGGAACAGCCTGTCGATCAACTCAGCCATCCGGGGCAGAGTCCAGCGCTGATCCTCGGCGCAGCCGTGCGCCACCGGTCCCGCCGTCAGCTCCCGCTTCAGCGCCGCGAGCTGATCGTCGTCGAGCTGACACCGGCTGCCGCTCGACCCCTTCGACGCCGGCGTGCCCTCACCTCCGGCGCGTCACAGCGCCTGCCAGGCGTAGGCCGACTTCCGCGACACCTCCAGCGCGCGGGCCACCTCCGTTCGGACCGGACCGAGTTCCGTCCGTCGTTTGTAGTACCGCGGTACCACCCGATCCGGAATGATCAGCCCTGGGTACGACGGTTCCGGTGACCACGGATCCTAGCGTTGCTGACAACGCTGCCGGACCGATCCGGCGGCCGGAGCCAAGGGACGCACGCGATGATCGTGGCGCAGCAGCTGACCAAGCGGTACGGGGAGAAGACGGCGGTGGACCGTCTCGACTTCACCGTCAAGCCTGGAACAGTCACCGGCTTCCTGGGCCCGAACGGCGCGGGCAAGTCCACCACGATGCGCATGATCGTCGGCCTGGACGCCCCGAGCAGTGGCTCGGTCACCGTCAACGGCCGCCGCTACGCCGAGCACTCCGCCCCGCTGCAGGAGGTGGGCGCGCTGCTCGAGGCGAAGTCCATCCACCCCGGGCGCTCCGCGTTCAACCACCTCAACACGCTGGCGCTGACGCACGGCATCCCGCGCAGTCGGGTGGACGAGGTCGTCGAGTTGACCGGTCTGCAGTCGGTGGCGAAGAAGCGCGCCGGCGCCTTCTCGCTGGGCATGGGCCAGCGCCTCGGCATTGCCGCCGCGCTGCTCGGCGACCCGGCCACGATCATGCTGGACGAGCCGGTCAACGGTCTCGACCCGGAGGGCGTGCTGTGGATCCGCCACCTGCTCACCGGGCTCGCCGAGGAGGGCCGCACGGTCTTCGTCTCCTCGCACCTGATGAGTGAGATGGCCCTGGTCGCGGACCACCTGATCATCGTCGGGCGGGGCCGCCTGCTCGCCGACACCACCGTCCGGGACCTGATCCGCCAGTCCGGCGGCGACACGGTCAAGGTCGCCAGCTCCGACCCCGCGCGGCTGCGCGAGGTACTGGCCGGCTCGGGCGTGGAAATCACCGGGCGCTCCGGTTCCGAGGAACTGCTGGTCACCGGCATGGAGGCGCGCTCGATCGGGCTCAAGGCGGCCGAGCACAACATCGCGCTCTTCGAGCTCAGCACCAAGGGCGTCTCGCTGGAGGAGGCCTTCATGGAGCTGACCCGGGACGACGTGGAGTACCACGGTCTGACCACCGTCGGCGGCCCGGCCGCGACCGTTGAGAGCGTCGAGACCGCCAAGTCCGACGAGACCGCTGTGACCGCAGGGAGCGCCGTATGAGCACTGCAACCGTGACCCCGGCCGCCCCCGCGCGCGCCGAGCGTCCTGTCTACAAGGTCACCGCCGCGCGCGTGCTGCGCTCGGAGTGGGCCAAGTTCTGGTCGCTGCGCTCCAGCTGGATCACCCTCGGCCTGGCGCTGGTCTTCATCCTCTTCTTCGGCCTGCTGCGTGCCAACCGTTACGCGGCGGACGTCACCTCCGGTCACCACATGGACCCGGACGTGCTGGGCGCCAACGCGGTCAGCCTGTCACTCTTCGGGCTGAACTTCGGCCAGCTGGCCCTCGGTGTCCTGGGCGTGCTGGTCACCGCGGGCGAGTACTCGACCGGGATGATCCGCTCGACTCTGGCGTCCGTCCCGCGCCGACTGCCGGTGCTGTGGTCCAAGGCTGCGGTGTTTGGCGTGGTCGCGCTGGTCATCGGGTGGATCGGGGCGTTCGCGGCCTTCGCCTTCGGCAGCGGCATCGTCTCCGGCACCAAGGCGGCGCTGACGTTCTCCGACGCCGGCGTGCTGCGTGCGCTGTTCATGTCCGGGCTGTACCTGGCGCTGATCGGCGTGTGCGGAGTAGCGCTTGGTTCGCTGCTGCGCTCGGTGGCCGGCGGTATCGCGGTCCTGGTCGGCATCCTGATGCTGGTGCCCGGCCTGGTCTCGCTGCTGCCCACGACCTGGCAGAACAACGTAAGCGAGTACCTGCCCAGTCACGCGGGTGACTCGATGTACGCGCTGCACCAGGGCGCGAACACGCTCTCGCCCGGCATGGGCCTGCTGGTCCTGGCCGGCTGGACGGCGCTGGCGCTGGGCGGCGCGGCGTACCGGTTGGTGCGCAGCGACGCCTGAGGCGCACCATGGGCAGCGACAGGGCGGCGCGGCGGCACCCGCCCCGACTGATGACAAGGTGACACTGGCGTGACGACGACGACCGAGGATCCGATCTGGGGGCACCCCCTGGTCGCCCGGCTGCTGCGGATATCGCGGCGGCTGCGGCAGGCCGACCGGGACCGCCCCTGGCTGCTGGACATCTCGGTCGTCGTCGGCGTGTATCTGGTGTTCGGCCTGCCCGACCTGCTGCGCGGTGACGGCCGGCTCGCGGAACTGGTCCGCCACTCGGGGTTGCCGCTGCTCGCGGTGCTGGCCCTGCAACTGGGCCTGGTGCTGCCGCTGCTCTGGCGGCGGCGGGCCCCCACCGTTGTCTTCGCGGCGGTGGCGGCGGTGTTTGTGGTGCAGTGGGGGCTCAACGTCTGGCTGCGCGCCGACATCGCGCTCTACCTGGCCCTCTACAGCGTCGCGCGGCACGACCGGCTACGGCGGCTGCCCTGGGTCGGCGCGGCGACGGTGGCGGCGCTGCTGCTCGTGGTCGCACGGGTGTCGGTGATGGTGTCCTCACTGGTCGCGCTCTTCTTCCTGTGCGCGGCGGCGACGGCGGCGGCCGCGCTGGGCCTGGCGTTCCGGATCGGAGTGGCCTATCTGGAGGCGCTGCGGGAGCGGGCGGACAGGCTGGAGGTCGAGCGCGACCAGCGCAGCCGGCTCGCCGCCGCCGCAGAGCGGGCCCGGGTGGCCCGCGAGATGCACGACATCATCGGCCACAACCTGTCGGTGATCATCGGCCTGGCCGACGGCGGCGCCTACGCCGTGGACGTGGCGCCGCAGCGCAGCAAGGAGGCGCTGCAGTTGATCGCCGGCACCGGCCGCCAGGCGCTGGGCGAGCTGCGCCGGATGCTCGGCGTGCTGCGCGAGGAGCGTGCGGACTCGATCGAGCTCAACCCTCAGCCGGGTGTCGCCGACCTGGACGCGCTCTGCGCGCGGGTGCGCGCGGCCGGGCCCGAGGTGACCTACCGCAGCGTGGGCGACGTGGACGCGCTGGCCCCCGGGCTGCAGTTGACCGTGTACCGGATCGCCCAGGAGGCGCTCACCAACACCCTTAAGCACGCCGGGACCGACACCAGGGTGCAGCTGACCCTGTCCGTCGAGGACGGCGAGATCCGGGTCCGGGTCGAGGACAGCGGCCGGGCCGACGGCCGCGCCGCGAGGCAGGTGGCGGAGGGCTCGGGGCAGGGCATTGCCGGGATGCGCGAGCGGGCCGCCCTCTACGGCGGCTGGGTGACGGCGGGTCACCGTTCGGGTGGCGGATGGATTGTCGAGGCCGGTCTTGAGCCGGCCCCGCTGGAGAGTGAGCTGACATGACCACCGTACTGATCGTGGACGACCAGCCACTGCAGCGGCTCGGCTTCCGGATGCTGCTGGAGAGCGCACCCGACATGGAGGTGCTCGGGGAGGCGCAGAACGGCGCCCAGGCCGTCCGAGAGGTCGCCGAGCTGCGTCCCGACGTGGTGCTGATGGACATCCGGATGCCCGGCATGGACGGGATCGAGGCCACCGGGCAGATCGTCGCGGCCGGGGGCCGGTCGCGGGTGCTTGTGCTGACCACCTTCGACCTGGACGAGTACGCTCACGCCGCGCTTCGGGCCGGGGCTAGCGGCTTCCTGCTCAAGGACGCGCGACCGGAGGAACTGCTGGCCGGGATCCGTGCGGTGGCCTCCGGCGACGCCGTGATCGCGCCCGGTCTCACCCGGCGGCTGCTCGACTCATACGCGCACCGGCTCCCGGCCCGCCCTGTCGATCCCGACCCGGCGACCCATCCCCGGCTGCGGGCGCTGACCGAGCGCGAGCACGAGATCCTGGTCGCCATCGGCCGGGGCTGGAGCAACGGCGAGATCGCCGAACGGCTGGTGCTCTCCGAATCCACCGTCAAGACCCACGTTGGCCGGGTGCTCTCGAAGATCGGCGCCCGGGACCGCATCCAGGCCGTGATCATCGCCTACGACCTCGGCCTGGCCCGCCCCGGCGGCTGAACCGAGCGGCTGCCGAACCGACCGCCGGGCTCCGAGCCGACTCCTTGGGAAGCGCTGCGCATCTGGCTGACCATGCTCCGATGAACTTGCTCAGTGGGACCACCCCACGTCGCGAGCAGGCCAGCAGCACAAATTGCCTGGTCAACAGCATTGCAGATGCCCCGCTGTTCGGAGGAAAGGCCAGCCTCTACGAGTTCTGGCGCAACCCTGAGGTCGCCGAGGACGAGGATCTCTTGTCCCCTGGGTGGGACGGACCGGCGGCGGGTGATCCTCCGGTGCACGCGCGGAAGCGGGACGGTTAGGAGATCTTCGGTCGGGCCCAGGATGGCGTGCTGGGCTACTACAGGATCACGGGGGAGGCGCGTCGAGCGGGGTCGGGGCCGTTCATTCGGGCCCTGAACGGTCCTGCTCGCCACCCCTGGTCGTTCGTGGGTCAACAAAATGGGGAGCGTGGGGGGGTGCCCCGAACCTCCACCACGCCCGAGAACAAGGTCCAGATCTACACCTGCAACAGCTGGATCTCCCAGCAGTGGACCATGGCCACCGATGGCACCGTCCAGCTCACCGG
>NZ_JBGCCK010000048.1:0-6401 GCF_041262525.1 Streptacidiphilus sp. MAP12-20
GCCGCCGCGCCAGCGGGCATATCGACTACGGAACCTAGCCCCCGTGTCAACCATCACCCGAAGCCAAACCGTCAAGCATCAACCGAAGAACGACAACCCACGGCTCCGGCCCCGAGCCGTCCAGGGGCGCAGGGGTCAGTGACTGGGCCCGCTGCCACCCGCCTCCAGGGCTTCGACGCGGGCGCGCAGGCCGGTGAGCTGTTCGAGTGCCTCGGTCAGTGCCAGCTCCAGCACCTCAACGCGAGCCGCCGTCCCGCCCGAAGGCGCGTTCCCCGCCTCCGCGTAACCGGCATCGGCGTCGGCGTCGAGGCGGGCGACGAAGGCGCCTTTGCCGGGGCGGGAGATCGCGTAGCCGTCCCGCTTCAGCAGTGCCATGGCCTTCTGCACGGACAGGCTGGAGGCCCCGAACTCCGCCATCAGTACCGCCTGCGTCGGCAGCGCGTCCCCCAGCATCAGCCCACCGGAGCGGATCCGCCCTCGCAGAGCCTCGGCGATGACCTCGAATGTCAGCAGCACCGTGCTCCCCACCGCTCTGCGTCCTTGCCGCCCTGTCGTCACCGCAGGTCACCCACCCTCTCCGTGCCACTACCACCGAAATCCGGCCCGTCCAAAACGGGAAACCGGGTCCACACTGCCCGCATCCCAACCGCCCACCGGAACAGATGAGGAGGGATGCACTTGAATGCGCCGTTGAAGCGATGCTACCTTCACGCACCGCTGCTGGAAACCACCGCTGACCAGGCCAGATGCCCCCGGCCCACCCTCCGCACCCGCCGTCTCGCACACCTTTCCCGCGTGTGCGACCACCCGGGTCGCCCCTCAGCCACCTCCCCTCTTCTCCCGACCCCTGCCGGAGGTCTGTCCCCATGCCCGCACAGCTCCAACTCCCCTGCCCCGCAACCCCATCCGCGATCTCGAACAGGACGTTCACCGAACCAGCGCACGACGGGAAGGCCGACGCGTCCGCGAACAGGGGCTCGGCGCTGGAACGCCGGGCTCGGCTGACGGCCAGGCTGGCCAAGCTCGCCGCCACCGGACACCTCGCGCCCCTGGCCCGGCAGATCGGCTCACTCGGCGGCTGCGCCCGCCCGATCCGCATGACCGGACACCGCACCCGCCTGGACACCGCCACCGGCCAGATCCTCGACCACCTCGACACCCGCCACCTGCCCGCAGGTGAACTCCTGGTGCGCTGCGGCAACCGCCGCGCCACCCGCTGCCCCGCCTGCTCAACCCTCTACCGCTACGACACCTACCAGCTCATCGCCGCCGGACTACGCGGCGGCAAGACCGTCCCGGTCAGCGTCGTCACCCACCCCCGCGTCTTCGCCACCCTCACCGCCCCCGGCTTCGGCCCCGTCCACAACCAACCCGGCACCGCCCTCTGCACCTGCGGCACCCGCCACCCCGACGGTGACCCGCTCCTCGGCACGCCGCTGAACCCGCAGCGGTACGACTACACCGGCGCGGTCCTGTGGAACGCCCACGCCCCCGCCCTGTGGGCCCGCTTCACCACCCACCTGCGCCGCGAGATCGCCCACGCCGCCGGACTCACCCAGCGCACCCTGCGCCACCACGCCACGCTCTCCTACGCCAAGGTCGCCGAATACCAAAAACGCGGCCAGATCCACTTCCACACCGTCATCCGCATCGACGGACCCACCGGCCCCACCAGCACCCCACCCGCCTGGGCCACCACCGAACTCCTCGACCACGCCGTCCGCGCCGCCGCCAATCGCACCCGCCTCCAGCACCAGCACCTCTCCGGGGCCGGGTACGGCGACCGGGCCCAGCCCCCGGAGCCCTCGGTGTTCCGGTTCGGGCGGCAGATCGACGTCCGCGCGATCCGCAGCAGCGACTTCACCGGCGACGGCCCCGTCACCGACCGGCACGTCGCCGCCTACATCGCCAAATACGCCACCAAGGGAGCCGAGACCACCACCGGCACCCTCGACCGCCGCCTGCGCCTCCTGGCCGAACTCGCCCAGTACGACCTCACCGACCACGCCCGCCGCATGATCCACACCGCCTGGCACCTCGGCACCCAGCCCCAGCACACCCACCTCCGCCTGCGCCAATGGGCCCACATGCTCGGATTCCGAGGCCACTTCTCCACCCGCACCCGCCACTACTCCACCACCCTCACCCACCTCCGAGCCGAACGCACCGCCTGGCGCACCCGCCAAGACAACGCCACCGCCTTGACGCCGACCGGCCCGGCCCTGGTCGGCCGATCCGCCGAGCAGGGACCGGTGCGTGAGGGTCGGTCGGTCACTGACCGGCACGGTGACCGCAATGACCGCAATGACCTGACCGCCGGTCACTCCGACTCCGGCCCTGGCCACCGCACCGGTTACCACGCGAGGCACGGGCGATCCGGCGACGCGGACACGACCCGGGTGATCTCGCACTGGCAGTACGCCGGAACCGGCCTCCTGCCCGAACTCGCCCACCTCGCCGAACTCCTGGCCGCTACACCGAGCCCTCTACCCGAGCACCCGAGCCGGCCCCGGCAGGCGCGGCGCTCCAGTGACCGGACCGGGCACTCCACCAGTCCGCTGACCGCCGCCGTCCAGGCGGTGACGGTCACGTGAACGCCGACACCGAACTTCTCACCGTCCCCGAGGTCATGGCCCGCCTCAAGATCAGCCGCTCCACCGTCTACGACCTCATCCGCACCCGCCAACTCGCCTCCATCACTCTCGGCCGCGCCCGCCGCATCCCCGCCCACGCCCTGACCGCCCTCATCCACCACAACCTCGAAGAGGCAGCCTGATGACCACCCCCGACACCAACCCCACCTACACCCCCGGTACTGGCTCGCGCAGGATCCGCGCCAACGGCGACGGCACCGTCTACCAGCGCAAGGACGGACGCTGGGAAGCCGCCGGATACGTCCTCGCCCCAGGCGACACCCGCAAGCGCATCCACGTCTACGGCACCACCCGCAAGGAAGCCCTGGCCCAGCTCACCGAGAAAATCGCCACCAGCAACCGCGGCATACCCACCCCCACCGCCCAGGGCAGCCTCGCAGCGTTCCTCACCTACTGGCTGGAGACTGTCGCCGTCCACCGGCTCCGGGAGAACACCCACACCCGCTACACCGCCGTCGTCCGCCTCTATCTCCTCCCTGGCCTGGGTAAGAAGAAGCTCACCAAGCTCACCGCCAAGGACGTCCGCACCTGGCTCGACCAACTCCGCACCACCTGCCAGTGCTGCGCACGCGGCCTCGACACCGCCCGCGACCAGCCCCAGTGCTGCGCGATCGGCAAGTGCTGCCGCAAGCGGCTGTCCCCGCTGACGCTGGCCTACGTGCACTCCGTGCTCAAGTCCGCCCTGGAACACGCCGTCCGCGAAGAGGAGATCCCGCGCAACGTGGCCCGCAACGTCCGCATGGGCACGCCACGCCCCCGCCGCTTCGAACCCCTCACCGCCGAAGAGGCCCGAACGTTCCTCGCCGCCACCAGCGGGCACCGGCTGAGCGCGCTGTTCGAACTCGCCCTACGCACCGGACTACGCAAGGGCGAACTCCTCGGCCTGCGCTGGGAAGACCTCGACCTGGCCGGCGGAACCGCCAGCATCCGCCGCACTCTCCAACGCACCAGCAGCGGCGGCCTTGTCGCCCTGCCGACCAAGACCCAGAGCTCGGAACGGCGCATCGCCCTACCCACCGAGTGCCTGCACTCCCTCGAACAGCACCGAGACCAGCAGCGCCACGAGCGCGAAACGGCGGGGACCGGCTGGAAGGACAGCGGGTACGTCTTCACCCGGCCCGACGGCTCCCCGATCGAGGGCGCCACCCTCACCCGGCACTTCAACACCCTGCTCCGCCGCGCCACCCTCCGCCGCATCCGGTTCCATGACCTCCGACACTCGGCGGCCACCCTCCTCCTGGAACAGGGCGTCGAACTCGTCGTCATCAAGGAGCTGTTGGGCCACGCCCACATCGGCGTGACCGCGACGGTGTACGCCCACGTCCGGCTCCGCCTCCAACGCGACGCCATCGACCTCCTCGGCAACGCCCTCCGCAACCCCGCCCAGCCCGCCCCTCGACCCGACGACGGCGACGAACCACCCGTTTGTGCAGCACCCGTCCGCTGACGTTGCCGTCAACTACTGCCGTCAGACACCCCAGAGCCCCCACCGGAATCAAATCCGGTGGGGGCTCAACGGGCTTTACGCACTTCCAACAGGCAGCGATTGTTCCAGCAATTTCAAAACCCCGCGAAGGGCGGCGCTGAGATCCTTGCGGTCAATTGCAGAGGCTTCCAGGTGGATAAGAATCTTCGAGGCTTCTCCACATTCGGGGAATTCATTCAAAAATTCGATCACACTCGCATTGAGAACATGGAAAACATGACTCTCAACCTCGCAATCGCCGCCACTTTTCCCAGGGATTTTCGCAGGCGTAGGAGGAGTTGCCAAGATTATCCCTGGAGCCCCATCCCCGCGCGTATTTACCAGGACCTGCGCTTCCTCAGGTCGGGGAATTCCGCCATACCGCTCATGGGCAAGCGGGAAGCTCAAGATCGCAGCATTGCAGTCCATCCCCGCCTCGGGCACCGAGCCGACCCGAAACTCAACTCCCGCCCTGCCACCCAGGGCGCTTCTGCACGCCTCTATGGCCCGTTCCGTGGACGCGGCAATTACATATCTCATCCGCAACCCACGCCCGTGCTCATACCCGTCATGATTGCAGGCCTTCCCAGAATCTTCAATTCGCTATCATTGAGGGCAACACCACCATCAACGACGTCAGTAGTGTACGCCATGCGAGCAGCCTCAGGCAGATCACTAGCATTGACCGTGGTGCGAATCATGGTGTAGGGACCTTCCTTGGGAAAGGCGGCGTAAGCCCGACGAGAGTACTCGGCCGCGCCTTGCTCTGTGAAGGAGAAGTACTTAATCCCCTGAGGGCTATTCCAAGTCCGATTTGCAGAGATGTCCGCGAGTTCAGTAGCCGTGACCCCGCGCCAGAGATATATCTGTCCCGGACCGGCTTCGCCGCCATTGTGTACCAGGATTGGCGTATTTCCGGCGAGTACATAGTACGTGTGGATGTCAGCCACGGTCAGGTTGAAGGTGACGATGTGCCCGCTGTAGCTACGAACGCCATCGACGTAGGCGAGAGTTCCGTCATCTGTGCGAAGTCGCTCGCCGGTGCGAAGGCTCGCCGCATCGACCCAGCGCTGGGCGGTGGCGTTCCAATAGGGATGATGCCGAGTAGAGGTGACCATCGCATGGCCGGCCTTGGCGCGTACGGCGAGGTCGGTGAATTCAGTGTCCGTGAGGGTTCTGACGACGGCGGTGACTCGTTCGGCCCGCGTCATTCCGGTTAGCGGGTCCGTGGCGAGTACCGTGTCGCCAACCTTGATCTCGCCTATCTGCTTGCGAGACCCGTCGGCCATCAGGACAGCCTGACTGGCCGGGAAGCTGTTCCGAGCACAGTCCTTGGTCAAGCTCTTCAGCTTGCCGAGAAGTGCTTTGATCGTGGAGCTGCCGCTGGCGGCCGCCGCTGTGTCCACCTCGGCCAAGTCGACCGCGATGGAAGACATCGAGTCGATCTCGACCCCAGGACCACATGCAATGGCGCATCCAGCAATCCAGCAGGCGTGCTGATTGTTGCTGTTGGCTATGCACTGAAGATTGGGGATGATCAGCGTCATGTCCGACATCGCGGAGAGAATCTTTCCTAGATTTGCATCCGCTTGATCAAACTGAGCCTGGGTCATGCAGCCGCCCTTGCTGCAGTATCCCGGGAGGAAAAGCTTCTTGTGGTAGTAGTCGAAGATGTCCTGAAGGACCTGGTCGATCTGGGCCCGCCTCGCCGCTGCCGCCGCCGCTGCCGCGGCTGCAGCGCGCTGATCGGCGAGGGAAGCCTGAGGGTTCTGGTTTTCTGTGCTGGAGCCACACTCGGTGTGGACGCAATCGCCGGTCTGGGTTGCCTGGGCGCTGCAGTCACCGCCGCAAGCGTTGCCGTGGATGTCGCAGCCCTCGTGCCCATTTCGGCAGGTGTACGCGCCGGTTGGGTCGCTACTTCCGACAGGGTCGTTGTTCCCGTAGGCGTAGCCGTTCCACTGCTGCGGGCTGTTGGCGGCGTCGAGGATTGGGTCGGCGCTGATGAAGCGTCCTGTGGCGGGCTGGTATTCACGGGCGCCGAGGTTGGTGAGGCCCGTGGTCGCATCTTGAGTGCCGCCGACGAAGCCCTTGTCACCGGCCCAGGTGGTTGGTGTGGTGCCGCGGGGGTTGCCGAACGGGTCGGTGTAGCGGCGTGATTCGGTCAATTGCTTAGCGTCCAGGGCTAGGCGGGTCTATCAGATTTGTGGTGGCTTGTCGGCTATTAAGCCTATTTGATCCTGCGTCGGATTGGTTCGGCTACTCGGATGCGTCCATTGGCGTGG
>NZ_JBGCCK010000049.1:0-5700 GCF_041262525.1 Streptacidiphilus sp. MAP12-20
CCTCACAGCGCCGATGGTACTGCAAGGGGGACCCTGTGGGAGAGTAGGACACCGCCGAACAACCTTTCCAGTGAAGCCCCCTGACCATCGGTCAGAGGGCTTCACTGCGTTAAGGACTCAGGCCGGCGTCAGCTCGTGAGGATGACGAGCTGCTGGGTCGCCCGGGTCATCGCCACATAGCGGTCGACCGCCCCTTCGATTCCCGTGCCGAACTTCTCCGGGTCCACGAGGACGACCAGATCGAACTCGAGCCCCTTCGACAGCTCCGGAGTCAGCGATCGGACGCGGGACGTCGCCCGGAACATGGGATCGCCGATCACGCACGCGATCCCATCCGCATTGGCGGCGAGCCAGTTGTCGAGGATCGCGTCCAGATCCGAAGCGGATCCGTGAACGACGGGGACGCCGCTGGTGCGGATGGAGGTCGGCACATTGGCGTCCGGGAGCGCGGCCCGGATGACCGGCTCGGCTTCTGCCATGACCTCCTCCGGTGTCCGGTAGTTGATGCTCAGGGAGGCCAGGACGCTACGGTCGAGCCCGATTCGCTCGAGCCGTTCTTCCCACGACTCTGTGAACCCGTGCCTCGCCTGGGCGCGGTCCCCGACAATCGTGAAGCTCCGGGACGGGCAGCGAAGCAGGAGCATCTGCCACTCCGCGTCGGTCAGTTCCTGGGCCTCGTCCACGACGATGTGAGCGAACGGGCCGGCGAGCCGATCCAGGTCGGTGCTGGGAAGTGCGCTCTCGTCGATCAGGCTGTCTTTCAGGTCCTGCCCGCGCAGCATCGTCACCGCACCTTCGCCGTCGTCGTCGGCCTGGAGGATGTCGTCGATAACACTGGCCATGCGCTCGCGCTCCGCGGCGACAGCCGCGTTGTGCCGAAGCATGCGTCGTGCTGCCTCCGGGTCGCCGAGTCGGTGCCGTGCCGCGTCGAGGAGCGGCAGATCGGACACCGTCCAGGCCTGGGCATCGCCGCGCTGCAGCTTGCGAACGTCGTCGCGGCTGAGCCAGGGAGCGCACATCCGGAGGTAAGCGGGCACCGACCACAGGTCCCCGACGAGGTCGGCCGCTTCGAGCAGGGGCCACGCACGGTTGAGGGTCGTGACCAGCTCCCTGTCCCGTTGCAGCGATCTCCGGAACAGTTCAGGCGAGACGTCTCCTTCGTCGTCGTCGCGCTTGTCCATCAGGATCGTGACCAGTTCCTCCCAGATCTGCTCGCGCGCTTCGTTGTGCGGAGTACCTGGTCCCGGAGCGTCGAACGCCTCGGCCCAGTCCTCGGCGCTCAGCCAGATGTCGGACCAGTCGGTCGTGACCGTCATTCCCTCGCTGGGCGGCTCCTCGTAGAACCTGACCGCCTTCTCGATGGCCTTCACCAGGCCGGCGGACGACTTCAGCCGGGCCACGTCCGGGTCGGTCTCGATCACTGCCGTGGCGCCCTCGGTAACGAGGTCCCGCACCGTGCAGGTCTGCACGCCCTCCTCCCCGAGGCTGGGGAGGACGTCGGCGACGTAGGCCAGGTAGGGCTGGTGCGGACCGACGACCAACACGCCGCCCCGACGGTGACCGAGACGGGGGTCGGAGTAGAGGAGGTACGCGGAGCGGTGCAGCGCGACGACCGTCTTCCCTGTGCCGGGACCTCCGTCGACGACGAGGGCGCCGCGGGAACTCGCGCGGATGATCGCGTCCTGGTCGGCCTGGATGGTGCCGAGTACGTCCCGCATCCGAGACGACCGGTTGCTGCCCAGGCTGGCGATGAAGGCGGACTGGTCGTCGAGCGCGGCGTGCCCATCGAGCCCGTCCGGGGTGAACACCTCGTCCCAGTAGTCGCTGATCCGACCGCGGGTCCAGCGGTACCTGCGGCGGCTGGCCAGGCCCATCGGGTTGGCGTGGGTAGCAGCGAAGAATGGCTCAGCCGCCGGGGAGCGCCAGTCGATCAGCAGTCGGCGACCCTCGCTGTCGGTGAGGCCGAGTCGTCCGATGTACACGGGCTCGAGGGTGTCTGCGCTGACGATGCGTCCGAGGCACAGGTCCAAACCGAAGCGTTGCAGGGCGCGCAGGCGAGCGGTCAGCTGATGGATCTCCGTATCCCGGTCCATCGCCGCCCGGCCCATGCCGCCGGGCGCCTTGCGCGCGGCGTCGAGGCGGTCGGACAGCTCGGAGACCGTCTGCTCGAGGGTCTCCGCGATGGCGGCGAAGTGCTGCTCGTCGCCGGCGATCAGGTTCGGGTCGGCCTTGGGGGAGAGGCGGTCGGGCAACTGAAACGCGTTGGTGAGGTCCGGCTGCCCGCCGTCGCCGCGTGACCCATGAACTGACAACAAAACACGCACGTCGCGATCTCCCCTTACGGCGGCTTTCTGGCCTGGATCAGCGATTTTGCGGTACCAAGGGGGCCTTGCCGCAAGCCCCCCGGTGCGCTATATGTTGAGAGTGGCAAGGGGTGGGTCTTCCCCTTTGCCTTCGTCGTCCAGTCCGTGGTTGTGGACCAGGGCGCGGAGATGGTCCCCGAATCGCCGGAAGTCATCGCGTTCGTAGGCCGCCGCAATTAGACGTTCGCCTTCGGCGGGATTGTGGACGCGCACGGGCGTGCGCAGAGTCTCACCGGTGCGGAGCACGATGCGGAAGGCGTCGCTGCGCATCGGGTCGTGGAGGTCACCCCGTCGGGGCGCACTGGTGATCTCAGCGATGTCCGCCATGGCGACCGTGCGGGTCCGCCACGGTGAGCGGATCCGCACCCGGTCGCGATCGGCGTAGAGCCCGGTCCGGTAGAAACGCAGGGCCACGAAGAACGGCACGAGGAAGACGGGTTCCACGGCTGGCAGCCAGAGGAGCTGGGACCCCACCATCACCGGGCTGAGAAGTCCAGCGCCGAGCGCCGTCACGGCGAGCGTCGGCATCAGGCGCACCTGGTACCGACTCGCCGGCGTGATCCGCTCCCAGCCCAGCATGCTTGCCCCCGTCAGCCTCCAACTGGTTCATACCCGCCGAAGCGTACGGACTCCCGCGAGGCGACACGATCTCATCTGGCTGATTGGTGGCCGAACCATCGCTGCGCGGCGGTTCGCAGGGCGACCAGGTCGGCTGGGTCGGGGTGGGGTGGCAGACGCTCACGCCACGTAGGAGTCGGGGCGGAGCAGCAGCGCGGTGGCAGCGGGTGCGGGGAGCTGAGGCTGCGCGGTGACGATGTCCACCTGGGCGTCCCAGTCGGCCAGCGCACGCGCAGGGGAGCCGTCCTCCGTGAGGTCGAGGAGCAACGGCCTTGCGGTTCGGGCGAGTTCCGCCAGCCGGACCGGACGGGACGGGGTGAGCAGATCCACGTCCGGGGAGAACCAGCCGACCAGGGGGTGCGCGTCGGTGTCGCCCATGTCGTAGCGGACATCGCTGCCCGCGGTGAGGTCGGCGAGGTGCTGGACGGTGGCCGGGTGGCCGAGCAACTCGGTGAACAGCTCGCGCAGGGCCGTGACGTCACCGCCGGGCGCGTGCGTTGGGGGAGGAACGGCAGGACGCTTCCGTAACCCGGAACGTCCAGCCCACCCGTCACCGGATTCACCCACGCCGCCGGAACCGTCGCATGCGCCGTCCGGTTGGTCGTCCTGTCGTAGCTGACGCCGGGGAAGTCGATCCCGGACAGCTTGCGCGTGATGCTGTGCGCCCCGTCCGCACCGACGACGTAGCGCGCCTGGAGCCGGTGGCTCCCCTCCGCGCCGGCGACGTCCACGGTGACGGTCTGGTCGTCCTGCGACAGCCCGACGACCTCATGTCCCCGCCGGATCTCGACTCCGAGTTCGACCGCCCGCTCTCCCAGGACCTGGACGATGCGCCGCTGCGGTGCCGCCAGATCGTAGATCGGACTGTCCTGCAGCAGGCTCAGGTTCAGGCCCATCGCGGCGAACATGAAGTAGGCGGAGTTCGGCTGCGGCGGGCCAGGCACACCGCTGAGACGCTCGTACAGCCCCCCGCGGTCGACCATCTTCACGACCTGGCCGAGCAGCCCGTTGGCCTTCGGCACCTCGCTGGGCGCGGGCAGGCCCTCCAGCACCACCGGCCGCACCCCGGCCAGAGCCAGCTCACAGGCCAGCATCAGCCCGTTCGGGCCGCCTCCGACGATGACGACATCCTTGATCACGAGCATGTCCCCTCTTGAGTGGACGGAAGAGAGCAGGACAGATCGGCCGGGCCGGTCCCGGCCAGGCATGAGTCATCCGCTTGTTCTGTTACGGAGTGGGAAGCCCGACAGCGATCTGCTCGAACACCTCGCGCAGTGTCACGGCGAGCGGCGCGGGCGGATCCGGACGCATGCAGTGCTCCACGGCCACCGCACTGCCGGCGCCGACCACTGCGGCGACCAGCTTCGGGTACGCGTCCCGGGTCACATCGGTACCGGTTCGCTCGGCGATCGCCCTGGCCAGCTCCTCCTGCGCCGCCGCGTTCGCCTTGACCACCTCGCCCTGCAAGGCCGGCTCCGCCAACATGAGCCGTAGCCCGTCGATCCACCGCTGGTCGCGTGGAGCGTTCACGCTGGCTTCCCCCTGCGGCACGAACTCGGCTTGCACGACCCGGGCGATCGACTCCCACAAGGGCTCGGCGGCCGGCTGCGCGCGCAGTGAGTCGGCGATCCGCAGCATGCGCTCCAGATGGCTGGCGGCGATCGCCTCGGCCTTGCTGGAGAAGTAGTTGCGGAAGGTGCGCACGGACACGTTCGCGGCGGAGGCGATGTCCTCCACGGTGACGTTGTCCCACCCCCGCTGAACACAGAGCCCGATGGTGGCCTGACTCAACGCGACGCGGGTCTCCCGCTTCTTGCGCTCGCGCAGTCCGAGGTGGGCACTGACGACGTGTTCCTGGGTCATGCCAGCCACAGTAGCAAATCTTGCCAAGATGGCAAGATTGCCGGAGAGGCAAAAATCTGGGAAGTCGATGGGGGTGCGGTGACTTCGGTCTGCCTGGGCGCGATTTCTGTACGCTGGCCGTATGAGCGAGCAGACGGACATGGACCGGGCCTGGGAAGAGCTCGAGGTCCCGGACGGTCTGACCGCGCAGTACTTCGGCGGCCAGATCATCATGCAGGCCAACCCGACGACGCTCCACGACTTCATCATTCGCAACGTCACCCGCCAGGACTTCCCAGCCGTCGAGGCATGGGGTGAGCGTGGCATGGACCTTGACACTGATGGGAAGCCGCGCCCCGACGTGGTCTTCATCGCCTCCGAGGACATCCCCATGCAAGTGAGGGACTGGCCGGCTTCGCTGGTGCAGGCGGTCGCCGAGGTCGTGTCGCCGAGTTCGGCGAAGGATGACCTGCGGACCAAGCGGGAGCTCTACGCCTTGCACAGGATCCCGACCTACCTCGTCATCGATCCACGCAAGGCGACCTGGCGCGTCCTGACGCTGTCCGGAGTCGGCTATGTCGAGACCGATGAGGGAGTCTTCGGGCAGCCGATCGAACTGAAGCTCCCGGCAGGGACCATCACCGTGAGCACGCACGGTTGGCAGCCCTACCCGACTGTTTGACTCCGGCCGTCGGGGCACGTAGTGTTCTCCGAGTTGCCCTGCCTGCGGTTGCGGGTCCAGAGGCGACGAACCCCTTGAAACTGATCGCACGAGCGAACGATTCGTGCTGCCATTTTCTGGGATTGTGGGACTGGTTGATGGATTTGGTTGTCGCCGAGGAAATCAGCTAGAGTTTCACTCGTCGGAACGGGCCGG
>NZ_JBGCCK010000050.1:0-4135 GCF_041262525.1 Streptacidiphilus sp. MAP12-20
GGGGAACTGCGCGACAAGCCACCCCAGGTGGTGGGTCGCTCAGCGAGCAGGGCCATCCGCACAGGGTGGTTTCTCGCGCAGTTCCCCGCGCCCCTCGGTGGTTGCATGGTCAAGCCAAGAGGAGAAGGCGCAGCAATGGGAATCGAAAGTCCGTACATCCGCCCCCGACGGCTGCGTGCCACCCCCGCTGTGCGTCGGCTCGTCGCGGAGACACGCCTGCACCCGGCGGAGCTGATCGCGCCGATGTTCGTGCGGGAGGGCATCCAGCAGCCGGTCCCGATCGCTTCGATGCCGGGAATCGTTCAGCACACGCCTGACACCCTCAAGAAGGCAGCCGTCGAGGCCGCGACCGCCGGCGTCGGCGGAATCATGCTGTTCGGCGTGCCCGCCGTGCAGGACGCCGTCGGCTCCGAGGGGACCAATCCCGACGGGATCCTGCAGCAGGCCATCCGCGACGTCGTTGCCGAGGTCGGGGACCAGGTCGTCGTCATGTCGGACCTCTGCCTGGACGAATACACCGACCACGGCCACTGCGGCGTCCTCGCCGCGGACGGCAGCGTCGACAACGACGCGACCCTGCTCCGCTACGCCGAGATGGCCCGCGTGCAGGCCGATGCCGGGGTCCACATGGTCGGGCCCTCCGGGATGATGGACGGTCAGGTTGCCGTCGTCCGCCAGGCGCTGGACGAGGCCGGGCATCAGGACGTGTCGATCCTCGCCTACACCGCGAAGTACGCCTCCGCCTTCTTCGGCCCGTTCCGCGAGGCCGTCGGGTCATCCCTCAAGGGTGACCGCAAGAGCTACCAGCAGGACCCCGCCAACGCCCGCGAAGCGCTGCGTGAGCTGGAGTTGGACGTCGCCGAGGGCGCGGACCTGGTGATGGTGAAGCCCGCGATGGCCTACCTCGACGTGCTGCGCGAGGTCGCCGACCACAGCCCCGTGCCGGTCGCCGCGTACCAGGTCTCCGGCGAATACGCGATGGTCGAGGCGGCTGCCGCGAACGGCTGGATCGACAGGGACCGGATGATCCTGGAGACGCTGACCTCGATCCGCCGCGCCGGTGCCGAGCAGATCCTCACCTACTGGGCCGTCGAGGTCGCCCAGCAGCTGCGCGACCGCTGACCACCACGCACCGAAGGGTGAGGCCCCCGGGAGGAGAACTCCCGGGGGCCTCACCCTGTGTGGAACCCGGAGGGTCAGCCGACGAGGTGCGAAGCCGCACCGTCGCCGGTGGACTGCGTCGCCTGGCCGACGTTGCAGACCTGGTGCAGCTGCTGGTTGCCGACCGGGACGTCCACCTGGACGGGGACCAGCAGGCCGACCTGCACGTGGTGGATCTCGGGCAGGCAGATGTTGGGGTTGTCCAGGAAGTGGAAGTTGGGGCTGTTGTCGCCCCACGTCCCGGTGACGTTGGTGCCGCCGGCACCCTGGGACGAGACGGCGGAGCCGTCCGCGTCCCCGAGGGCGGAGGCGGGCGTCGCCGTGGCGGCGATCGCGGCGACCGCGACACCCGCGTAGGCGAGGGCCTTCTTCAGCATGGGTCCTTCTCGATTCTTATCGGCCGGGCAGAGCTGAGCGGGATCAGCCGATCAGGTGGCTGAGCGGGGCGTCGCCGAAGGTCTGCGTGGTCTGGCCGACGTTGCAGATCTGGTGGCCCTGCTGGTTCAGCACCGGCACGTCGACCTGGACCGGCACGAGGCCGACCTGGACGTGGTGGATCTCCGGCAGGCAGATGTTCGGGTTGTCCGCGGTGTGGAAGTTGGGGCTCTTGTCGCCCCAGGTGCCGGTGATGTCGGTGCCGCCGGCACCCTGGGTCGACATCGCCATGCCGTCGCTGTCGCCGATGGCGAAGGACGGGCCGGCGGTGACGGCCAGCGCGGAGACGGCGAGGCCGACAGCGGCCAGAGACTTCTTGATCACGGGATTCTCTCCTGATGGGTTCTGGTTCGGATCAGTACTGCGGGTGCTGCGGGTACTGCGCTACTTCGGGGTGCTGCGGACTGCGGGGACCGCTCAGCCGATCAGGTGCGACAGCGCCCCGTCGCCCGAGGTCTGCGTGGCCTGGCCGATGTTGCAGGTCTGGTGCAGCTGCTGGTTGCCGACCGGCACGTCGACCTGGACCGGCACGAGGCCGACCTGCACGTGGTGGACCTCGGGCAGGCAGATGTTGGGGTTGTCCAGGAAGTGGAAGTTGGGGCTTTCGTTGCCCCAGGTGCCCGTGACGTTGGTGCCGCCGGGGCCCTCCACCGAGCTGGCCATGCCGTCCGAGTTGCCGATGGCCATGGCGGGGGACACGCTCGCGGCGAACGCGGCCGCGGCGATTCCGACACCGGCGAGGGACTTCTTGAGCATTGCTGCGCGCCTTTCTGAACAGCTATCAATCCGTCGTGCTGGCAAAGAAATCAACGAAATCCAAAGCCACTGGTTGCGGCTCCGATCGGGGGAATCCGACAACCCCTCCGTAGGCCCTCATCTCACTCGTTCGGCGGAATTCGCATCGCGCTGGAGGGAATGCGCCAGGAAGGGTTGGGCCGTCCGGGTGGATCGGGTAAGGAGCGTGTGGTGCAAGGCTGTTGAATCGACCTCAACCCATGTCCAGACAGGAATGAGCGTCACGATGAACAAGTCCCTCCGTGGAACGGCGGTCGCGCTGGCGGCCTGCGCGGCGCCGGTCCTTGCCGCGGTGAGCGCGAACAGCGCGCAGGCGGCACCGCTCAGCCCGCACCAGCAGGAGGCGCTGCAGCAGTCCGTGGGCCGGATGCAGGTGCCCTTCGGCATCCCGCTGGGCACGCTGGTGCAGCATGTGACGGGCAAGCACTCGGACAGCGGCGTGCAGGGCAGCATCCCGGCCATGCCGCTGGAGCCGCCGACCGCCGGCCGTGACACCCACGCCCTGATCCCCGACCCGCTGGTGCCCTCGCTCAACTCCGCGTCCCGCACCCCGGAGCTGGGCGTCATCGCGCCGATGCCCTCGGCGGACGGCACGGTCCACGACGGCGGCACGCGCCTGGCCGTTCCTGCGGCCCCGCTGAAGGCGGTCAGCTCGGCGCTGGGGCTGGGCCACCCGGTCACCTACCAGGGCCGCGCGATGGCTGCGCCGGCGTCGCAGGAGCTCCCGCAGCTGGACCTGACCCGCCTGCAGCCTTCGGTCACCCCGCCGACCCTGCAGAGCGCCCCCGGCGGCCAGCTCTCGTTCGACCAGCGAACCCCTGACGCCAACCTCATCAAGCCGGTCCAGGACGTCGTCGCCAGCGCGAAGGGCGCGCTGGACGCTGCGCGCGGCTAACGGCTGACGCTCAGTTGCACCCTCCAGGGGCGCGGGGAACTGCGCGAGAAACCACCCTGCGCGGATGGCCCTGCACGTTGAGGACCCTCCGCATGCCGGTGGCTTGTCGCTCAGTTCCCCGCGCCCCTAGATAGTGCAACTGGCTGCCGAACAGAAAATGGATCCGCCGGGCCCTGCCGAAGGAGGAGGAAGGCAGGGTCCGGCGGAGGTCTGTGCGGGGGCTCAGCCAGGGAGCAGGCCCGCTGCGCTGCCCACCAGCGGCAAGCTGGACAAGCCGCCGCCACCGCTCAGCGGGGAGGTGACCGGGAGGGTCGAGACCGGGGCGGCGTGGGGGGAGTCCGGCTGCAGGGCCACGCCATTGTTCAGCGGGTCGGCTGCCGAGTTCGCCAGGGGGTCGAGGCGGAAGTCCTTCGCGGGGCGGACCACGTAGGGGACCGCGCCGGTCAGGCCGGCGACCGCGGGGGCCACGGCCGGCGGCTGGAGCGCCGCGCCCGGCCGCTGCTCGGCCGTCGTCGTGGTCGCGGAGGCGGGGGACGCCGCAGCGATGCCCGCCACGGTAAGGAAGAGGGTGCCGAGGGCAGCTGCTCTGGCGGTGTTCATGGGTGGTCTCCAGATCCGGAACGGGGCCCGCCGTCCCCGGCGCGACCGACGCGCTGGGGACGGCGGAGTCCTGCTCGCCGAGGGCGGATCAGCAGGGCTTGTTCTCGCACGAGTTGCCGAACGCCGGGTTCAGCGCGCCGATCACGTTGACGGAGTTGCCGCAGACGTTGACCGGGATGTGGATCGGGACCTGGATCAGGTTGCCCGACAGGAAGCCCGGGGAGTTGGTGGCGGTGCCGTTCGCGGTCG
>NZ_JBGCCK010000051.1:0-2392 GCF_041262525.1 Streptacidiphilus sp. MAP12-20
AGTCGCGCGCCCAAGACCCGAAGCGGAGTGATCTAGCCATGGGCAGGTTGAAGCGCGGGTAAGACCGTGTGGAGGACCGAACCCACCAGGGTTGAAAACCTGGGGGATGACCTGTGGTTAGGGGTGAAAGGCCAATCAAACTCCGTGATAGCTGGTTCTCCCCGAAATGCATTTAGGTGCAGCGTCGCGTGTTTCTTGCCGGAGGTAGAGCACTGGATAGGCGATGGGCCCCACCGGGTTACTGACCTTAGCCAAACTCCGAATGCCGGTAAGTGAGAGCGCGGCAGTGAGACTGTGGGGGATAAGCTCCATGGTCGAGAGGGAAACAGCCCAGAACACCGGCTAAGGCCCCTAAGCGTGTGCTAAGTGGGAAAGGATGTGGAGTCGCAGAGACAACCAGGAGGTTGGCTTAGAAGCAGCCACCCTTTAAAGAGTGCGTAATAGCTCACTGGTCAAGTGATTCCGCGCCGACAATGTAGCGGGGCTCAAGTACACCGCCGAAGCCGTGTCATTCATGCTATAGCCCCAACGGGTGCATGGATGGGTAGGGGAGCGTCGTGTGCCGGGTGAAGCCGCGGAGGAATCCAGTGGTGGACGGTTCACGAGTGAGAATGCAGGCATGAGTAGCGATACAAGAGTGGGAAACTCTTGCGCCGATTGACCAAGGGTTCCTGGGTCAAGCTGATCTGCCCAGGGTAAGTCGGGACCTAAGGCGAGGCCGACAGGCGTAGTCGATGGACAACGGGTTGATATTCCCGTACCCGCTTTGAAGCGCCAACGGCGAACCAGGTGATGCTAAGCCCGTGAAGCCGCCCCGGAGTCTTCGGACAAGGGGGAGTGGTGGAGCCGGTGACCCGAGCTTGTAGTAGCTGAGCGATGGGGTGACGCAGGAAGGTAGTCCAGCCCGGGCGGTGGTAGTCCCGGGGTAAGGGTGTAGGCCGTGTGGTAGGCAAATCCGCCACACATGAGGCTGAGACCTGATGCCGAGCCGATTGTGGTGAAGTGGATGATCCTATGCTGTCGAGAAAAGCCTCTAGCGAGTTTCATGGCGGCCCGTACCCCAAACCGACTCAGGTGGTCAGGTAGAGAATACCGAGGCGTTCGGGTGAACTATGGTTAAGGAACTCGGCAAAATGCCCCCGTAACTTCGGGAGAAGGGGGGCCACGCCTGGTGATGGAATTTACTTCCTGAGCTGGGGGTGGCCGCAGAGACCAGCGAGAAGCGACTGTTTACTAAAAACACAGGTCCGTGCGAAGCCGTAAGGCGATGTATACGGACTGACGCCTGCCCGGTGCTGGAACGTTAAGGGGACCGGTTAGCTCCATTTCGGTGGGGCGAAGCTGAGAACTTAAGCGCCAGTAAACGGCGGTGGTAACTATAACCATCCTAAGGTAGCGAAATTCCTTGTCGGGTAAGTTCCGACCTGCACGAATGGCGTAACGACTTCTCGACTGTCTCAACCATAGGCCCGGTGAAATTGCATTACGAGTAAAGATGCTCGTTTCGCGCAGCAGGACGGAAAGACCCCGGGACCTTTACTATAGCTTGATATTGGTGTTCGGTTCGGCTTGTGTAGGATAGGTGGGAGACTGTGAAGCGGCAACGCCAGTTGTCGTGGAGTCGACGTTGAAATACCACTCTGGTCGTGCTGGATGTCTAACCTGGGTCCGTGATCCGGATCAGGGACAGTGTCTGGTGGGTAGTTTAACTGGGGCGGTTGCCTCCTAAAATGTAACGGAGGCGCCCAAAGGTTCCCTCAGCCTGGTTGGCAATCAGGTGTTGAGTGTAAGTGCACAAGGGAGCTTGACTGTGAGACCGACGGGTCGAGCAGGTGCGAAAGCAGGGACTAGTGATCCGGCGGTGGCTTGTGGAAGCGCCGTCGCTCAACGGATAAAAGGTACCCCGGGGATAACAGGCTGATCTTCCCCAAGAGTCCATATCGACGGGATGGTTTGGCACCTCGATGTCGGCTCGTCGCATCCTGGGGCTGGAGTAGGTCCCAAGGGTTGGGCTGTTCGCCCATTAAAGCGGTACGCGAGCTGGGTTTAGAACGTCGTGAGACAGTTCGGTCCCTATCCGCTGCGCGCGCAGGAGTCTTGAGAAGGGCTGTCCCTAGTACGAGAGGACCGGGACGGACGAACCTCTGGTGTGCCAGTTGTCCTGCCAAGGGCATGGCTGGTTGGCTACGTTCGGGAGGGATAACCGCTGAAAGCATCTAAGCGGGAAGCCTGCTTCGAGATGAGGACTCCCACCCACTTGATGGGGTAAGGCTCCCAGTAGACGACTGGGTTGATAGGCCGGATGTGGAAGCCCTGTAAGGGGTGGAGCTGACCGGTACTAATAGGCCGAGGGCTTGTCCATAGTTGCTACGCGTCCACTGTGTTGTTCTGA
>NZ_JBGCCK010000052.1:0-1950 GCF_041262525.1 Streptacidiphilus sp. MAP12-20
TGTCGTTCTTCGGTTGATGCTTGACGGTTTGGCTTCGGGTGATGGTTGACACGGGGGCTAGGTTCCGTAGTCGATATGCCCGCTGGCGCGGCGGCGGCTAACCTCCTGGATTTTTGTGCGGGGGTAGGTGCCGAGGTCGGTGTCGCCGTCCGTGATGCGGAAGTGGGTGTCCTGGACGGTGACGGTGACGACTTTGCCGCGGTGGGAGGTGCCGATCTGGAGTTTGCAGCCGGCGATGTGGAGGGTGCCCTGTCCGGAGACGACTCGGGTGACCTGGAGGGTGGGTTCGGGTTGCGGGGGTGGGCCGGCCAGGCGTGCGCCGTGCAGGCGGCTGCGGGCGGCTGGGGTGAGTGGGCTGGGTAGTGTGCGTCGGAGCTGGCCGTCGGTGATGACGTGGACGAGGTGGGCGTCGAGCCGCAGCACGACCCGGTGGCCGGCCAGGGGCATTCCGACGCTGAACTGTGTGCCGCCCAGTGCGACGCATCCGCCCCGGTTGACGGTGCGGTGGACCTCGATGACGGCGTCCGGGGGTAGGGGGCCGGGGGGAAGGGCGTTGGAGGGTGCGGGTCGGCCGGGGCGGGCGCCGTCCTGGCGTCGCAGGCGGGTGAGTTGGGCCCCGGTCAGGGGCAGGGGGCGGGTTTTGAGGCAGCGGGTGCCGTCGAAGGCGTGCAGGGTGGTGCCGTCGACCCAGATGGTGAGCTGGGTGGCGGCGCGGGAGCGGCCGAGCCAGAGCTGCTGACCCAGGACGCCCAGGTTGCCGCTGGCCGGGACGGTGACGGTGAACTCGACGGCGGTGACCGGCGGGACGGGGGTGTTGGGGCCGGGCTGGTCGGGTTGCGGGCCGGTCGGGGTGGGTGCGGGGGCCAGTTCGGCGGGGAGCTTCAGCGGCACCGGTTCCGGCTGGGCCTGGTCGTTGGGCACTGGGGCTCGGTGGAAGGCGGTGGCGGGGCTGGCCATGTTCAGGGCCTGGTGGGGGCGGGTGGTGTTGTAGAGGGTGATCCAGGTGTCCAGGGCTGCCTGGGCGGCGGCCAGGGTGGGGAAGGGGTCGTGGGTGGCCAGGAATTCCTCGCGTACGGTGCGGTGCCAGCGTTCGACCTTGCCGGTGGTGGTGGGTGAGCGGATGGCGGTGTTGCGGGTGGTGATGCCGTTCTCGCGGCAGATGCGTTCGAAGAGGACTTCGACGGGGCGTGGTCGGGTGAAGCGGCCGGTGAACTGCTTGCCGTTGTCGGTCAGGACCTCCTCGGGGATGCCGTGGCGGCGCATGGCGGTGGCGAAGGCGGTGCACACGCCGCGGGCGGAGGCACGGGGCAGCAGGTGGGCGATGACCGCGAAGCGGGAGTGGTCGTCGATGCCGCTGAGGAGTTTCAGTTCGGTGCCGTCGGCCAGGAAGACCCCGCCCATGAGATCCATCTGCCACAGCTGCATGGGTGCGTCGCGTTGCCAGCGTGTGTAGGAGGAGCGGGGGCGGCGGCGTTGGCCCGGTGTGATCAGGGTGTTGCGGACCAGGATGCGGTACAGCGTGGCCTGCGAAGGGACCGGGCTGACGCCCTTGCGGCCCAGCTCAAAGGCCAAACGGGCGGGTCCCCAGGCGGGGTGCTGGCGGCGCATCTCGCACACGACGGCCTCGATCTCCGCGCTGGTGCGGTGAGGGCAGGCCCGGGGACGGTGCGAGTGGTCGGCCAGGGCGGCCAGTCCGCCCTGCAGGTAGCGGTTCTTCCAGGTGTGGACGGTTTGCCGTGAGACGCCGTAGCGCGCGGCGACCTCGGTCACCGGGCTGCCGTTCTCGATCTCGATGACAGCGCGGTAGCGCTGTTCCATGATGCTCAACTCCACCAGTGCCAACATGGCCTCCCTGGAGATCGTTGACCGATCGTCAGGAAGCTATGTCAGCTGACAGGTGTCAAGCATCAACTGAAGCCGCAGTGTCAAGCATCAACCGAAGTAGGACAA
>NZ_JBGCCK010000053.1:0-1521 GCF_041262525.1 Streptacidiphilus sp. MAP12-20
CGCCTGATTCGAAAATCCCCGCTTCGTGACCGTTTCCGCTGTTCAGGGCGTCCCGATGGGTTGGAGGTTGACTTGGTAGCCGAGTTGGTTCAGTTGGCTGACGAGCCGTCGGGTCGCTCTGGTCTTGCCGGTGCGTTCGAGGAAGTAGTCGCCGCCGAGGTCGGCGTACTCGGCGTCGTCGGTGAACATGTGCCAGACGGCCACGAGGATGGAGTGCTCCAGGGCGACTAGCGCGCGCTTCTTGCCGCGACGGCCGACCAGTCGCCGGAAGCGGGCGGCAAGGTAGGTGTCCTTGGTGCGGGACGCGGCGACCGACGCCTGTCCGAGGGCGGCCTTGAGCCAGGGGTCGCCGTGCCGGGTCTTCCCGGTGGGGCTCTTGCCGGCGGACTCGTGGTTGCCGGGGCAGACCCCGGCCCAGGAGGCCAGGTGCCCGGCCGTGGGGAAGCGCGCCATCTGGGCGCCGATCTCCGCGAGGATCACCTCTGCGGTGCGGGTGCTCACTCCGGGGATGGTGACCAGCAGGTCGATGCGGCGGCGAAAGGGCCGTACCTGCTCGTCGATCCGCCCGCCCAGGCGGGCCTCCATCGCGGTGCAGGCGTCGATCCGGTCCAGCATCGCCCGCAACAAGAACGCGTGGTGGTCGGTGAAGCGGCCGGTCAGGGCCTCGACCAGGTCGGCGGTCCGGCGGCGCAGGGCGCCCTTGGCCAGGTCGGCCAGCCGCCCGGGGCTGCGCTCCCCGGCGATCAGGGCGTCCATCATGTCGCGGCCGGACTTGCCCATCAGGTCGGAGACCACGCTGGAGAGCTTGATGCCGGCGTCCTCGAGCAGCTTCTCGGCGCGCTGGATCTCGCGGGTGCGTTCGCGGACGACCTCGGTGCGGTAGCGGGTCAGGTCTCGCAGCTGCCGGATTGGCTCCGGCGGCACGAAGCTGGGCCGGACCAGCCCGTACTCGACCAAGCGGGCGATCCACTCGGAGTCCTTCACGTCCGTCTTGCGGCCGGGGACCGACTTCATGTGGCGGGCGTTCAGCAGCCAGCACTCCATGTCGTGTTCCAGCAGGTAGAACACCGGCTTCCAGTAGACGCCGGTGGCCTCCATGCCGACCACGGTCACGCCCTCGGCCAACAGCCAGTCCCGCATCGCCAGCAGTCCACTGGTGACCGCCGGGAAGGTGCGGACCTCGCTGCGGCGCCGCTTCCCGGTGCTGGGCACCCGAACGCACACCTTCACATCGACCTTGCTGATGTCGATCCCCGCACACCGTTCGTGGATCACGTCCATCGCCCCGGCACCTCCCTCCCTCGACAGCCGCGAGCGCGTGGCCGTCCGGCAGGGGTCCGCAGGCGTAAGAGTCTGATTCGCGTGCTCGGAGCAACATTTCCGGGTGCCTGTCGGTGGACCCCCAGCGTCCTACTGACCCACGGGCTCGGAACGCGCCAAGGCGGCACGACGTCGGCCAGACGGCCACCAACCCGATTTTCACCCGGTCAGGGTCTGCCCGTAAGGGCTTCGGCTTGCTGA
>NZ_JBGCCK010000054.1:0-1257 GCF_041262525.1 Streptacidiphilus sp. MAP12-20
TGACTAGTAGTTTGTCGCGGCTTAAGTTCGCTGTACTGGGTAGAGGTGGCGTAGTTTCACGCGTGCGTCGTCGGTGGTGAAGTGCCAGTCGACTTGGCGCTGGTTGTTGTTGGTGTGTTGCTGCCAGGCGGCGAGTTCGGTGTTCAGGACGGCGAGGTCGTTGATGCGGCGGTCCAGGCACTGGCGGCTGAGGGCGGAGAGTTCGATCTCGGCGATGTTGAGCCAGGACCCGTGTTTGGGGGTGTGGTGGATCTCCAGGCGCTGGGCCAGGGCGAAGGCCTTCGCCGGGTCGAACGCCTCGTAGAGCGAGGCGGTGCTGTGGGTGTTGAGGTTGTCCATCACCAGCACCACGGTCTCGGCGTCGGGATAGTCCACGGTCAGCAACTGCTCGACCTGGTGCGCCCAGTCGACCCTGGTCCGGCGGGCCTGGGCGTCCACGCGCCGCCATCCTCGCAGCGGCTCGACCCAGCAGAAGATCGAGCAGGTCCCCGCGCGGACGTACTCGTTGTCCTCTCGCCGGTCACGGCCCGGCCGCGCGGGCAGCGGATCGCGGACGTGGCCCAGCAGCTGGTACGGCTTCTCGTCCATGCACACCACCGGGCGCGCCGGATCGAGGGGCCGGAGGTAGACCGCCAAGACGTCCTCCATCGCCGCGGCGAAGGCGGCGTTCGCCGCCGGCGGGATGGTCCAGCACTTCTTCACATGAGGGCGCAGTTTCGTTTTTTTAGGACCCGGCCGATGGTGGAGTGGTCCAGATCCGGGATGTCCTCGACCAGCGCGACGTGCTTCTCCAGCAGACGCAGCGACCACCGGGCGTGTCCCTTCGGCGGCGTCGAGCAGGCCAGCGCGATCAGCCTCGCCTCGACCTCGCCTGTCACCGCGGAGGGCACCGGCGGCAGGGCGCGTTCCTTGCGGCCGACCGTGGCCCACACATCGCCCCCGGTCTCCGCGTACCGCTTCGAGATCAGGCGGACCGAATCGCACGAGACCCCGGCCCGCTCCGCGATCACCGCCCGCGGAGCGACCTCGCCGACCGCCGTGTCCAACGCGAGCAGCACCCGCGCCCGCCTGATCATCGACGCGCTGCGAACCCCCGTCGTCGTCACCCGCTCCAACGCCCGACGATCTTCAATGCTGAGCGCAACCGGATACTTCTTCTGTGAGGACACGGCACCCCTGACGGCCGAAAGGAAGCGACAGGAGGATTCTGCCCAACTCCACCAATCAGAAAGACACTTAGCCGCGACAATCTACTAG
>NZ_JBGCCK010000055.1:0-1086 GCF_041262525.1 Streptacidiphilus sp. MAP12-20
TGTATTGATCCGCAGCGTTGTTGACTCGGCTGATGGGGGTTTGGCCTCCGAGTGCGGTGTGGCAGCGATGGTAGTTGTAGCGGTGGAGGAAGCCGGGTAGCGCGTTCGCTCGTTCCTGGTTTGTCGCGTAGGGGCGGAGGTAGGCCCATTCGTCGGCCAGGGTGCGGTGGAAGCGCTCGACCTTGCCGTTTGTCTGCGGGCGGTAGGGGCGCGTGCGTTTGTGGACGATCCCGGCCGCGTGGAGGGTGTCGCGCCAGGCGTGGGACTTGTAGCAGGAGCCGTTGTCGGTCAGCACCCGTTCGACGGTGATTCCGAGGTCGGCGAAGAAGGCCTGGGCGCGGGTCCAGAACGCGGTGGCGGTGTGTTTGCGCTCGTCGGCCAGGATCTCGGTGTAGGCCAGCCGGGTGTGGTCGTCGAGGGCGGTGTGGAGGAAGCCGTAGCCGATCCTGGGACTGCCGCTCGCGGTGCGGTCCGTGGTCGTGGCCAGCCTGTGGGCCTCGCCGGCCTGGCGGTCGATGACCCGGTGGCCGCCGCCGTCGGGGATGTTGCCGAGTTTCTTGATGTCGACGTGGACGAGCTCGCCCGGGCGGGAACGTTCGTAGCGGCGGATGACCTGGCCGGTGGGGCGGTCCAGGTGGGACAGGCGGTTGAGTCCGTGGCGGACCAGGACGCGGTGGACGGTGGAAGCGGGCAGGCCCAGGATGGGTCCGATGCGGGCCGGCCCGAGTTTGCGTTCGGTCCGCAGCCGACAGACTCGCGCCTCGGTGTCGGGAACGGTCCGGTGCGGGGTGGTGTGCGGGCGGCTCGGGCGGTCCTCCAGCCCGGCCTCGCCTTCCTCGCGCCACCGGCGGACCCACTTGTGGGCGGTGGCGCGGGAGACGCCCATCTCCGCGGCGACGTGCGCGACAGGACGGCCCGCCTGCACCCGCTCGATCAGGAGTCGCCTTCCGAACACGGTCAACCGGGCATTACGGTGGGACACGAAGACCTCCGTGCGTGCGGTGAAGCCTAGACACCTCCACCACACCGGAGGTCTTCGTCATGATCAAGCCCCCAGGACCGTCAACAACGCTCGTGGTCAATACA
>NZ_JBGCCK010000056.1:0-1041 GCF_041262525.1 Streptacidiphilus sp. MAP12-20
CGAAAGGAGGCCCGCCGCGTGGTCCGCCAGGAGGGAGGCGACGGTCTCGTTCGCGTCGCCCTTGGTGTGGCCGATCAAGCCCACCGGGCCGCGCTTGATCCAGCCCGTCACGTAGGTCGACGGCACGACGCGCCCCGCCTCGTGCGGAACCGTGCCCGAGCCGACGTCGAAGGGCAGCTTCGCCAGCTCCTCCGAGTAGTAGCCGACCGCACGGTAGACCGACTGGACGTCCCAGTCCTTGAACTGCCCCGTCCCCCGGACGTTCCCGGTCCCGTCCAGCTCGGTCCGCTCCGTCCGCAGTCCGACGACCCTGCCGTCCTCGCCGAGCACCTCCACGGGCGACTCGAAGAAGTGCAGGTAGAGCCGGTGCGGCCGGTCGCCGACGTCCCGGATGGCCCAGTTCTCCAGCGTCGAGGCGACCATGTCGGCCTGCTTGTTGCCGCGCCGGGTCGCGATCGAGCCCTCGTCGTAGTCGATGTCCTCGGGGTCGACGATGACCTCGATGTTCGGCGAGTGGTCGAGCTCGCGCAGCTCCATCGGGCTGAACTTCGCCTGCGCCGGGCCCCGACGCCCGAAGACGTGCACCTCCAGGGCCTTGTTCTGCTTGAGGCCCTCGTAGACGTTGGCCGGGATCTCCGTCGGCAGCAGCTCGTCCGCCGTCTTGGCCAGCACCCGGGCCACGTCGAGCGCGACGTTCCCGACGCCCAGCACGGCGACCTTCTCGGCCGTCAGCGGCCAGTCACGCGGGACGTCGGGGTGACCGTCGTACCAGAAGACGAAGTCCGCCGCGCCGTAGGAGCCGTCCAGGTCGATGCCGGGGAGGTCGAGCGCGCGGTCGGCGTTCGCACCCGTCGCGAAGACGACGGCGTCGTAGAACTGGTGCAGCTCGTCGAGGGAGAGGTCACCGGGGTAGTCGACGTTCCCGAAGAGGCGTATCTGCGGCTTGTCGAGGACCTGGTGCAGCGCGGTGATGATGCCCTTGATCCGGGGGTGGTCGGGGGCGACGCCGTAGCGGATCAGGCCGAACGGGGCGGGCATCCG